>CAZCJG010000406.1:0-4000 GCA_964498575.1 uncultured Anaerolineales bacterium | reverse complement strand
CCCGACCCTGTCACCCGACCCTGTCACCCGACCCTGTCACCCGACCCTGTCACCCCACCCCGTCCGAGTGCTATGGCTAATGTGCCACAGCTATGCCGCCGTGTCGCCCGCGACGGGCGTCTCACCTGCCTCCTCGCCGGGGTGCAGCACCCGCTTGTAGGAGATCCAGGCCGGCTGCTTCTTGAAGCCCAGCGCCGCGTTGATCTCCAGCATCCCGACGTTGGTCGAGGCGTTCCAGGTCTTGACCAGCGGGGCGCCGATCTCGCGCGCATAGTTCAGCGCTTTCAACTTGAGCGCCAGGGCGATGCCGCGCCGGCGGTACTCCCGCCGCACGCCGGTAAGGCCGGTGTAGAGGAAGCTCTCGAGCTCGGCGCGGTACAGCGTGCTCAGGCCGACGTAGCGGTCGCCATCGACGGCGATGGCATAGCCTTCCGGCAACATGCCCGGCCTGGCCTTGAGCCGTGCGATGAAGTTGTCGCGGTCCATCGGGGTCGCCGGATCCGGCGAAGGCACGTCCAGATGGACTTGGTTGACCAGGTCGAAGAGCTTGTCGAAAAAGTCCGGATCGGCCGCGCGCCGCGCGCCGAAGGTGGACAGCGCGATGCCCGAGGCTTCGACGCGCTCGATGGTGCCGGCGAAGGCGTTCGGGTCGTAGTCCTCCATCCGCAGATGGTTCTCCCACTGCCGCATCGCCTCCACGTAGCCGCGCCGGGTGGCGAAGCGGATGCTCTCGGCATGGTCCTCGCGCGCCTCGGCCCATAGCGCCAGGGGGTCCAGCGGCGCCAGCGCGTCGATCAGGTGGTCGTAGAGCGCGCCGCCGATGCCGCGCCGGCGCTGGTCGGGATCGACCGTCACCTCGACCCCGAACTTGCGAGGGTGGAACATCCCCTCGTCCTGGCCGAAGCTCCCGAAGGCGACGATGTGCCCGTCCTGTTCGGCGACGTAGCGTTGGAAGCGCACCGCCGGGCCGCGATGGCGGTCGCGGTGGCGCCACTCGTCGATGGAGTCGGGATACTCCGGGAAGGCCCGGTTGCCGATCGAGACGGCGGCGGGGTAGTCGTCGTCGGTGAACTCGCGGATCAAGAGGGACATGTCGGGGCTCCTTGTGGCATGCCGGGGCGCCGAATGGGACGCGCCGCGCTAGGGTGTCTCGTAGTCCACTACCGCCGCCGTGGTGGCCGCGGTGTGCATGTGCTTCAGGACCGGATCGACGTGGTAGGGGTGGGTGCGGTAGGCTCGATAGTCGTCCCAGGTGTCGAAGCGGGTGACCAGGGCGAGGTCGTAGGACCGCTCGGTGTGCAGCGCGTCGACGCCGACCTCGATGTCGCGCAGCACGTCGATCTCCCCGCGCATGCCCAGGAGGATGGCGCGGGTGCGGTCGATGCTCTCGGCCGAGGGGTCGGCCAGCTTGAAGAGGACGATGTGGGTGACCATGCGGGCTCCTTGAACACAGGCGCGAAGCGGATATAATAGCCGCGGTCCGGCAGCCATCGCAAAGACCGCAGGTGGTGGCGTCCCAGACCACCATCCTTACCCATCCCACGCACCAACCTGAACGAGGAGCACAAAACCATGCGCAACCTGACCGAGATCGAGGGCGTCAGCACCGTCTACGCCCAGAAGCTGACCGATGCCGGCTATGCCACGCCGGAAGCCTTCCTGACCCGCTGCGCCACCCGCAAGGGCCGCAAAGAGGTCGCGGCCGAGACCGGCATCACCGACACCTTGATCCTGAAGTGGGCGAACCGCGTCGACCTCGCCCGCGTCAAGGGCATCGGCGAGCAGTATTCCGACCTGCTCGAAGCCTCCGGCGTGGACACGGTGCCCGAGCTGGCCCAGCGCAACGCCGCCAACCTCTACCAGAAGATGCTGGAGATCAACGGCGACAAGCGCCTGGTGCGCAAGCTGCCGACGGAATCCCAAGTGGGGGATTGGATCAAGGAAGCCGGCGCGCTGCCGCGGGTGATGGAGTACTAGCGGAAGCGCGATCGCTCAAGCCCTGCGGCCGGGGCGCGGGTCGCCCGGGAGCCTTGCGCCTCGGCCGCACCTCGGCTTGATACCCCGGTCACCCGATCACCGCCCGCCCCAGAACGCCGCCTTCGGGCGGGGCAGCGCGACTGCGATCTGACCGTAGATGCCCGCCGGCGCCGCCGCTTCCGGTGCGTGGTGGTAGTCCTCCGGCCGGCTCGCCATCGCCGCGAGCGCCTCGCCTTCGACCTCCGCCCCCAACCCTTGGATACCGCGAAGAAGTCCCCACCACTGCACGGGCGGTCGCGCCGATAGTAGCTCTGAGTTGCGACGAGCAAGTCTCGCCCGTCGGGTGTTACTGCGATTCCGCCCACCGGTGTTGTCCATGGCACGGAGGAGAGCCAGGTTGTGTCCCACGCATCATCACGTCCCGTCGCCCTTCGCAACGCGTATACGCTGTGATGCAATCCAAAGGGCTGGTCTCGAACCTGTATTCCATTGGTTCGATTCACTCAAGGTTGGCCTTCGCCCGCCGCCACCAGAACCAGCCCGAAGGCCACGGCGGCTTGCCCGCGACTTGCGTCGTGCCGTACTCCACTCGTTCCAGCGTGAACCCCACGGCGAAGACCTTGCGCATGAGCGCCTCGTCGAGCCAGCGCGGCAGGTCGGCATTCCCGGTGCCCGTTGTCCCCGCGGCCTCCGATGGAAAGGCCGCGATGCCGACCGAGAGGGGGTCCTGATCCTTGTCCTGGAGGTGCGCGAAGAGCAGGTAGACCCCGCCGGGGGCGAGCAGGCGCAGCAGGCCGGCGTGGTAGCCGCGCAGCTCGGCTTGGCTGAGGCTGTGCATGCTGCCGACGTCCAGCGCCAAGTCGTAGGGGCCGGCGAGGAAGTCCAGGTGGGCGATGTTCCCCTCGTGGAAGCGAGCGCGGTCCGCCAGGCCCGCCGCTTCCGCCCGCGCCCGCGCCTCGCGCACCGCGGCGGGGACGAAATCCACCCCGTCGACCTGCCAGCCCAGCCCGGCGATGAAGAGCGTGGCGCGGCCGTAGCCACAGCCGAGGTCCAGCGCCCGGCCCGGCGGCAGGGTGGGGACGTAGGCCAGCACCTCGGGCGGCGGATCGGCATGGTCCCAGGGTACCTCGCCAGCAGCGTAGCGCTCGGCGAAGCGTTCGTAGCGGCTCATCGACTTGACTCCTCCTCCACTCGCATCGTTTACCGACACTCTGCCGCCGGCGCCGAATGGCCGGCGCCTTGCGCCGGCGAGTTGATCCGATTCCCGCGCTTAGGATATACTCGCCGCCGATGTTCGACCAGTCCGCCACGCTCTTCGCCCGCGCCCGCGAGCTCTTGCCAGGAGGAGTAGACAGCCCCGTGCGCGCCTTTCGCGCGGTCGGCGGCACGCCGCTCTTCGTCGCGCGGGGCGAGGGCGCCTACATCTGGGATGCGGACGGCCACCGCTACGTCGACTACGTCGGCTCGTGGGGACCGCTGATCCTCGGCCACGCCGACCCCGGCGTGGTTCGTGCCATTGGTGAACAGGCGGCACGCGGGACGAGCTTCGGCGCGCCGACGGCGCTGGAGAGCCGCCTGGCCGAGCTGATCGTCGAGGCGATGCCGGTGATCGAGCGCATCCGCTTCGTCAGCTCGGGCACCGAGGCGACGATGAGCGCGCTGCGGGTCGCGCGCGCCTTCACCGGGCGGGAAAAGGTCCTCAAGTTCGAGGGCTGCTACCACGGCCATGCCGACGGCCTGCTCGTCGCCGCCGGCTCGGGCGTCGCCACGCTCGGCTTGCCGGACTCGCCGGGCGTGACGCGCGGCGCGGCGGCGGATACGCTGACCGCGCCCTACAACGATGTCGCGGAGGTCGAGCGGATCTTCGAGCTGCACCGGGACGCGATCGCCGCGGTCATCGTCGAGCCGGTGGCCGGCAACATGGGCCTGGTGCCGCCCGCGCCGGGCTTCCTGGCCGGCTTGCGCGCGATCTGCGACGAGGCCGGCGCGGTGCTGATCTTCGACGAGGTGATGACCGGCTTCC
>CAZCJG010000405.1:0-4009 GCA_964498575.1 uncultured Anaerolineales bacterium | reverse complement strand
TCGTCCGCGAAGGCGCCGGCCAGGCCGGTCTCGGCGTGGTCGATGGTGGTATCGCACGCCGCCATCTCGGCCAGCACGCAGGCGAGCTGCGGGTGGTCAAGGGCCAACACCTGTAGCAGCTCCTCGAGCTCCAAGGCCAGCGCCGGCCGGCGGTGTCGGGCCCGGGCGTAGGCTTCAAGAGCCTCGGCGCTCACACCGGCGGCGGTCAGCAGCTCGCCGGTGCCCTCCCGAAGGGCCTGCACGGGAGTTACCCCGTGCAGGCTGTTGGTCGATCCGTTGCCGTTCGTGCGGGCGCTCACAGCGGCAGCTCCCGCGTCCCGATCTGCGCCACCAGCTCGGCCGCTACGGTCGCGGTGCGCAATCCGTCGATCTGGTCGCCCCTCGGCGAGAGCACGCCGGCGAGATCGAGCGTCACCTCGCGCGGCGTGATGTTGTAGTCGTCGCGCCGCTCGGCGATCCCGGTCACGTAGCCGGTGCACACCACGTGGCGGCCCTCGGCGTCCTGCCCGGCCACCGACCGCGCCAGCACCGCCACGTGGTCGCCCACGGCGAAGTGCCGGCCGCCGACGGTGATCCGCTGCCGCTGGCGCGTGGTCGGGTGGATGCTGTAGGTCGCCCCGGTCTCGCGCACGTGGCGGTCGGCGGGCACATCTGCCAGCACCGCCTGCTCGGTGTCGTAGGCCGCCTGACCCAGCTCGGCTTGCCAGCCGCCGAACGACACCGGCGATCCGGCGAAGAAACATGCGTAGAGGTGGTCCATCGCGCCATGGGTGCGGCGCGCGATCTCGTTCAGCTCGGCGCCGCAGATCGGGCACTCGTGATCGAGCATGAACAAATCGTCCAGCCCGCCGACCTGGTCGGCGCACCGCGCGAAGTTCGAGGCACCGACCCACCGATGGAGAGGCGGCCCGGCCGGCACGTGTCCGTCCAGGGGGATCGTTGCAGTAACGGAGAGGAGAGTAGAATTGGTGTCGCTAGCCACTTGTGTTACCTCACTTTGGCTGGTATGGCGACCGCGAGTGTTCGCAGCACTGGCGGTCGCCGTTGTCTTTGTAGGCAAGAAAATTATAGCACAAGTGTTCTATACTTCAAAATCAGTTCACTTATTTTTCAAAGCCTTTACATGTTAATAACTTTGGGGGCGATCATCCGCGCCGGGGCGTCAAGCATGATCCATCAGGCCTTTCGTCCCGCTGGCAACGCGTGTGTCGCAATGATGGCGCAATGATGGCGCCGACCCACTATACAAATCGGCTATGAATTGCTCATGCTGCCTTGATGCGCATCGGATGCACCTACCAGGCGTCACAACAACAAAGGCGCGGCACCTGGCGAGTGTACCAGGTGCCGCGCCGTGCCGGCGCGTTGTGTGCCGGCCTAGTCTATCAGGAGGTAGTTGTGTTGTTGTTTCGATTTGCCGTGCTGATTGTGGGATCTGCCGTGCTGGCGCTCGTGGCTGCGCCCGGCTGGCAGTCACCGAGTGGCTCCGATCCCGCCGGCCCGCCGGTCGTCTTCGCCGACGAGCCGACACCGACCCCGCCGCCGGACAATCCACCGGGCGGCGGGGCGCCCGGTGGTGAGGAGACGCCGTTGAAGCCGCCGCCGCCGAGGCCGTAGCATAAGCACCGCAGAGCGCGGGCCTCACGACCCGCGCTCTGCTGATCGCGCCGCTCAGCGAATCACGTAGAAGGGCTCGTACTCCCCTGCAAGCATGGCCAAGAACATCGCGTAATCATCGGCGGCGGTCGGATCCCCCGGCGGCGTCCACCACGTCGTCAGATAGACGCCCTCGGTCTCGACGTAGGCGACGGACCAAGCCGCGACACGCAGGTCGATGGAGTCCGGTCGCGGGGCGCCGTAGGGACTCGGGAGTGGCGTTGGCGTCGGGCCCGGCAGGCGATAGACGTCGCCAATCCCGCTGATGACGACGATCGTCTTCACGCACTCCTTGCCGTCCTCCACAGCCTCATCGGCACAGAAGTAGCCCTCGACCCTCGGGGGTGACGCTCCGTCCTCCCACGCGGCGGCCAGCATGTCGCCGAGATCGCCGGGCGACAGCGCAAGCCCCGGCTCCATGCCCCCGGCCCTGGCGACGGGCAGGCCTCCGCTGGGAGCCCACCCGCGGATAGCCGCGATGTCCCGTGCGTCCAGCGCCGCCTTTGTGCGCCGCACCGCCTCCGGGGCGTCACCGATGTCGATCTCGACCGTGGCCACGACGGGCGGTGTCGCGGTCGGGCCGGGGTAGGGATCGTGCGCGCCCGGCACTGCGGGCGGCGTGGTCATGGCCGGCGCGGTCGGTGTCGCAGTCGGGCTTGGCGCCACGGCCGGGCCGACGATCCACCCTCGCCCCCCCAGCCCGATCACCGCGAGCGGCAGGGCAACGGCCACCACGAGCAGCAGGACCGCGTCGATCGGGCTGAAGCGCCAGGCCGGGCGCGGGATCGTCGGGCTGGCGCTGGACTGCGCGCCGGCTCCCGCGGCCGCATGTGCCGCGCGGGTGCCGCGGGCGATCCGGTAGCCGAACAGCCTGCTCGGCTCGGGTGACTCTGCCAACAACAGGGTCATCTTCGTGTTCAATGCCATTTCATACTCCCTTGCACAGCTCTCGCACTCGAGCAGGTGTTGCTCAAGCTCTTCGCTCATTGGACCAGACAGCGCGTCGATGATGTCGATCATCGCCTGCTCGCAGGTCATCGGTGTATCCCAGGTAGTGCTCATCGTCGCCTACCCTCCATCGCCTCGTTGAATCGCCGGCTGGCGCGTTGCCAGCGCTTGGCCAGCGCCTCTTTAGTGATGCCGAGTGACTCCGCGGCCTCGGCCACCGTGAATCCGCCGATCCCGCACAGCACCAGCACCGCGCGGTCCTCGGCCTTGAGCTGGTCCAGCGCGGTCTGGACGTCGATCGTATCCGCGCTCAGTCCGCGCTGGTCGTTCGGCGCCGCGTGAACAGACTCGATCGGCAGCCACCGGATCAGCCGCTTGCGCCGCCAGTGGTCCCGCAGCCTGTTCGCCGCGATCGCGAACAGCCAGCTCCGCGCCCGATCCGGGTAGAGCAGCCCACCGATGTGGACGAGCGCCGACTCAAACACGTCCTGCGCCAGGTCCTCCGCCAATGCCCGGTCGCCGGTCATATGCCAGAGGTAGTCGAAGACGGGGCGCGAGTAGTCGCGCACCAGCTCCTCATACAGCCGCCTGTCGTCGGCTTCGATGGCCGATGCGGCGGATGGGCTGGCTGGTGGTCTGGCGGTGGTGCGGGGCATTGATGTCGATCCGTAAAGATGCACGCTTGGTCCTCGGCAAGGGAGACGAGCGTGAGCCGGGATTGTGGACACCCTGTCCGAAAATTGCCAGCTTCGCTCTACGACAGCCTCAGCCGGCAGGCTCGGGCCGATCCAGCCGAAGCGCCCGGTGCAACGCCACGGTGCGGGGATCCGGCAGCACGCCGAGATCGCGGTCGAGCAGGTCCGACAGCTCCGCGTACTGGCGCAGCGCCATCGCCCTGTTGCCCTGGGCGGCGTAGCAGTGCATCAGGCCGCGGTGGGCGTCCTCGCGCAGCGGGTCGATGGCCACGACCTGGCGGTAGCGGCGCACGGCCGCGGGCCAGTCGTACAGGCGGGCGTGGACGCCGGCCAGGGCGAGCGCCGCCTCGGTGATGTCGTGCTCCACCGCATGGCGACGGGTGACTGCCCAGTCGTAGGCCAGGCCGTCGAGGTACTCGCCGCGGATGAGGGCGAGGGCGGACTCGAGGTGGGCGGCGCGGCGCTCGTCGTCGATCGTCGATGCGGCGGCGGCGAGATGGCGCCGGTGGTCGTCCAGGTCGCAGGTGTAGCCGGCGCCGCGGGCGAGGGTGTAGCGGCCTGCATCGAAGCGGATGGCGCCCGCGCCAAGCGCGCCGCGGGCCCGGGCGACGGTGCTGGTGAGCGCGCTTGCGGCACGCTCGCGCGGCGAGTCCGGCCAGAAGGCGAGCTGCAGCGCGTCGGGAGTGGCGCCAGACGGGCAGTCGACGAGG
>CAZCJG010000404.1:0-4033 GCA_964498575.1 uncultured Anaerolineales bacterium | reverse complement strand
GTCGGTGTGCAGGCTGCCCTTCATCAGCGCCTCCGCCTCGCCCGCGCGGACCAGCTCGACCGCGCGCGCCGCCGCGGCATGGCTGTGCGGAACATCGACCAGGCGCCACGGCGCGAGGTCCAGCCCGGCGCCCTCCGCGACCGCGCGGATCTTGTGGGCCGGGCCGACCAGGATCGGGACGATCAGGCCGGCCGCCGCCGCCTCGACCGCCGCCGCCAGCGAGACATCGTCGCAGGGATGGACGATCGCGGTGACGATCGCCGGCAGGCCGGCGCAGCGGTCCATCAGCTCGCGGTAGCCGTCGAAGGCGTTGTGGCCCAGCGCGCCGCTTGGCGCTGTCGGGGTGGCGGAATCGGGCATGGTGAAGAAGCTCCTTGCGGGAGCGTATAATAGCGTTTCCTCCCTGTTTCACGGCTTCTCCCTCACTTCTTCACAATCCCCCAACATCCTCAGGTGCCCGATTCGATACAATTCCGGGCGCCTGGCATGCGCAGGCAGCGTTGAAAGGAGGATGCAATATGTTGAAGAAGATCGTGGCGGCGGTCGTGGTCGTCGCTATCGCCGCCATTGCCTATTATGGGTGGACGCAGCGATCCGCCACCGAGACCGAGACCGCCGCGCAGGAGACCGCAGTGGTCCGCAAGGATACGTTGACCCTCGCCGTGGATGCGACCGGCAGCCTGGCGCCGGCGACCGAGATGGCGCTGGCGTTCGGGACTTCGGGCCGAGTGGCCGAGGTCCTGGTGCGAGCGGGGGACGTCGTCACCAAGGGCCAGGCGCTGGCGCGGCTGGACCCGCGCGACCTGGAGCTGGCGCTGGCTTCGGCCGGGAGCGGCCGCGAAGGCGCGGCGAGCAGCCTGGCCGCGGCCGAGGCCAGCCTGGAGGATCTGCGGGCGGGTCCCGGCCAGAACGAGGTCGATACCGCCAAGGTCCAGCTCGACCAGGCCCGGGACGGCCGGTGGGGTGTCCAGTCGCAGCGCGACGCGGTATGCGGCAAGGTGGAGAACAAGCGCGCCGAGCAGGCGGATTGCGACAAGGCCCAGGCCTCGGTGCTGGAAGCCGAGGACGCCGTGCGCCTGGCCGAGCTGAAGCTGGCCGCGGTGCTGGCGGGACCCGGCGCGGCCGAGCTCAAGGCGGCGGAAGACAAGGTCAAGCAGGCGCGGGCCCAGCTCGCGTCGGCGGAGAACCAGGTCGAACAGGCTCGGTTGAAGCGGGAGGAGGCTGTGCTCGTCGCGCCGATGGACGGCACGGTGCTGGCGGTCGACACCCAGGTGGGTCAGCAGGTGGGGACCACGGCGGCCGCGATCACCCTCGGCGACCTCGCCCGGCTCGAGGTCGAGGTGCTGCTCGACCAGACCGACATCGGCCGGATCGCCGTCGGCCAGCCGGCGAGCGTGGTCCCCACGGCCTTGCCTGACACGCCGCTCGACGGCGAGGTCGTGCGCATCGCCCCGCTGGCCGAGACCTCGTCAGGGGTGGTGCTGTACCCGGTCACGGTGCGCGTGCGGCCCTCGGGCGAGGTGCCGGTACGGGCCGGGATGACCGCCGATGTGTCGATCGTCACCTCGCGCGAGGCCGACGCCTTGATCGTCCCGCGCCGCGCCATCCAGGCCGAGAACGGCAAGCAGTTCGTCGAGGTCGTTGCGGGGGATGGCACGAGCCGGCGCGTCCCGGTGACGGTGGGGCTGTCGAGCGATGCCGAGACGCGGGTCACGACCGGCCTGGCCGAAGGCGACGTCGTGGTCGTCCCCGCCGCCCGGCAGCGCGAGACCGACACGCGCTTCGGCGGCGGCCTGATGGGAGGTCCACCGCCATGACCCGCGTCCTCGAATCTCTTGGCACTCGGCAGCCACTGGCGATGCGGAACGGGGCGGATGAGCAGGCGATGGAACGGAGCAAAGGGATGATCGAGCTGACCGACATCACCCTGATCTACCGCCTGGGCGAGAACGAGGTGCGTGCGCTGGACGGCGTGTCGCTCGGGATCCGGCGCGGCGAGTGGCTGGCGATCATGGGGCCGTCGGGCTGCGGCAAGTCGTCGCTGATGAACATCATTGGCTTCCTGGACGTCCCGAGCTCGGGATCCTACACCCTGGACGGCGTCGAGGTCGCCAAGCTGGGCGAGTCGGAGCTGGCGGATCTGCGCAGTCGGCGCATCGGCTTCGTCTACCAGTCCTTCAACCTCTTGCCGCGCACGCCCGCGCTGCGCCAGGTCATGCTGCCGCTGCAATACCGCCGCGACGGCCAGCGCCTGCCGATGGCCGAGCGGCGGCGCCAGGCGGAGGCGCTCTTGCGGCAGGTCGGCCTGGGCGATCGGCTGGGCCACAAGCCCAACGAGCTTTCCGGCGGCCAGGCCCAGCGCGTGGCGATCGCGCGGGCCCTGGTCAACGACCCGGGCATCCTGCTGGCCGACGAGCCGACGGGCAACCTGGACTCGCGGGCGGGCGCGGAGATCATGGACATCCTGGCCCGCCTGCACCGCGAGCGCGAGTTGTCCATCATCATGGTCACGCACGAAGAAGAGATCGCCGCGCGCGCCGACCGCGTCGTGCGCATGCGCGACGGTCGGATCATCAGCGGAGGCAACCGATGAGCTTCGCACTGGCGGAAAACCTGCAAGTCGCCTGGGAAGGCATCGCCGCCAACAAGATCCGCTCGGGCCTGACGATGCTGGGCGTGATCATCGGCGTCGCCACCGTCATCGCGCTGGTGTCGATCGGCCAGGGCGCCAGCAGCCAGATCACCAGCCGCGTCACCAGCGCCGGCAGCAACCTGCTGTTCGTCACGCCCGGCATGTTCGCCGCGCCGGGCGGCGTGCGCGGCGGCGGGGGCGGGGCGACGACGCTGACGATGGATGATGCCGCGGCCATCGCCGATCCCGCCAGCGCCACCGGCGCCCTGGTCGTCGCGCCGGAGCTCAGCCGCCGCAGCCAGATCATCGCCGCCGACGAGAACCTCAACGTCCAGGTGCGCGGCGTCACGCTGGATTACCCGCTGGCGCAGGCGGTGGAGATCGCCGCCGGCCGCTTCTTCGAGGAGAAGGACATGCGCGGCCAGGCCAACGTCGCGGTCATCGGCAGCCAGATCGCCGAGGACCTGTTCGGCGGCTTCGACCCGCTCGGCCAGCAGGTCAAGGTCTCCGCCGCCGGGCCGGAGAACCGGCTGGTGCCGTTGACCGTCGTCGGCGTCATGGCCGCCCAGGGCAGCTCGACGATTCTCGGCGACAACGACAACGCGGTGCTGGCGCCGCTCACCACGGTCCAGAACCGCATCGCCGGCGGCCGCAACGCGCGCGGCGACCTGGTCGTGTCCAGGATCACCGCCGTCGCCCCCGAAGGCGCGTCGGCGAGCGTGGCCGACGAGATCGACGCGCTCCTGCGCCGGCGCCACAAGCTGGCCGACGACGCGGACGCGGACTTCTCGGTGGTCACCCAGGAGGACCTGCTGGACGTGGCCAGCAGCATCAGCGGCACGCTGACGCTCTTCCTGGGCTTCATCGCCGCGATCTCGCTGGTCGTCGGCGGCATCGGCATCATGAACATCATGCTGGTGTCGGTCACCGAGCGCACGCGCGAGATCGGCATCCGCAAGGCGGTCGGCGCGCGGCGCAGCGACATCCTGACCCAGTTCCTGCTCGAGGCGGTGGTGCTGAGCACCCTGGGCGGGATCGCCGGCATCGTGCTCGGCGCCGGCATCGCCTGGGCGGTGAACTACAGCGGCCTGCTCACGACGACGGTGTCGCCGGCGGCGGTGGTGGTGGCGGCGTCTTTCGCCCTGCTGGTCGGGCTGATCTCCGGCGTGTACCCGGCGAGCCGGGCGGCGGGGCTGCGGCCGGTGGAGGCGTTGCGGTATGAGTGAGGCACCACACAACGGATTGCCAAGCGGATACGCGGATTGAGCGGATTGGACAGATTTCGGGGAGGGGGGTGGATCGAGGGGAGGGGGGTGGATCGAGGGGAGGGGGGTGGATTGGGGGGAGCGGTGGATGGTTCGGTGCTGGTTTGGCCCTGCATTGTACCCTCCGTAAACTTGT
>CAZCJG010000403.1:0-4040 GCA_964498575.1 uncultured Anaerolineales bacterium | reverse complement strand
TCGGCCCGGCCTGGGGCAACGCCCGCCACCGCGGCACCGAGGTCCACGATCGTTTTGAGCTGGCGCCGGACGGCGAGCGGATCGTGCGAGCGTCCAACCGCGCCGGCGGGATCGAGGGCGGCATCAGCACCGGCGCGCCGATCGTCCTCTCGGCCGCGATGAAGCCGATCTCGACCACGTTGACCCCGCTCGAATCGGTCGACCTGGCGACCGGCCGGCCCGCGGCGACGCGCTACGAGCGCTCGGACTTCTGTGCTGTGCCGCGCGCGGCGGTCGTCGGCGAGGCGATGGTCGCCTTCGTGCTCGCCGACGCGCTGGTCGACAAGCTCGGTGGCGACAGCCTCGCCGAGATGCGGCCGCGTTTCGCCGCGCTGCGCCAGGCGCGGCTGAGCGAGCTGGGGATGGACGGCGTCGCCTGGCGCTTCGGGTACGAGGTCTGAGATCGGGCGATGGGAGGCGATACGGACAGGCTTCGGCGGTCTCTGTGATCTCGAAAGGAGGATTCCAGCCGTGAAAGCATTCATCAGCGGCGCCACCGGCGTGCTCGGCCGGCGGGTGGTCGCCGGGCTCGTGGCCGGGGGCCATCAGGTCGTCGGGCTGAGCCGCTCCCAGACCAATGTCGACCAGCTCGCGGGGCAGGGCGCCGAGGGGCGCATGGGCGACCTGTTCGACGCCGAGAAGCTGTCCGAGCTCGCCTCGGACTGCGACGCGGTGCTGCACCTGGCGACCGCGATCCCGACCAAGGCTCGAAGCAGCCCGGCAGACTGGGCGATGAACGACCGCATCCGCCGCGAGGGCACGCGGGCGATGGTCGAAGCCGCGCTGCGGGGCCCGTGCCGGCTTTACGTGCAGCAGAGCGTGACCTTCGTCTATGGCGACCGCGGCGGCGCCTGGGTGGACGAGGACTCGCCGCTCGGCGTTCCGGTGCTCGACCTGTTGCAGTCGGCGATCGACATGGAGCACATCGTTGGGCGCGCCGGGCGCGAGCAGGGCTTGCCGGCGGTGACCCTGCGCTTCGGCTCGTTCTACAGCCACGACTCGGCCCAGACGCGGACGATGCTGGACCTGACGAAGAAGGGGCGGTTCCCGGTCGTGGGCGATGGCCATGCCTTCTGGAGCATGCTGCATGTCGACGATGCGGCCAGCGCCATCGTGCGGGCGATCGACCGACCCGCCGACGCGGCCGGGCAGATCTTCAACGTCTGCGACGACGAGCCGGTGGAATACGGCGACCTCGTCGGCGACCTCGCGGCGGCGCTCGGCGCGCGCAAGCCGATGCACCTCCCGACCTTCCCGGCGCGCCTGCTGCTCGGCACGGACGCCGTGCGCTTCCTGCAATCCTCGGTACGCTGCCGGAACCAGCGCATCAAGGACCGCCTGGGCTGGCAGCCGCGCTACCCCACCCACCGCGAAGGCTTCCGCGCCGTGATCGACGCATGGTCGTCATCCTGACCGGCTCGCCCGGCGCCGGCAAGTCCACCGTCGGCCAGGCGCTGGCGGAGCGCTTGGACTGGGCCTTCGTCGAGCTCGACGCCACGATCGAGGCGACCGCCGGGCGGACAATCCCCACGCTCTTCAAGCAGGAAGGCGAGGCCGGGTTTCGCGCCCGCGAGCGCGAGGCGGTGCGCGCGCTCGCCGCCGACCCGCCCGCGCCCTGCGTCATCGCCACCGGCGGGTGGACCTGCGGCGATCCGGCCGGCCGGGCGCTGCTGGAATCCCTCGGCCCCGTGATCTGCCTGACCGGCTCCGCCGCCGCGCTGGCCGCCCGCCTCGATGCAGGTGAACCGGGCGCCCGGCCGCTCCTCGCGGCGGCGGACCCGGCTCGAATCGAGCACCTCCTGGCGCTGCGGCAGAGCGTCTACGACAGCTTTCCGCTCCAGGTCGACACCGACGAGCGGACCCCGGCGGCCGTGGTCGAGCACGTTCTTCAGCTCGTGCGGTCCCAGGACGCCCACGCCAAGCCCCTCACGGACGATGCCCACGAGCGTCCCTGGTGGCCGGGCACTCTATCCATCCCCGTCCGCGCCCCCGTCGATCCCGCCGGTCCGCGCGGCCCGCGGCCGGGCTACGGCGTGCTGGTCGGCGCCGGGCTGCTGGACCGTCTGGGCAGCCACCTCGCGACGCGCGGGATCGTCGGCCGCGCCGTCGTCGTCACCGACACCCACGTCGGCCCGCACTACGCCGAGCGCGCGCTGGCGAGCCTCGCCGCAGCCGGGATCGACGCTTCCCGGGTCGAGCTACCCGCCGGCGAGTCCGCCAAGACGCTGGCTACGGTCGCGGACTTGTACGCAGCGTTCGTAGCGGCCGGGCTGGATCGCGACGGCACGGTGATCGCGCTGGGCGGGGGCGTGGTCGGCGACACGGCCGGCTTCGCGGCGGCAACGTACTTGCGCGGCGTCGCGCTCGTCACCGTGCCGACCAGCCTGCTGGCGATGGTCGACGCGGCGATCGGCGGCAAGACCGGTGTCAACCTCGCCGCAGGCAAGAACCTCGCCGGGGCCTTCAAGCAGCCGGTGCTGGTCGTCGCGGACCCCGCGCTGCTGGCCACCCTGCCGCCGAAAATCTTGCGCGAAGGGCTGGCCGAGGTCGTCAAGGCGGCCTTGATCGCCGATCCCGACCTGTTCGCCGCGCTAGAGCGGACCTCAGTGCCCGAGCTCGGCAATGCCTCAGCCTGGCTGGACATTGTGGCGCGGGCGGTCCGCGTCAAGGCCGAGATCGTCAGCGCGGATCCGCGCGAGCACGGCCGGCGCCTGCTGCTCAACCTCGGCCACACCTTCGGCCACGCGCTGGAGAAGGCGACCGGCTTTGCGCTGCCCCACGGCCACGCCGTCGCCATCGGCCTCGTCGCCGCCGCGCGGCTCGCCGAGCGGCAAGGGATCGTCGAACAGCCGGGTCTCGCCGACCGCGTCGAAGCCCTGCTGTCGGCGCTCGGCCTCCCCGTGCGCTGGTCCGGTCCGACCGCGGCCGAGGTGCTGGCGGCGATGGGAGTGGACAAGAAGCGCCGCGGCGGCCAATTGCGCTTCGTCCTGCCGATCGCGATGGGGGATGTGGGGGTGGTGGACGTGGTGCCGGAGGCGGAGGTGGGGGTGGTAGTCGAATCGCTGCGGGCGCGACGAACGACGATGCCATGATCAACGCCGGTCCCGCCGCTCATCTCGAAGGACCACTTTACCCGCCCGCGATCACCCGTCGCAGCGTCGCCATCTCGATGGCCGCGACCGCCGCCTCGGCGCCCTTGTTGCCGCCCTTGATGCCCGCGCGCTCCAGCGCCTGTTCGGCGGTGTCGGTGGTCAGGACGCCGGCGGCGGCGGGAACGCCGGTGGCGCGGGCGACGTCGGCGATGCCGGTCATGGCCACGCCCGCGATGTAGTCGAAGTGCGGCGTCGCGCCGCGGATCACCGCGCCGAGGCAAACGATCGCGTCGTAGCGCCCGCTCTCGGCCAGCCAGCGCGCCGCGGCCGGGATCTCGAAGCTGCCCGGCACCCAGGCGACGTCGACGTCGGCCTCGCGCACGCCATGCCGCCGCAGCGCCTCCCGCGCCCCGTCCAACAGCGCCCGCGTGATCAGCTCGTTCCAGCGCGCGACGACGATCGCGATCCGCAAGCCTTCGCCGGACACTGAGCCTTCGTAGATCATCCGCGCTGCCCCTTGCCGTTGCTGGCCGCGGGAGCCGTCGCGATCGCGGCGCCGTCCAGCGCCATCGCCTCATCTCCCCGGTCGATCGCCGCGCTCCGCGGGTCCATCGCCCCTCCCTCGAGCAGATGCCCCAGCCGGTCGCGCTTGGCCGCCAGGTAGCGCGCGTTCTCGGGCGTCGCCGGCATCACCAGCGGCAGGCGTTCGGCGACCGCGATGCCCCAGTCTTCCAGGCCCTCGACCTTGGCCGGGTTGTTGGTCAGCAGCCGCACCCGGCCGATCCCCAGCGCGGTCAGGATCGCGCCGGCGACGTGGTAGTCGCGCCCGTCGGCCGGGAAGCCGAGCCGGTGGTTGGCTTCGACGGTGTCCAGCCCGGCGTCCTGCAGCGCATACGCGCGCAGCTTGTT
>CAZCJG010000402.1:0-4093 GCA_964498575.1 uncultured Anaerolineales bacterium | reverse complement strand
GGCGTGGCGATGGGCATCACCGGCACCGCCGCGTCGAAGGAGGCCGCCGACGTGGTCCTCACCGACGACAACTTCGCGACCATCGTCGCAGCGGTCGAGGAGGGCCGGCGGGTCTACGACAACCTGATCAAGAGCCTCGCGTTCGTGCTCCCGACCAACCTGGGCCTCGCGCTGATCCTGATCTACGCCGTGCTGTTCTTTCCCTTCGATCCGCAGACACGGCTGCTCCTGCTCCCGATCCAGCCGGTGCAGATCCTCTGGATCAACCTCGTGGCTGCCGTCGCCCTGGCGCTGCCGATCGCCTTCGAGGCGAAGGAGGCGGACCTCATGCGGCGTCCGCCCCGCGACCCGAATGCCCCCGTGCTCTCACGCTTCGTGATCTGGCGGACCGCCGTCGCCGCGCTCCTGATGACCGCGGGCGCCGTCGGCCTGTTCGAGTGGGAGTTCGGCCAGTACGTCGCCGCCGGCCAGGCGCACGACGCCGCGCTCGCGGAGGCGCAGACGATGGCCGTCACCACCGTCGTCATGTTCCAGATCTTCTACCTGCTCAACAGCCGCTCGCTGCGCGACTCGATGCTGAAGATCGGCGTGTTCAGCAATCCCGTGGTCTACGCCGGCATCGCCACGGTGCTGCTCGCGCAGACTGCCTACGTCTACTGGCCGCCGTTGCAGGCCGTGTTCGGCAGCGCGGCGCTGGAGGGAGACGACCTGCTGATCGCCACGCTGGTCGGCCTGCTGATCGTGCCGGTCGTGGCAGTGGAGAAATGGCTGGTGCGCCGTGCGAACCATCGACCACAGGGATCCCCGCCTTCACGGGGATGACGGGGTTGCCCAGGCCATCGACCGCGCGCGCGACGCTACCCTGCCGGCGCAATCCGGAGTGACGAGAAACACGGCGCCCGGCAAGGCCGGGCGCCGGAGCCTCCCCATCAGGCGAACGGCGCTCTGATCAAGTCATCCGGAGAGTCACTTCCAGACCTGCCACCACGCCTTCTCGCCCGCCATGCCGGACATGCCACCCATGCCCTGCATGCCGCTCATCCCGGACATGCCGCCCATGCCACCCATGCCCTGCATGCCGCTCATCCCGGACATGCCACCCATGCCCTGCATGCCGCTCATCCCGGACATACCACCCATGCCCTGCATGCCGCTCATCCCGGACATGCCACCCATGCCCTGCATGCCGCTCATCCCGGACATGCCACCCATGCCCGCAGGGTGAACATTGATGACCGTGACGCCACCCATGCCCGACATTCCGGACATACCGCCCATGCCACCCATACCCTGCATGCCGCTCATCCCGCCCATTCCCGACATCCCGGACATGCCGGCCCATGCGGGACCGGCTACAACCACGGCGACGGCGACGAGCAGCGTTCTCTTGTTCAGGCCCATGTGTTTCCCCTCTCTG
The DNA here is from genome assembly GCA_964498575.1 of uncultured Anaerolineales bacterium. Lineage (GTDB taxonomy): Bacteria > Chloroflexota > Anaerolineae > Epilineales > Epilineaceae > CAZCJG01. The sequence continues at coordinate 2,676 of CAZCJG010000402.1, read as the reverse complement.
CGTGTGACAGGTTGAACAACGCGCACCAGGCGCGACTGCGCCTGATCCGGAGTGGCGGGTGGTGCAATCGACGGGCCGGTAGCCCGGTTGGTCGAGAGGGGATCCAGGATCCGCGAGCAAACCGCGGCAAAACAACGACTAACGGCAAAGCATCGATTGAGGGCCGGCACCACGCGGCGCGTGCCATGGCATCGGCACCCGCCAGATTCTCAGGGCGGACCGACAAATTGGCGGCTGAGGGGCGTCACGTCGCGGTGACGCTTGTCGGGGCCCGCAGCAGGATCGATCACTTCCCCGCGGTTCGCGTCAGCCCCCCGTCAGAACCACGGCGCCGGAGATCTCAGAGCGCTCCGACCCGTCCCGTATCCAGTGGAGATCGGTTTTCGTGTCTGCAGGGATTGCGTGGGCCGTCGGCTTCGTCCGTCTCCGCCCGCACCGCCGGCTCCTCGAGCCGCTTGTGCGTTGGCGCACCCGGAGGGGCCGGGGTTGGAAGCCGCGTCCCGACCCCGGGTATCCTTGACCGCGCCGGCCGCGGCGCCCTGGCCGCCAGCCACACTAAGGACCATGCCCAAAGACCCCAAGGCCCTCGTCGAACCCGGCAGCCCCGGGGCCGTCGCCGATTTCCTGCGCCAGGTCGCGACCACCCCGAGGCGTGGCCCTGCCGCCGGGCGCCTGATCTTTGCCCTGGATGCCACCGCCAGCCGCGAGCCCACCTGGGCGCAGGCCATGGCCATCCAGTCCGCCATGTTCAGCTCCACCCGTGACCTGGGGGGACTGGCGGTCCAGCTCTGCTATTACCGGGGGACGGGGGAGTTCTACGCCTCCCCCTGGTGTCGGGAGGCCCGGGAACTGCTTGGGGTCATGACCGGTGTCCGGTGCCATGCGGGCCTGACTCAGATCGGGCGGGTCCTGCAACACGCCCTGGACGAGACTGCCCGAGCCCAGGTCCAGGCCCTGGTCTTCGTCGGCGACTGCGTGGAGGAGGGGCCTGATGCCCTGGCGGGACTGGCCGGGCACCTGGGGCTCAAGGGACTGCCCGCCTTCGTCTTTCAGGAGGGGGCCGAGCCCCAGGCGGAGCAGGTGTTGCGGCGCATCGCCCGCCTGAGTGGCGGGGCTTGGGCCCCCTTCGATGCGGCAAGTCCGCAGGCCCTGCGGGACCTGCTGGCGGCAGTGGCTGTCTTCGCTGCCGGCGGCCGGCGGGCCCTGGCCGCCCTCGGCCGGCGTCAGGGCGGCGCCGTACTCCAGCTCAGCCATCAACTGGGGCCCGGGGGCTCGTAGATGCTGATTCGGGTCGTGCTGCTCCTCGCGGCCATCGGGCTGGTTCTCTGGGGGGCCCTGTGGTGGCGCCGCACCCCACAGGGCCAACGTCAGGTCGTCCTGCGCCGGATCCTCCTCTGGGGGGGCGGGGGCCTGCTCCTGATCCTCGTGGTCACCGGGCGCATCAACCCGGTGCTGGCGGCCCTGACGGCGGCCATCCCGGTGGTCGTGCGGGTCCTGAGCCTGGTGCAGTTGCTGCCCATGCTGCGCCAGGCCCTGCGGGGGCTCGGCCTGCTGGGCCCGGACACGGCCGCCGGGGCCCAGGCATCCAGCATCCGTACCCGATTCCTGGACATGTCCCTGGATCTCGCCAGCGGTCAGATGGATGGCCTGGTGCGCGAGGGATCCAGGGCCGGCCAGCGCCTGTCGGACCTGGGGCTGGATGACCTGCTGGACCTCCTCGGGCTGTGCCGGTCCCAGGACCCCCAGTCGGAGGCCGTGCTACGGGCCTACCTGGACCGGGAGCGCCCGGACTGGCAAGACCACTGGCAGGAACAGCCCAGGGACCAGTCCGGCAGTGACCCCGGGGGGGCCGGATCTCCCCGGGGGCGGGCCGACATGGACAGGTCCGAGGCCCTGCGCATCCTCGGCCTCGCGGAGGACGCCGGACCCGAGGCGGTGCGCGAAGCCCATCGCCGGCTGATGCAGCGCTTCCACCCGGACCGGGGCGGCTCCGATTACCTGGCTGCCATGATCAACCAGGCCAAGCGGGTACTGCTGGGGGAATGATCCTTGAAGTGCTTGACCTCCATTTCCGCCGCGCCCGGATCGGACACGTAGAAGCAGGTCTTGCCCCCGGCCATGAGCTGAACAATCGCCGGGCCGGGAAGCGAGCTTCGTCAGTGCCGGAGCCGCGGGTCGTAGGCGAATTCGCGGACGATCTCCATCCCCACGTCCGCCATGCGCGGATGGCGCGGATTGACCACGATGTTCGACGCCTCGGGGATGACGGCGGAGGGCACGATCAGGCCGAGCCGCTCGCCGCCGGCGAGGAACGCGTCGCCGAAGGCAGCAGCGGCCGGCGAGCTCGGCAGCTCGTTCCAGCCCTTCGGCAGGTCTTTATGGCGCGGCGTCTCGTACAGAGCGGCCTCGTCCGGCAGGTCGATCCGGACGACGACCAGATCGAGCGGAAGAATCGCGCCCGCGTGCACGAGCTTCTCGAAGGCCGCGATCTCGACCGTCAGGCCGGCGTAGATTGCAGGGATGTTCGCGCTGTTCCAGCGGCCACCGCTGCTGGCGGCACCCGCTCCGGTCCGATCGAGGGCATGCCGCTTCCTGGCGATGCGCCATGCCCGCATCAGGCGGCGCCGCCGTAGGCGATGGATGCCAGGACCTTGCGCACTTCCTCGGCACCGGCGT
>CAZCJG010000401.1:0-4108 GCA_964498575.1 uncultured Anaerolineales bacterium | reverse complement strand
TCACCCGGCCGGCGCCCAGCTTGCGCGCCGCGGTCTCGAGGCCGGAGATCCAGACGCGCGCCTCTTCGTTGGCCTTCTCCGCCTCCTTCCGCTCGTCGCCCTTTAAATCTTCGTCGTCGGCGTCCTTCGGCTTGGCGCGGTAGCAGTGGTGCGCCTCGTCGTTGAGGATCAGGATGCCCTGCATGCCCATCAGGTCCGGCACCACGCGCTGTAGCATCTGGCCCTCGGTCTCCAGCGTCACCGGCACCACTCCCGTCCGGCCCTGGAGGAGCTGGCGGCCGCCCTTGGAGAGCGCCACGCGCTCGCGCCGTTTGAAGGCGTGGTAGTTGGTGATCACGATCTTGGCCCGGTGCAAGTCGCCCTGCATGTCGCCGGGCACCAGCTCGCGGCCGGCGTAGTAGCTGTCCGGGTCGTTGGGCTGGAGGACGCGCAGCCGGTCGCGGATCGTCAGCCCCGGCGTGCAGACCAGGAAGCCGCGCGTGAAGTGCTTGCTCCCCGGCCGCCGCACCGCGTTGATCGTCTGCCAGGCGATCAGCATCGCCATCACGGTCGTCTTACCGGCGCCCGTCGCCAGCTTCAGCGCGAGCCGCAGCAGCTCCGGGTTGGCGTCCCGGTTGGCGGACGCGAGGTGCTCCAGCAGTCGCCGGCCCGGCCGGGAATGCGGCGCCACCTCCGTCAGCCAGATCGCCGTCTCCACCGCCTCGACCTGGCAGAAGAAGGGCCGGATGTCGGCGAACGCGTGCTGCCGCCAATGCTGCAGCAGGCGGGCGGTCTCGGGCGTCACCTGCCACTGGCCGGGGCTGGGCAGCGCCCGCCAGGCGTCGACCTGCCGGCGCACCTCGTTGATGATCGAGGTCGGGTCGAACTGCTGCGCCCGGGTCGACAGCCCCCTGCCTTCGTCGAAGACAAACGCCCCTTGCGCCGCCGCGGGCCGCTTGCGCTTCTTGGGCTTCGGGATCGGCGTGATGAACTCCGCCCGCCGGCGATCTTCCACGATCCGCTGCGTGGGCTGGCCCGACTCGTCCAGCTCCCAGTGCCGCGTCGGGTAGGCGTAGGGGGAGTTGAGGATCGGCTGGTCGAAGAAGGGGTTCGCGATCGTCAAGATCTCTCCGCGTAGCATGGGCCGGCGAATGGAATTCGCGCCTGCCGTCACGAGGCCACAGTCATTAGTTCGGCCACCAGCCCGGCGAATGGAATTCGCGGCTAAGGGCCTTCGGCCGAGCGTCGGCCTTCGCCGACTTGGTCTGCCAAGAGACCGTGCGTTGCGTTGTCGCCGAAGGGCGACATTCGGCGGCTCCGCCGCCCTTAGCCGCGGTTTCCAACCGCCGGGCTGGTGGCCGAACTAATGACCGTGGCCCGCGCTCGGATTGGCCCAAAGCGACGCCGAGCTACTTCGGGCCGCCCTTCTGCTGGCCGCGCGCACCGAGGATGTGGTCAGTCACGAGGAATGTGCCTATGAAGTGCTCTATGTGGTAGACTTCGAGATGCAGGGGAAAGCTGGCAGCGCATGGGTCCGTAGCGTCTGGATCGTGCGCCGCGGCGAGAACTTTCCCCGGTTGGTGACCTGCTACGTCAAGTAGCCCAGAGAGGGAGAACGCTCATGCCATCCCCTATCCGATTGCTCGATGTGGTCGCCTTGACCACAAGCCTAACCGAGCCCAGCTTGGCGCGAGGGCAAGTGGGAACGGTTGTGGAGGAACTTGCTCCCCAAGTGTATTTGGTCGAGTTCAGCGACAAGCGGGGGCAAGCGTTTGCCATTACACCGGTTCCCGCCGACAAGCTCCTCGTCCTGCATTACGAGTTGGCTGAGGCGGTCTGATCGCCCACTTCGCTGATCGGACCACCGCTGTTCACCTCCGCCCCGCTCGAGACACCGCCAACGCCCGCCCAGGCGTGAAAGCCAAGTGAGGGATCAATGTCATGATCACCGTAAGCATCGAGGAAGCTCAAGTAAAGCTGGCCGACTTGATCCGCCAGCTTGTTCGAGGTGAGCAAGTGCTCATCACCGAGAACAATCGCCCAGTAGCGCAGTTGACTGAGCCGGCCTCGGATACATCGTACCCGATTCCAGGCCGGTGCGAGGGAATGTTGACAGTTCTTGTCGAAGATGACGAGCACCTTGAGGATTGGGCAGATTACTTGCCATGAGAATCCTCCTCGACACTCATGCTCTACTGTGGTTCGCGCTGAACGACCCACCATTGAGCAGTACTGCCACAAGCTGGATCATGAATACGGCCAATGATAAGCTGGTAAGCCCAGCAAGTTACTTGGAAATCGCAATCAAAATCAGCACGAACAAGTATTCGCTCTCTCATTCATATAAAGACTTCATGCATAATGCCATCGACAGAAATGGCTTTCATTATCTACACATCGAACCTCGACACACCGCGGCCCTAATCGGTCTTCCCTATCATCATCGCGACCCTTTCGATCGACTCTTGATCGTTCAAGCGATGGTCGAAGGAGTGCCTTTGATCAGTGGCGACTCAATGTTCGATGCGTATCCTATTAGAAGAATCTGGTGAACGGGGCAGCAACAATCCTTCTTACTCTTCCTCTTCGCACCCCGCCCGAACGCCGCTACCCGCGCCGCCCGCCCTCGACCTCCACCGCCACCTCCAGCGCCCGGCGGATGCGCGGCAGCCAGGCCGCCGGCGCGCCCTCGGCGGGCAAGGTGATCTGGTGCTGTCCGACGCGCGCGTCGGTGTCCAGGCGGTACTTGAGGATGACGCGATCGAGCTGGTGCTGCTCGCCCCAGCGGATCGCCAGCGCGCTGCCCTCGCGCCCGACGTTCTTCGCGCCGGCGAGGTGGGCCAGGACGCGCAGGGCGAGGACGTCGAGCAGGTTTTGGACCTCGGGTGGCGGCGCGCCGAAGCGGTCGCGCAGCTCGCCCTCGATCTCGCGGACGCTGGCCAGGTTGGTCGCGGCCGCCATGCGCCGGTAGAGCCGGGTGCGCTCGGCGGTCTCGGGGACGTAGGCTTCGGGCAGGTAGGCGTCCAGCGGCAGGTCGACGGTCGGCAGGGTGCCGGGATCGATCGCCGACAGCTCCTGGCTGATCCGGTCGGTCTCGGCCGGCGTGTCGGCGCGCAGCTTCTTGATCGCCTCGGCCAGCAGGCGCGTGTACAGGTCCAGCCCGATGGCCGCGACCTGGCCGTGCTGGCCGGCGCCGAGGACCTCGCCCGCGCCGCGGATCTCCAGGTCGCGCAGCGCCAGGCGGAAGCCGCTGCCCAGCTCGCTCGCTTCGGCCAGGGCGACCAGGCGCTCGCGCGCGTCGTCGGGCAGCTCGTAGCCGGCCGGGTGCAGGAAGTAGGCGTAGGCGCGCTGGGTGCTTCGCCCGACCCGGCCGCGGAGCTGGTGGAGCTGGGCCAGGCCGAAGCGTTCCGCCCGCTCGACGACCAGGGTGTTGGCGTTGGGGATGTCCAGCCCGCTCTCGACGATGCTGGTGCAGATCAGCACGTCGACGCCGCCGCCGACGAACTCCAGCATCGCCCGCGCGAGCTGGTCCTGGCCCATCTGGCCGTGGGCGATGCCGATGCGGGCCTCCGGGACCAGCTTGTGGACCTTCTGGGCGATCATCTCGATGCCCTGGACGCGGTTGAAGACGTAGAACACCTGGCCGCGCCGGCCGATCTCGCGCCGGATCGCCTGGCGCACCAGGTTGTCGTCGTAGGGGCCGACGTGGGTGACCACCGGCAGCCGCTCCTCGGGCGGCGTGGAGATCGTCGTCAGGTCGCGCAGGCCGGTCAGCGCCATGTGCATCGTGCGCGGGATCGGCGTGGCGGTGAGGGTCAGCGTGTCGACGTGCTCGCGGAGCTGGCGCAGGCGCTCTTTGTGCTTGACCCCGAAGCGGTGCTCCTCATCGACGATCAGCAGTCCCAGGTCCTTGAACCGCACGTCGCCCGACAGCAGCCGGTGCGTGCCGATGACGATGTCGATCTCGCGCGTCGTCAAGCGGTCCAGGATCTCGGCTTGCTGCTTGGCGCTGCGGAAGCGCGAGAGCAATTCTACCCGCACCGGGAAGGCGGCCAGGCGCCGGCTGAAAGTCTCGTAATGCTGCTGGGCCAGGACCGTGGTCGGGGCGAGGACGGCCACCTGGCGCCCG
>CAZCJG010000400.1:0-4115 GCA_964498575.1 uncultured Anaerolineales bacterium | reverse complement strand
CTGGCCAACCGACTGGGCATCTGGCAGCTCAAGAGCCAGTTCGAGGACCTGGCCTTGCGGGTGCTCGAGCCGGAAGTCTACGCCGCCATCGGGCGCGAGCTGGCTGGCCGGCGGCATGCGCACGAGAGCTATCTGTCCGAGGTCGTGCGCCTGCTCGACCAGTCGCTGCGCGAGGCGGGCATTCGGGCGCAGATCAAGAGCCGCACCAAGCACTTCTACTCGATCTACCGCAAGATGCGCGAGAAGGGGGTGAGCGCCGAACAGGTGTACGACGTGCTGGCGGTACGCGTCCTGGTCGATGAGGTGCCGCAGTGCTACCTGGCCCTCGGCGTGGTCCACGCGATGTGGTCGCCGATCGCCGGCGAGTTCGACGATTATATCGCCAAGCGCAAGGACAACCTCTACCAGAGCCTGCACACCACGGTGCTGGGCCCTGCGAACCGCCCGCTCGAAGTGCAGATCCGTACCTGGGAGATGGACGAGGTGGCCGAGCATGGGGTGGCGGCGCACTGGAAGTACAAGGAGAACACCCGCCAGTCGGCGGCCTTCGAGGAGAAGATCACCGCCCTGCGGCGCCTGTTGCGGTCCCACAACGACGAGACGTCGGACGCGCAGGCCTTTGTCGAGAGCCTCAAGACGGATGTCTTCCGCGACCAAGTCTACGTCTTCACGCCCAAGGGCAAGGTGATCGAGCTGCCGGCCGGCTCGACCCCGGTGGATTTCGCCTACCAGATCCACACCGAGGTCGGCCATCGCTGCCGGGGCGCGCTGGTCAACGACCGGATGGTGGCGCTGGACACCCGACTGGAGACCGGGCAGACGGTGGTCATCATCACCGCCAAGAACGCCGTCGGCCCCAGCCGCGACTGGCTGAACCCGGCGCTGGGCTACGTCGCCTCCAGCCGGGCGCGCGACAAGATCAAGCAGTGGTTCCGGCGCCAGGCGCGCGGCGAGGCGATCCGCGAGGGCCGCGAAGTGGTCGAGCTGCAACTGCGCAAGCTGGGCCTGACCCGGATGCGGCTGGACGAGCTGGCGCGGCTCTTCGACTACGACCGCCTCGACGACTTCCTGGCCGCGGTCGGCCGGCACGAGATCTCCTCGGAGGCGATCAGCGCGCGGGTGCTCGAGCTCGAGTCGGGCGACGGCGCGGCTCCTCCCGCACCGAGCCAAAAGGCAGTTCCGGCCAGCGCCGCCCCGCGACCGCCCGGCGGCCCCGCCGCCGGCGTGACGATGCGCGGGGCCGATGGCGTGCACACGCGGGTGGCGCGCTGCTGCAGCCCGCTGCCGGGCGAGCGCGTGATCGGCTATATCACGCGCGGCAAGGGCGTGACGCTGCACCGCGAGGACTGCCGCAACATCCACCGCCTGCGCGAGCGCGAGCCGGACCGCTTCATCCGGGTGAGCTGGCAGGACACCGAGCGCCAGGCCTATCCGATCGAGCTGCGCATCACCGCCTACGACCGGCCCGGCCTGGTGCGCGACATCTCCGACGTGATCTCCAAACGCGGCGTGAACATGACCTCGATCAGCGCGACCGCCAACCGGGCCGGCGGCACGGCGGTCGTGACGGCGATCGTCGAGCTGGCCTCGCGCGAAGGCCTGGCCGGCTTGATCGACAAGCTCGGCACCATCGACAACGTCGTCGACGTCTGCCGCCCGGTGGGTTGAGGAGAGAGGCATGGCCGAACCCGGCCGCGGGCAGGCGCCGCCCGGCGGTCCCGGCTTGTCGGACCGCCCGACGATCGTGGCCGCGCTGGCCATGGCCGCGGTCTTCGTCATCGTCCTGGCGGTGGCGCTGCTGATCGGCCGGCAGAACGCGCAGCCGCCCTCGGCGGAGCTCGCGACGCCCGGCGCGGGCGCCGACGCGACCGCTCAGCCGCCGGTGCCGGCCGATCCCGCCCAGGCGGCTACGATGACTGCGGGCGCCGCCGGGCCGGCTGGCCGAGCGACGGAAGGGGCAGCCTCGGCGCCGGGGGGAACGCTCGCCCCGACCCAACGATCACGCCGAAACGCCGGTCCGACGGCGACCCCGGCCGCGGGGCAGCCGTTGGCCGTGCCGGCGGGCAGGCAGGCGCCCCTCGAGACCTACCGCGATCCGGAGGGTGACTTCCAAGTCGAAATCCCACGAACCTGGCAAGCCGCGGTGATCGATGGCAGCACCGCGCCATGGCCGGCGGCGGATCAAGACGTCATCTGGATCCAGCCGGACAGCGGAGCGCGCCTGGCGGTCAGCATGTGGCAGCTCGGGGCACAGGTCCCCCTGCCGCGCGCGGCGCTGGAGTTCGCCCCGGGCCAGGCGCCGGTGAGCGCGAACGGCCCGACCAACGCGATGGTGGCGGGTGTGCCGGCGCTGGTGCTGTGGGCGCCGGAGAGCCCGGTGCTGCCGGCGGTCTACACCACCCTGCTCCAGCACGAGGGCGCCGTGTACCGCGTAAGCTACGCCGCGAACGACGGCGGCGCGGCGCTCGTGGACTACGTGCGGCTCCTGGTCAGCCTCGAATGGACCACGCCGGACGGATCGGCCGGCGACACGCTCGACACGATCCCGCCCCTGCCCCAACCCACCTCGCGCTACTTCCCCAGCCCCGAACCATCCAACTGAGCCCGGCCGGCCCGGGTGCCCCGCGTGGGCCGGGGAAGAGAATTCGCGCCTACCATCACAAAGCCCGCCTTCGCCGGCTATTCACGTGAGATTGCGGCATCCAGCCCGCGCAGGCGGGCTTCGTAATGGTAGCCGCGAATTCCATTCGCTTCCGCCGGCACGGGACCGTCCCACCACCGAAACAGCGGTCAAACAGCGGCCAGGCGGCCGGCATGCGGGCGGACGCGTGGCTATCCTGGGACGACCGGGCCACGCGTGCGGCAACGTGGACATTAAGATTCCGTTCATGACGAAAAGTGCCCGGTTCGGGTCGTATCTTTCCAATCCTCTTGGCCGTCATAGCCGATGAAGTCGGGCATCGCCCACCTCAATGCCCATGAAAGGTGAATTGAAATGACCGCAGGTATGCTGATCGTCGTGATCATGCTCTTATTGGTTTGGTGTGATGCATTTGCACTGTCCCGGCGCTAGTGCCGGGACGCGCCGCGGTGGCGCTGCCTCCGTCGCCGCGCAACTTTCTCCTCCTTTGCACAGCTCCGCTGGGCCGCCGGCCCGGCGGAGCTGCTTTTCGGGTGCTGTCAGAGCCGGATCGAGGACTCGACCGACCGCTCGCCAAGCCCGGCGCACAACTGCGCAAACCGCGCCCGCCAGTCGGGATCGGCCAGCGGCGGGGTGGTCATGATCAGGGCGTCCTCGTCGGTCGCGCCGTAGTAGTCCCGGCGCTGGCCCACGACCGCGAAGCCGTACTTCGTGTAGAGCCGTTGGGCGGCGTGGTTGGAAGCGGCGACTTCGAGGGTCATCAGGACCGCGCGCTGGTCCAGCGCGTGCTGGAACAGGCGGACGAGCAGCCGTTCGCCGATGTGCCGGCGGCGATAGGGTGAATCGACGGCGATGCGGCTGACGTGCGCCTCGTCGTGTTGCATCCACAGGCCGGCGAAGCCCACGACGGCAGCCGGCGCCGACGGCCGGCCGCCGCGCAGCTTGGCCAGCCAGGCCGGTCGCGAGAGCGTGGCGGATCCCAGCCGCGCGACGAAGTAGCGCGCCAGTGGGTTGACCTCGACCTCGTGCAGGAAGGCGCCGGGCGGCCAGGGAGGATCGCTCGACCGCGCGTCGATGGCGATCACCGTGTCGAGATCGTCGGCCTGCATCGGCGCGATGATCACGCGGTCCATCGGCTAGCCGGCCGCCTCGCCCGGTTCGGCGTAGCTCGGGACGATGCGGGCGAGATCCGGCGCCGCGCTCGGGGCCTCCGCGGCGCGCGCCCGGCCGAGCTCGGCCAGCCAGCCCGCCCGGCGCAGCCCCGCGGCCGGTGGCAGCAGCGTCAGCCCGGCCGCTGCCAGGGCCGCTCGCGCGGGCGGGTCCAGCTCCCCGACCACGCAGGCGGGGGGGCGGGCCGCCGAGAGGAGGGCGGCCAGGGTGAATACGTGGGTGGTGGGGGGGGGCTGGGTGGTGGTGGCCGTGGCGATGTCGTCGAGGTAGGCTTCGCCCAAGCCAGACAGGGCAAACGTGACGC
>CAZCJG010000399.1:0-4115 GCA_964498575.1 uncultured Anaerolineales bacterium | reverse complement strand
CGCATCTCGGGGTCGCCCCACGCCATGCTTCTAGTCTCCAGCCGCTGATCGGCGCCTTCGAGCTCGCCGTGCCCACGACGCCCCGACCACCCACCGCGGCCAGGATCGACCAGTTCGCCGCCGAGGTCGGCCCGACCGGCCGGGTACAGGTGACATGGGAGACCGCCAGCGAGGTCGACGTGGCGGGCTTCCAGGTGCAGCGGGCGCCGGAGGGCGGCGGGGACTGGGTGGATGTCGGCGCCTTGGTCCCGGCGCGCGGCGGCGCCGCGGGCGGGGCGCGCTACACGGTGACGGACCTGCCGGGCGTCGGGGCCTTCCAGTATCGGCTGGAGATCGTCAACACCGGCGGTCCGCCGGAGGTGAACGGCCCGGTGGCGGCGGTGGTGCGCGCGCTGCGCGCCTTCCTGCCGGCGGCGCTACAGGAGTAGCCGCCCGCCGCGCGATCGTCGCACCGGGCGGGGACGGCGCGGGGTGGTTTCACGTCCCCGCCAGCCCTGAGCTGGCCGTGTATACTCTATCCCCATGACCCCGCTGCCTGATCCACTGGCGGAGCGGCCTGGGACGCCCAATCCCGAGGAGACCGCGCCGCCGCACGCCGCGGCAGATCCCGCCTTGATGGCGCGCCTGATGCAGCTCAGCCGCCCCTTCCCGCGGCTCGCCGACCTCTTTGTCATGGCGTCGTTGATCTATCTGGGCGCGATCGTGCGCTGGCCCTCGCTGCAGCGCATCCCGCGCTTTACCGACGAGTGGTTGGAGGTCCAGTTCGCGCTGAAGATCGCCCGCGAAGGCGCGCGGCCGTTCGTCTCGACGGATACCTACAACGGCCCGCTCTTCCACTACCTGCTCGCCCCCGGCTTCCTGGCCGGCGCGGGGCTGGAGTGGCCGCGCCTGCTGGTATGGGCCATCGGCGCGCTGACCGTCGGCGTCACCTACCTGCTGGGCGTCAGCGTCGCGCTGTGCGCCTATCCCCCGGCCGGCGGCGGTGACGCCGGGAGTCGGGGGACGGCGGACGGGACCGGGAATCACGCCGACGCGGTGCGCTCGGGCGCGGGCGCCGCGGTCTATGCCCGGTCGGTCGGCATGCTGGCGGGCATGTTGATGGCGGTCGCGTTCATCCCGGCGGTGGTCAACAGCCACATCGCCTGGTCCAACAGCACGACGCCGCTGTTCACCACGCTGTTCCTCTTCGCCGTGGTCGAGACCCACCGCCGCGTCCGGCCGGCGGGCCTGGTCGTGGCGGGCCTGCTCGCCGGCCTCGCGCAGCAGACCCATCCCTCGGCGCTGGCGATCCTGCTCGGCGCGGCGGGGTGGATCGCCTGGATGCGCCCGCGCTGGCTGCGGACGCGCTGGCCCTGGCTTGGCCTGGTTTGCGCCGCGCTCATGGCGAGCAACCTGATCGCCTACAACCTGTGGACGGGGGGCGGATCGATGGCCGATGCCGCGGAAAGTGCCGAGGGGTTCACGGCCGGGGCCTTCGGGCCGGCCTACCTCGGAAACCTCGCAGGCTTCGCCCGGATGGCCTACCAGCTCATCACCTCGACCTTCCTGGCCACGATCAACGAGACGGCCGATCCGGCCGCGCTGGCCGCCGCCCTGCGCCAGCCCGGCGCGATCCTCTACGCCCTCGTGGCGCTGGCCGGGCTCGCCTACACCGCCCGGCGCGCCGGGATCGCCCTGGCCTGCTGGCTGGCCGCGGCGCTGCTGCTGCCGGTCTTCAACCAGGCCTATCACCACTTCATCCTCGCCCGCTACCTCGCCCCGCTGCTCCCGCCGACCTTCGCCGCGATGGGCTGCGCGGTCGTCGCCCTGGCCACCGCCGGCGCGCCGCGGCTGGCGGGGGACGAGGGGATGGAGCTGCCGGCCCACCCGCCACCCCGCAGCCGCCGCTCGACGATGGCGACGGTGGCGGCCGTCGTCCTGATCTTCGTCCTGCTGCTCTATCCGCTGATCCGCCTGGCGCAGTTCTACCGCGCCGAGGCCCAGGCCGGCCGCACCAACGACCGCGTCTGGCAGCTCGTCGAGGCCTTGGGCGAGCGCTCGACGCCGGACCATCCCGTCCGCCTGGACCGCGAGCTGCGCCACCTGCGCCTGACGGCCGGCGGCAACCTGCTCAACACGCTCGATGGTATGACGAGCGTCGCGCGCATCCCGCGGCTCAAGGTCAAGCCCAGCGAGCAGGTGGCGCTGCCGGCGGGGACGGTGATCGTCCTCAGCCAGGGCCAGGTCGAGGCGCTGGGCAGCGTGCTGCGCCTGGCGCCGATCGATCTGGGCGAGCCGCCGGCGCTGGCGGCACCGGACGCCTACGGCTTGTATCGCGTCGAAGGTCGGGTGGACGGGGCAGGCGACTAGCCTGGTCGCGGGGCTCCGCTTCCCCCTTGCCTCACCACGCATACGCCTCCGGCGCCTCCCCGCCCGGGCCGGGCCAGATCTCGTCGATCCGCTTCAGCGTGGCCTCGTCCAGCGCGATCTCCAGCGCGTGCAGGTTGCCGTCGAGCTGCTCGGTGGTGCGCGGGCCGATGATCGCCGAGCTCACCGCCGGGTTGGCCAGCACCCAGGCCAGCGAGACGTCCGCGGGTGGCTCGCCGAGGTCGTCGCACAGGGATTCCCAGGCTTCGACCTGGGCGCGGTGCTGCTCCAGGCGCTCGACCTGCTGCTGCGAGGACCGGCGGCCGGGTCCGGGACCGCCCAGCACGCCGCCGAGCAGGCCACCGGCCAGCGGGCTGTAGGGGATCAGGCCCAAGCCGAAAGCCTTGCAGGCGGGGATCACTTCGAGCTCGATCATCCGGCTGCGCAGGTTGTACAGGCTCTGTTCGCTGACCAGGCCCATGAAGTGCCGGGCGCGCGCCTCGGCCTGCGCCTGGGCGATGTGCCAGCCGGCGAAGTTGCTGCTGCCGACATAGAGCACCTTGCCCTGGGCGACCAGCGTCTCCATCGCCTGCCAGATCTCCTCCCAGGGCGCGTGGCGGTGGATGTGGTGCATCTGGTAGAGGTCGATGCAGTCGATCCCCAGCCGCCGCAGGCTGCCCTCGCAGGCACGGACGATGTGGTAGGCCGACAGCCCGCGGTCGTTCTCGCCGTCGCCCATCGTGCCGTAGACCTTGGTCGCGATCGCCAGCCGCTCGCGCCGCCCGCCCTGGGCCAGCCAGCGCCCGACGATCTGCTCGGTCACCCCTTCGCCGCGCTTCCAGCCGTAAACATTGGCGGTGTCGACGATGTTGATGCCCCGCTCCAACGCCTGGTCCATGATCGCGAAGCTGGCCGCCTCGTCGGCCTGCGGCCCGAAGTTCATCGTGCCGAGGCACAGGCGGCTGACCTTGAGGCCGGTGCGGCCGAGGTAGGTGTAGTCCATTTGGCGGCTCCTGGCGATGGGCCCGCACGGATGCTGCCGTGCCGGCGTCGGTGACTGGCCCGAGAGTATGCGGCGGGCGATCGGCCGCGTCAAACCGCCGGGCCGGTCTGCTCGCCGCCCGTGCGAGTGCCCGCTCGCGAGCGGCCCGACCCCGCGCGAGTTCGTCGTTCGCGCCCGACACGGTACAATCAGGATCATGCGCACCGTCGCCGTCCTGTTCGACGCACCCATCCCCGCCAGCGCCGCCGCCCGAGCGCTGGTGGCGGCCGGGTTCAGCCCCCGCGACATCACCTTGATTCCCGCGCTGCCCGACCTGCCGATGCCCCATCCACCCCCGGACCTGCCGCCCGACGACCCGGCCCGCCTGGTATCCGGCCTGCTCGCGCGCGGCCTACCCCGTGCCGACGCCACCTTCTTCGCCGAGGGCGTCCGCCGCGGCGCGATCCTGCTCACCGTCGCCGCCCCGTCCCTCTCGGCGCCCGTCGCGGTCGACGTCATCGCCAGCACCCTACCCCCCGATCCGGCCGAGCTGGCCCAAGCCTGGGCCGCCAACCCCCACTTGCGCTACCCCTGGCCCCACGCACCCGCCCCCGTGCTGATCGCTCCGCAGGACCAACCGGATCCTCTCACCGCATCCGAACCCGCCGATCTACTCATCCAACTCACCCCGATCACTCCCTCCTCCCCGGCCGACTGATCTCCCTCCCCCCTACCCAATCTGTCCAATCCGCTCAATCCGCGTATCCGCTTGGCAATCCGTTGTGTG
>CAZCJG010000398.1:0-4122 GCA_964498575.1 uncultured Anaerolineales bacterium | reverse complement strand
CAAATACGGTCCACTCGACCCCAGGTACACGCAAGCGCAGCGCGTCGGCCAACCGGGTCGACTTCAACAGCCGCGAAGCCGACGCCGACCTGCCCGTCCTGGTCGCCCGGATGAAGATCGCCAGCGTCCCGACGCCGTCCAACGTCAGGTCGCCGACCCCCAGCTCCACCCTGCCGCCGACCGACGCGCCGCCGACCGAGACGCCGACGCCCTCGGCGACGCCGACCGAGAGCCCGACCGTCACCGTCATGCCGAGCCTGACCCCCTCGCCGACCTTCAAGCCAGGCGAAGCGGCGCTCTTCACGCCGCTCCACGACGCGCGCGTCCAAAGCACCTCGCCCGGCAGGAACTTCGGCACGTCTCCCCAGCTCCGCGTCCGCACCGGCATCACCACGACAATCTATTACAGCTACCTCAAGTTCGAGCTTACCGATGTGCCAGTCGGCGGCGCGCTCCGCTCCGCCACGCTGCGGCTCTATGCCTTTGACGGCGGCCCCGAAGTCTCGGTCCATCCGGTTTCCAATCGTTTTGCCGACGGCAGCGCCGACTGGACCGAGGCCGATCTGACCTGGGAGAACGCGCCGCCGATCGAAGCGCCGGCGCTGGCCAGCCTGGCGCGGATCGCGGACGAGACCTACGCCGAGTTCGACGTCACCGCGGCGGTCACCGGCGACAGCCCGGTCAGCTTCGCCCTCCGGACCACCAGCGAGTCCAGCACACAATTCAACAGCAAGGAAGCCGAGATCCACGGCCCCGAGCTGCTGCTCGTCTTCGAGCCGGGTACCGATCTGACCCCCGCCACGCCGGGCGACGGCACGCCGACTCCGACCGGCGAGATCACGCCGACGCCTACCCCGCCCGGCCAGGCCTATCTGCCGTGGGCCGTCAAGCCCGCGGCCGCCAGGACGCCGACACCACGGGGGCGGTTGGCGCCGCACCGTCGCGCGCCACCATGGGCACCCCGGCTTGGCACGGGCGCCGACGGCCCTTCAAGCGTCGGCGGCCCCCCGGCCCCCAAGCTCTCCCCCGGGACCTCGTAGCCGCGAGGTCAACCTGGATGGGGCGGGGCAGGTGCGGACCGCCGTGCCCGCGCGATGACCCCCGCGGCGCAGGCCAGGGCGATCATCGACCAGAAGAAGCGCTCGTAGGCCATGTGCAGGAACGCGCCGTTGGCCAGGTAGGCGACGATCATCATCAGGTAGCCCGCGGCGAGGAAGGCCAGCGGCGGGTCGCGTGCCAGCCAATAGCTCCGCTCGCGGAACAAGGGCACGAGCACCACACCGAGGATGGTGAGGAAGACGCCCAGGCCGAGGATGCCGGTCTCGGACGCGATGCCCAGAAACAGGTTGTGCGCCTCGCGCGCCTTGATCTGGCTCTTGAAGCCGGCCTCTTCGGAGTACTCCATGAAGACGTGCCGGAACATGCCCTGGCCGACGCCCAGGATCGGGTGGTCGGCGAAGGCGAGCATGGCCGAGACCATCTCGTTGAGGCGCCCGCGCGTCGCGCCGTCGGTCGCCTGCACGCCGGCGGTATCGGCGTCGCCCGCGCTGGCCAGCGTTCCGATCGAGGCCAGCCGCTGGCTGTATTGCGGGAAGAGCTGGAGCACCAGCGCCGCCATGACCACGACGATCGCCAGGTGCCTCAGCTTGACGATCCTGAGCAACAGCATCGCCACAAGCACCATGACGAAGGCCACCGCCGTGCCGCGCGAGAAGGTCAGCGCGCAACCGGCCGCCGCCGCCCCCGCCGCCACCAGCGCCAGGCCGCGCAGGCCCCTGGACCGCTCGCTCCAGGCCAGGAACAGGCCGAGCACCGCGATGATCAGCATGTTCTGCGCGTGGCGGTTCTGGTCGCGGATCGGCCCGCCCAGCCGCGGCTGCAAGACCTCGCCCTGCAACTCCTCCTCGCCCGTGCCGAAGGTGGCCTCCGACAGTTGGGCGAAGCCGCCGTAGTTGTTGCCGAAGGTGCCGGTCAATTGCTGATAGGTCCCCAGCCCGCCGAGGAAGAGCCCGGCCAGCACCACCGCCCAGGTCACCGCCCGCAGCATCCGCGGCGTGCGGACCACGTTGGTGATCAGGAAGAAGATCAGGATACCCTCGATCAGGTAGGTCTGGATCTCGGCCCTGGCGACATCGGGCCGGATGGTCCCCAGCGAGCTGACCAGGATCACGACCAGATAGCCGATCATCAGCCACAGCACCGGGTGGAAGACCAGCTTCTGGCGCTGAATCACCACCCGGTGGACGAGCGGCACCAAGAGCAGCGCCGGCAGCGCCAGGCCGACGATAGCCGGCACGCCGTGAAAGTCCACCGCCACCGACGCCGCGTTGGAGTAGACGACAAACAGCACCAGCGGCACGCACAGGTCGGGATAGCCGAGGATCAAGACGCCCGCGCAGACCGCCACGATCGCGACGATCGTCATCTCCGGCGACTCCGGCACCGCCAAGCCGATCCCCACCGCCGCGGCAAGCACCGCCAGCACCGCCAGCACCCGCGTTCGATCCGGCAGCTCCCAGCGCCGCGCCCCAGTCCGGGTCGCGACCGGGGATCTCTCCGCCCTCTCGACCAGCGCCGTCACGTCCCCACCCCCATCTCCACCCGCCGAAGCTCGTCGCCGGTCTCTACGATCCGCCCGACCCCATCGCGGCTCAGGTCCATGTCGTCCGTGCCACCCGTGCCCGAACGTGATCCGAAGAGGCTGGCCAGGCGCCCGGCGTTGCGCTGGATGTCGTACTCGCGCAGCACCTTGTCCCGCCCCGCCAGCGCCAGCCGCCGCGCCAGGGCCGGATCGCCCGCCAGGCGCGCCAGGCCCTCGGCCAGCGCCGCCGCGTCGCCCGGCGGGGCCAGCAAGCCGGTTCGGCCGTCCTCGACCAGCTCCGGGATGCCGGAGAGGTCGCTGGCGACCACGGCCACGCCGCTGGCCATCGCCTCGATCAGCACCACCGGGATGCCCTCGCGCCGGCCGTCGGCGGTCGGCACGCTGGGCACGGCGAGGACGTCGGAGGCGTGGTGCAGCGCGGCGATCTCGTCGCGCGTGCGCCGGCCGAGCAGGTGTACCCGCCCGGCCAGCCCGCTCTCGGCGATCTGCTCGGTGAGCCGCGCCTCGTAGGGACCCTCGCCGACCAGGTTGCACTGGACGTCGATCCCGCGCCCGGCCAGCAGCCGGCAGGCCTCGATCAGGAAGCGATGGCCCTTGACCTCGTAGAGCGTGCCGATGCACAGGATGGTGAAGGGGCGGGCGTGGTGGCCGTTGGGATGAGCGGGGGACGGGTTCTCGTCCTTCGGCCGGAACACCGCGGTGTCGACCCCGCAGCGCACGACCACGATCTTGCTCGCCAGCGCCGCGTCGCCCAGGCGCGGGCGGCAGGTGTCCTCGATCACGCGCTGGTTGTAGCGCGACACCGTGGCGACGAAGGCGGCCTCGGCGACCTTGTCGACCAGCATGTGGCGGTCGACGTGCAGGTCCGAGCCATGCGCGGTGAAGCTGTAGGGGATGCCGGTCAGGCGGTGGATGACGAAGGCCGCCGCCGCCGGGTGGCTGGCGAAATGGGCGTGCACGTGGGTCACGCCGTCCGCCGCCATCCGCCTTGCGTTGTGGACGGTCTTCGGGAAAAGCGCCAGGCCGCCCAGGAAGAAGCGCCGGCTGCCCCAGGTCGCGCGCATCAGGGTCCCCAGCGCGCCGAGGTAGGCGCGCGGCGCGCGGCGCAGATAGTGGAGCTGCGAGCCGAGGATCGCCGCCGACAGCGTCGGCTGATAGTGCGCCCGCGCGACCAGCGCCGCCGCCTCGCCATGCATCACGCTCGCCGCGCGCGGCGGCCGGAAGCGCTCGGTAAGCTTGGTCCACAGCGAGGCGCCCTCGGTGTGCACTCCGGTGTCGCGCGCCTGGAGCAGCGGGTAGACGTCCACCTGGACGCCCCTCGCCTCGACCGCCAGCATCTCGTAGAGCACGAAGGTCTCGGTGAGCTTGGGGAAGCGCGACATGATGTAGGCGACGCGCGGCGGCGCGAGGTCCTCGATCGCGCTCCCCACGGCCGCCACGCGCTCCCCGCGCTTGGCCCCGCTCAGCCCGACCATGACATGCTGTCCCGCGCTCGCACCGGGGTTCGCGGCGCCTTGCCC
>CAZCJG010000397.1:0-4154 GCA_964498575.1 uncultured Anaerolineales bacterium | reverse complement strand
CACCGCGTCCTTGTCGCTCGAGAGGTTGATGACGCAGTTGGAGATGATCACGTCGACCGACGCGTCGGGAAGGGGAATCGCCTCAATGTGGCCCTTGAGGAAGCGCACGTTTTCGGCGCCCGCCTCACGCCGGTTGTTCTCCGCCAGGGCCAGCATCTCGTTGGTCATGTCCAGGCCGTAGGCGAAGCCGGCGGGTCCGACCCGCCGCGCCGACAGCAGCACGTCGATCCCGCCGCCGCTGCCCAGGTCCAGCACGGTCTCCCCGGCGCGCAGCTCCGCCAGCGCGGTCGGATTGCCACAGCCGAGGGAGGCCAGCACCGCCGCCGCGGGCAGCTCTGCCGCCTCCTCCGGCGTGTAGAGGTTGGACGTGACGGGATCGCGCTCCGCCGCGCCGCAACAGTCGCCGGAGCTCGACCCGCAGCAGGTCGCCCCGGCACCCTGCATTACCGAGCGAGCAGCCTCGCCGTACTTCCGGCGCACCAGGTCGCGCAGCTCGTCCCCTTCCAGCGGGGTGTCCATCAGGTGTAGATCGGTCATCGTCGGTTGTCCTTTCTGGGTTCAGATTGATCTGGGTTCAGACATCGAGGTTGATCGGTATGTTCGGATGGAGGCGGCGATGGCCGCCAGTCGTTCTTGCCGCCGCGATCGTCGCCGGGGCGACTGTTACCGACAGCAATCCGGCTGGTCGGCGCCGAGCGGGCGGCCGAGATAGGCGGCCAGTGTGGCGACCGCTTGCGGGTTGATCGCGCAGACCATGTGCTTCCCGCGCCGGTCCACGGTCACCAGCCCGGCCAGGCGCAGCTCCTTGATGTGGTGCGAGATCGTCGACGTGATGCCCGCGGCGCCGGTGATCGAGCAGCAGACCTCGCCAACGGTCGGGCCCTCCAGGCGACGCACATCCCCGGTCGCTTCCAGCGCAATCGGGCGCGCACAACACCTGAGCATCTCGAAGATGCGCAGCCGAGTCGGATCACCCAGCGCCTTGAACATCGCTGCGAGATCGGCATCGGGTTGGGGTGTCGGATTCATCATACCTCCTACATTTCTAGAAATGTCGAAATATTCTACTCGACCCGATCCGGAAGGTCAAATTTGAACCGCCTGGCTGGGCGCCGATGCTAGAATTGGCGCCGCATCATGCCCATCGAACGCAGCATGGCCTTGGATGTCGGCGAGCGCCGCGTCGGCATCGCGGTGTCGGACCCGCTCGGGATCACCGTGCGGCCGGTCGGGATCGTCGAGCGACAGGACGATGCCGACGCGGCTGCCGAGGTCGTCACCCTGACCAAGCAGTGGGAAGTCGGGCGATTGGTCGCCGGCGATCCACGGCTTCCCTCGGGCGACCGCGGGCCGCGGGCGGACATGGTGGATGCGTTCGTGGCACGGCTTGCGGAGGCTCTCGGGACCGACCCGGACGGACGGCCGACCCTCCCGATCGAGCGCTGGGACGAGTCCTACACCACCGAGACGGCACTGGCTCGCTTGCGTGCGCGGGGGGTGGATGTGCGAACCGCCAAGGCGCGCGAGAAGGCGCAGGTCGATGCCGAGGCGGCGGCGGTGATCCTGGAAGAATGGCTGCGGGCGCAGGCTGGCGCTGCGCCGGTGCCGCCGGACGTGGCGGATGGCTTGGCAAGGGGCTGGCCAGGCCGCGACGACGAATAAACAGCGGTGACGATCAGATGACGAACCATTGGGAGTTCAAGCTTGGCACCTTCGAGTGAAGAGCACCTGCGGCGGATCGCCGAGCGCGAGCGCGAGGATGCGGAGATGGTGGACGGCCGAAGCGGGCGCCGAACGGGATTGGCGCTCGGGATCGGGCTGATCCTGTGCGTGGCGATCGGCGCGGGCATCGCGTGGTGGGCGATATCGACCGTGCCGAGCAGTGTGCTGGCGCTTGTCGATGCCGTAGGGGGGGGAGGGGACGGTCAGGGCGATTCAGGGGGCGCGGACGGTACGACCGCGCGGTTGATGCAGTGGTGGATGGACCGGCAGGCGGCTGAGCTCGCCGCGCCCTCGGTCGACAACTCGCCCGTGGAATTCGAGATCGCCGAGGGTGAGGCGCTGCCGTCGGTGGCGGCGCGGCTCGAGGCCGAGGGCTTGGTCAAGAGTGCCGATGCCTTCCGCTTGCTGGCACGCGTGCGCGGGCTGGACACCCAGGTGCAGGCGGGCAAGCACAGCCTGCGGGGCGACATGCCGGCCGAGGAGGTGCTCACCGCGCTCCTGGCCGCCCGGGGCGAAGCGGTTACCGTGCGCATCCCCGAAGGCAACCGTGCCGAGGAGATCGCGACGGTGTTGGCCAACCAGGGCCTGGTCGATCGCTCGGAGTTCCTGACCCTGGTCGGGGCGGGCGAGGACATCGGCGGCATCGGGACGGACACCGGAGCCGGGGCGGGGGCCGGATCGCATCCGGTATTGGCGGACCGGCCGGAGGGCGCGAGCCTGGAGGGCTACCTCTTCCCGGATACCTACCAGCTCGACCCCAAGGGCGGCGCCGAGGCCGTGCTCGGCCGACTGCTCGACACCTTCGAGGCGCGCGTGACACCTGAGATGCGGGCGAAGGCGGCGGAGCTCGGGATATCGCTGTATGAAGTCGTCACCCTGGCCTCGATCGTCGAGCGCGAGGCGGGCGTCGCGGACGAGCGAGGCAAGATCGCGCGGGTCTACCTCAACCGCCTGGCGCAGCCCCCCTTCATCCTCAACGCGGACCCGACGGTGCAGTACGCGCTGGGCTTCCAGCCGGAGGCCAGCTCGTGGTGGAAGCGGCCGCTCTTCGAGCAGGACCTGCGGGTGGACTCGGCCTACAATACCTACACCAACGCCGGCCTGCCGCCGGGCCCCATCGCGAGCCCGAGCCTGGCCTCCATTCAGGCGGTGCTCGACGCCGACCCCGGGCCCTGGATGTTCTTCGTCGCCAACGACGTGGCCTGCGACGGCACGCATGTGTTCGCGGAGACCTACGATCAGCACTTGGCGAACGTGGCGACCTATCAGACGGGGGAGTGCGGAGGATAACGGAGAACTTGCGAGGTGTGGTGATGCGTGTTCAAGCGTGCGGCGGACGCCCCGTGGCTCTTGCCATGATGCTGGTGGTAACGCTTGCGGTGGCCGGCCTGGGTGCGAAGATCGTCCGGGCCCAGCTCACCGGGGTCTATTCGATGTTCTTCACGATTCCGATCGAAGCCACGACGGCCTGGACGATCGACTCCCTCTGGCACCTGGCGTGGTACGACGAGCTCAGCCACGACGCACCGCTGGCCGAGGCGGACGCCCGACTGATCCTGAAGGACGTGGAGGGCCGCGTGCTCGGCAGCCAGTTGATCGCGCGTGGGGTGATCTGCGTGGACCCGCTGCGGGAGGACTGCGTCGAGTCGGATGCCGCGTCGGCCGAGATCTCGGCCGACGCGCGGATCCACCGCGTGGAGCTGCACCGCATCGACGAACGCGGGCAGGCGGTCGAGCTGAAGGCGGTGCGTGAACGCTCGCCCCATGCGCCCGAGCTCAGGATCATCAGCCCGAAGCCCGGGGAAGAGCTCCGGGACGGCGCGATCATCGAGTGGGCAGCGACCGACGCGGACGGTGACGCGATCAAGTACTACGCGCTGTATCGGTGGAGGGGGGATCACCAGCGTCCGCTGGCGCTCGACACGCCCGAAACGCGGATCACCTTTCACCGCGGCAGCCTGGCGGGCGGTGGCGATGTCGCCATCGCGGTGTTGGCCAACGACGGCTTCAACACAGTCGAAGCGAGCGTCGGCGGGCTAAAGGTGGGGCCGGACTTGCTGCCGCAGGTCTACATCTCCTCACCGCGAGACGGGGACGCGTACCCCGAGGGATCCAACATCCTCTTGCTGGCCAGCGCGCACGACCCGGAGGACGACGAGCTGCCGGTGACCTGGACGAGCGACCGCGATGGGCGGCTGCCGGACAATCCGAACTGGCCCACCGGCTCGCGCGGGCGGCACATCCTCACCGCCAGCGCCACGGACTCCGCGGGGCAGACGACGTCCGAGCGGGTGACGATCTATGTCGGGGTGGACCAGCCGGCCGCGGTGGCTTGGCTGCCGTGGGCGGGGGTGTGGCGAGGCACAAGGTAACCAGGCGGTGACCCCGTTTTGACCTCCTGATGGGCGCCGTGTAGACTGTCAAAGCCTAGC
>CAZCJG010000396.1:0-4195 GCA_964498575.1 uncultured Anaerolineales bacterium | reverse complement strand
GGCCGGCATAGGTGGCGCGACGCTCGGGAGCGACGCCCGAGCTCGGGTGGCGGGTGAACCCCACGAGATGCATCTCGTAGATCACCGTCTGCGAGAACGGCCGGCGCAGCGGCTCGTCGCCCTCCCAGTCGTAGCCCCGCGGGTCGGCCACGACGCTCCGCATTGCGGTCGCGGTGTTGTCACCCGGGGATCCCGCGGCCCTGCGGTCGTAGCCGGCGGGGGTCGCGACGCAGCGTCCGTACGGGTCGAGCAGCAGCTTCTGCGGGTCGAAGCGCAGTCCGCGTGCCGGGTCGAAGGGACCGTGTGCGCGCCAGCCGTACACCTGCCCGGCACCGATGCCCGGTACGAAGGCGTGCCAGTAGTGGTAGGTGCGGTGCGCCACCGGGTCGAGGGCGATCACCCGCGCCGGCTGCGGAGCGTCCGCGTCGTCGAACAGCAGCAGCTCGAGCCGGGTGGCGTCCCTGGAGTAGATGGAGAAGTTGACGCCGCCGTCGTGCGGTGTCGCGCCGAGGGGGTGGCTGGTACCCCGCTGACTCGGTCCGATCACCTGCTGGGCTGGATGCGGGTGATCTTTGAGCCCTGGATGCCGACCCCTGCCATCAGCCCCTGTTGTCCGAAGATGAAGGCATAGATGTCGTCACGTATCGTCGACGTGGTGAGGGTCTTCGCCATGCCCTCGTCGATCACGACCACGCTCGGGCCGACGCCGACCTCCCAGCCATCGCTCTGGTCGAGGTAGTTGAGCGCCGAGTCGGTCATGAAGAACAGGACGTAGCCGAAGCGCTGGGCGCCCGCCTGCAGCCCGTAGGAGACGGCGGTTGTCTGGTAGTAGCCGACAGTCTTGCCGCCCTTGCGCAGCGCGCCCTCGCCGTACTGGCCGCCGACCATGAAGCCGCCCTTCGTCACAGACGGGAACACGAGGATCGCCTTCGCGTCCCGCGCAAGGGTCCTTGCCGCGGGGATCTCGCGATAGAGGCGGGCAAGGGCGTTGTCCGCCCTGCGGTCGATCGACGCGGCGGACGCTGCCTCGGCCGGTACGGGGGAACCCGCCACCATAAGCAGAGCAGCGCCGAGGAAGCCGATCAATGTCTGTCCAAGCTTCAGCACGTCCGGAACCTCCTGTGAAACGTGCGAAGGATACTCCCACGCGAGCGGCTCAGGCCACGAGGTGCCGAGTGTGCTGCGCGATCATCAGCTCTTCGTTGGTCGGGACCACCCAGGCCGAGAAGGCGCTTCCAGCTGCCGAGATGCAGGGACCACCACGCCGGTTGGCGTCGACGTCGATCCTGACCCCGAGCCATTCGCAGGCCGCAACGACCCGGGCGCGGATCTCCGGCGAGTTCTCGCCGATGCCGGCGGTGAACACCAGCCCGTCGAGTCCGCCGAGGACGGCCGCGAGCGCACCGATCTCCTTGGCGACATAGTGAACGAAGTAGTCGACCGCCAGCCGCGCGCGCGGCTCGGCGCTCTCGAGCAGCAGGCGCATGTCGTTGCTGACGCCGGACAGGCCGAGCAGCCCCGACTCCTTGTAGAGCAGCTTCTCGACGGCGGCGGGGGTCATCCCGCTCTGACCGACCAGGTACAGCAGCACACCGGGGTCGATGCTGCCAGGCCGGGTGCCCATCGGAATGCCGTCGAGCGGCGAGAAGCCCATCGTCGAGTGCCGGCTCGCCCCGCCGCGCAGCGCGCAGAGGCTCGCCCCGCTGCCGAGGTGCGCGACGATCACCCGCCCGCCGGCGATCTGGGGTGCGACGTGCGGCAAGGTGGCGGCGACGTACTCGTAGGACAGGCCGTGAAAGCCGTAGCGCCGCACTCCGGCCTCGTAGTATTCCCATGGCAGCGCATAAAGGTCGTCCAGCTGGCCGTGTGTGCGGTGAAAGGCCGTGTCGAAGCAGGCAATCTGGGGAAGCTCCGGGCGCGTCTGGCGCAGTGCGCGGATGGCCGCCAGGTTGTGCGGCTGGTGCAGGGGCGCGAGCGGGATCAGGCGCTCCAGCGCGTCGTAGACCATCTGATCGACCAGCACGGGTCGCGAATACTCGGCGCCGCCGTGCACCACGCGGTGGCCGACCGCGAGCAGCGGATCGCCGCCGAACCGCTCGCGCAGCCAGGCACCTGCCAGGGCGATCGCGTCCCTGACCTCGCGAACGTCGGCAACCGCCAGCTCACGCGCGTCCAGCGGGTTTCCGCCGTCGTCCTTGGCCTTGAGGTTCGGCCGGGTACCGATGCCGTCGATCTGCCCGCGCACGGCCAGCTGCAGGGCATCGGCCGCGTCCAGGCGGAACAGCGAGAACTTGAGGCTCGACGACCCGGCATTGACGACCAGGATCGAGCCGCCACTCATACCGGTGCTCCCTTTGTCGCCCGCCGCGCGTGCGCCAGGCGCACGGCCACGGCGGCGCTGGCCAGGCGGGCCCGCACAGAGTCGGCGCGGCTGGTGAGCACCGCTGGCACGCGGGCGCCGAGCACCAGGCCAGCGCTGTCCGCGTTGGTCAGGAAGCTGAGCTGCTTCGCCAGCATGTTGCCCGCCTCGAGGTCGGGCGCCAGCAGGATGTCGGCGTCCCCCGCCACCTCGGACTTGATGCCCTTGGTCTTCGCGGCCGCCTTGCTGATGGCGTTGTCGAAGGCGAGCGGGCCGTCCAGCAGCGCGCCGCGGATCTGCCCGCGGTCGGCCATCTTGCACAGGGCTGCCGCATCGATGGTTGAAGGGATCTTGCTGGTCACAGTCTCCACGGCGGACAGGATCGCCACCTTGGGCTGGGCGACGCCCAGGGCGATCGCGAGATCGATGGCGTTCTGCAGGATGTCGACCTTCTCCTCGAGTCCTGGCGCGATGTTGATGGCCGCGTCGGTGATCAGGAGCACCTTGTGGTAGGTCGGCACGTCCATGATGAAGACGTGGCTCAGGCGCCGCCCGGTACGAAGGCCGGCCTCGCGAGCGACCACGGCACCGAGGAACTCGTCGGTGTGCAGGCTGCCCTTCATGAGGATCTCGGCCTTGCCTGCGCGCACCAGCTCGACGGCCTTCGCGGCGGCGGCGTGGCTGTCCGGCACGTCGACCACGGCATAGGGCTCGAGATCGATCCTGAGCCGGCGTGCGATCGGCTGGAGCATGCCGGCCGGGCCGACCAGGATGGGTTCGATCAATCCCGCCTGCGCCGCCTCGACCGCGGCCGTCAGCGCCGATTCCTCGCAGGGGTATGCCACTGCGGTCGAAATCGGAGCAAGCCTGCTGCATGTGGCCAGCAGGCTCTCGTACTTGCCGGTTCCGGTGGCTGCCGCTTTTGTCTTGGTCATCTCGAGGACTCCACGGATCGATCGGTGACGGAGCCCTGCCCCTCTTCGGCGCGAGGTCTCGTCCTCACGGCAACAGCAGGGCGGGCACGATGTCCACGAACAGGATCTTCACGATGGTCATGCCCGGGAAGATCATCGCGTAGCCGAGGTCCGGCCGGTCGGTCGGCGTCAGCTTGTTCGCATACGCCAGAATCGCCGGGTTGCCGCAGGCGCCCGCCACGATGCCGGCAACCTCGTCGTAGGGCATCCGGTAGACGAAGAGGCCGATGACCATGATGGGCACGACGAGAGCGACCAGCACGATCGCGCCCAGCCCGAGCATCGTCAACCCCGTCTCGGTGACTGTCGCAACGAACTTGGGCCCCGACGCCATGCCGACCTGCGCGAGGAACAGGGTGAGGCCGAAATTGCGCAGCACCAGGTTCGCGGAGAGCGGTATGGTCCAGTTGAGCCCCCGCGTACGGCGCAGCTTGCCCAGCACGAGCGCCACGATCAGCACGCCGGCGAGGCCGATGGAGAGTTTGCCGATGCCGGGGAGCGGGATGACCAGGGCGCCCAGGAGAAAGCCCAGCGCCATGCCGATGCCGATGGAGATGTAGCTGAACTCGGCCGTGCCCTTGATGGAGTCGCCGAACAGCTTGCGCATCGCGGGAAAGTCCGCGCGATTGGCATAGAGGCCGATACGGTCGCCGAACTCCAGCACGAGATCCGGACGCGCCAGCAAGTCGCTGTCCCCACGGCGCACGTGCAGGACGGTCGAGCTGCCCGGCAGGGTGATGTCCCCAAGGGCCCGGCCGACAACGCTGGGCTTGGAGGCGAAGACGCGCAGGTAGTCGAGGTGGGCGCGATCCGCGGTGAAGGCGCCGCGAGCCTCGGCATGCTTGGCCTTGAGCTGTTCGAG
>CAZCJG010000395.1:0-4295 GCA_964498575.1 uncultured Anaerolineales bacterium | reverse complement strand
CCCCGAGCCGCGGTTTCCAACCGCCTGGCTCCCGCGGGCGAGAATGCGTTCGCCCTGGCGGAATTTTCCGTTCGCCTCCCGGCGCCCTATACTTCCCGCCCTGGCGCGGCCAGCCCGCCCTAGTCCAACCCGGCCGCGCCCGCTGTGTGCATGTACAAGCCAAACCAACCCTGGATCTCCGCCGCCGCTTGCGTCCTCGCCATCGGCGGCCTGACCGGCTGCGGGGATGCCACCCCGTCGCCGAACCCGACCACGCCGGTCCAGGTCGCCGCCACACCCACGCCGGACCCCGGCACTATCGTCTGGGCCATCCCCAACGCGCCGGTGACGCTGGATCCGGCGCGCATGGCCGCCGATCCGGTGGGGGAGCAGATCGCCGGGCAGATCTACGACCGCCTGGTGCGCTTCCGGCCCGGCACCGCCCAGCTCGCGCCGGGCATGGCTGCGCGCTGGGAGGCCGACATGCGCGCCAACACCTTCACCTTCGAGCTGCGGCCCGGCCTGACCTTCCACGACGGCACGCCGCTGGACGAGCAGGCGGTGGTGTGGAACTTCGACCGCTGGATGAACCCCAAGCACGAGGCCCATCTCGGCAAGTTCCCGGCCTGGCAGGGCCTCCTCGGCGGCTTCCTCGGGCAGGTCGACAGCCAGGGCAAGGAAGCCTGGCTGGTCGAGTCGGTCGAGGCGATCGGTCCCTTGCAGGTGCGCTTCAAGCTGCGGGCCCCGTTCACGCCCTTCCTGCACCACCTGGCGATGATCCCCTTCGGCCTGTCCAGCCCCAAGGCGGTCGCCGAGCAGGGCGAGAAGTACGGCAGCGATCCCGAGCACCTGCCGGTCGGCAGCGGCCCCTTCCGCGTGGTCGGCTGGGACGGCGACGGCACGGTCCACCTGGCGCCCTTCGCCGGCTACTGGGGCGGCGCGCCGGCCGGGCCGGGGCTGGACTTCGTCGTGATCGCCGACCAGGCGGCGCGTGCCGCCGCGGTGGCCGCGGGCGCGGCGCACGGCACGGACCTCGCCGCCTCGACCCCGATCTCCGGCAGCCTGACCGCGCCCGGCGTGACGGTGCTGGCGCGGCCCTCGCGCAACACCGCCTGGCTGATGCTCAACCAGGGCCGCCCGCCGCTGGACAACCCGCGCGTGCGCCAGGCGATCTCGATGGCGATAGACCGGAAGAAGCTGGCCGAGGCGTTCTTCGGCCCCCACAGCATCCCGGCCGCCCAGCTCCTCCCACCGGGCTTCCTCGGCTACAACCCGGACGTCGCGGTGCCCAACTTCGACCCCGAAGGCGCCAAGCAAATCCTGGCCGACGTCGGCGCCGGCGGCGGCTTCCCGCTCAACATCTGGGTGCCGAGCGATCCACGGCCTTACCTGCCGGACCCCGCCGGCGCCGCGGGCGCGGTCGCGGAGATGCTGAAGGCCATCGGCATCAACGCCGCGGTACGCACCCAGGCGCCACGCCAGTTCCTCAAGGATCGGGACAACGGGCGCTTCACCGCCTGGCTGGTCGGCTGGCAGGCGCAGTCTGCCGACCCCGACAACTTCTGGTTCTGGCATTTCGGCGTGCCCACCCGCATCGTCTCCGAAGGCAACTACAACAATAGCGACCTGGCCACATCGCTCCGCGACGCCCAGCGCACGCTGGACTCCGAGGTGCGCGCCGCCGTCTACCGCGAGGCGGCCTCCAAGGTGGACAAGGACACCGCGCGCGTCTTCCTCGTCCACCTCCAGACGCCGGTCCTGATCTCCCAGCGCCTGAACGCCTATCAGCCCAGCCCGATGGGCTTCGACGACTTCTCCCACGTCGTGCTCGCCTCGCAATCCGCCGCCAGCACCCCCGTCCCGCTGGCGACCTTCCGCGCGCCGACGGTGGGTCCGACGGCGGTGCTGACCGGGACCGCGGTGCTTTCGGGCACACCCGGCGTCGAGCTGACGCCGGCGGGATCGCCGACCGCGGGGAACTAGGCGGTTCGCGCTATAATGTGCGCCGCCACGGACGCGTGCGCCCATCGCCTCGATCTTGCCTGACCAGGAGGCCGACCTGCCATGACGAACCCATCTCCCACCTCGCCTTCCAGCGATCCCGGCCGCGTGACCGACCTGGTCAGCCGCGCCAAGCTGGCCTGGCGGCTGTTCCAGGATCCCACCGTGTCCACGACGGCCAAGCTCATCCCCGTGCTGGCCCTCCTGTACGTCATCTCGCCGATCGACCTGATCCCGGACTCGATCCCGATCCTCACCCAGATCGACGACGTCGCGATCCTCTTGATCGCGCTCAAGCTGTTCACCGACATGGCCGGATCAAAAGCCGCGAGCAGCGGGACGACCGCGCCTGAAGACCAAGACGACGTGATCAACGCCGATTACCGCGTCCGCGATCCGTAGGGGCAGGCACAAGCCCCGCTCGTATGACGTCGCATTGAATCGATGGGACTGACCACTTTGCCCGCCTAGACACCAGGAGGACGTGCCGTGGATCGAGATCAACGCCAGACCCGTTACATCTTCGTCACCGGCGGGGTCGTCAGCTCGCTCGGCAAGGGGATCACCGCCGCGGCGCTGGGCCGCATCCTCAAGGCCAGGGGGCTGTCGGTCTCGATCCAGAAGCTCGACCCCTACGTCAACGTCGACCCCGGCACGATGAGCCCCTTCGAGCACGGCGAGGTGTTCGTGCTGGAGAAGGGCTCCGAGACCGACCTGGACCTGGGGCACTACGAGCGCTTCATCGACGCCGACCTGCCGCCCTCGGCCAACATCACCACCGGCCAGGTGTACAGCGAGGTCATCGCGCGCGAGCGGCGCGGCGACTACCTCGGCAAGACCGTGCAGATGATCCCGCACGTCACCAACGAGATCAAGCGCCGCATCCAGCTCGCCGCGCGCCAGTCCGACGCCGAGGTGCTGATCGTCGAGATCGGCGGCACGGTCGGCGACATCGAGTCGCTGCCCTTCCTCGAAGCGATCCGCCAGATGCGGGTCGTCGTCGGCCCCGAGCGCGTGCTGTACGTCCACCTGACCCTGCTCCCGCACATCGGGGCCACCGGCGAGCTCAAGACCAAGCCGACTCAGCACTCGGTCAAGGAGCTGCGCGGCATCGGCATCCAGCCCGACGTGATCATCGCCCGCTCCGACCTGCCGGTGCCGGAGGATCTGCGCGACAAGATCGCCCTGTTCACCGACGTGCCGCGCGCGGCCGTCGTGCCGCTGGTCACCCTGGACACGATCTACGCCGTGCCGCTGGAGCTCGAAGACGCCGGGCTGGGGCACCTGGTCACCCGCCACTTCGGCTTGCCGGAAACCACCCCGGAGCTGGATGAGTGGCGGCGGCTGGTCGCGCGCATCCGCGCCCCGAAGCCGGAGGTGCAGGTGGCCGTCGTCGGCAAGTACGTCGAGCTGCCGGACGCCTACCTCAGCGTCAGCGAGGCTCTGCGCCACGCCGGCCTCAAGCACGGCGTCAGCGTGCGCATCGCCTGGGTGGACAGCGAGAACCTGGAGCGCGGGCGGGACTGGGAGCGCGTGCGCGGCGCGGACGGCATCGTCGTGCCCGGCGGCTTCGGCCACCGCGGCATCGAGGGCAAGATCCAGGCCGCCCGCCATGCCCGCCAGCACCGCGTGCCCTATCTCGGGCTGTGCCTGGGCATGCAGATCATGGTGATCGAGCTGGCGCGCCACGCCCTGGGCGGCGACGAGGCCAACTCGACCGAGTTCGACCCGTCGACCAAGTTCCCGGTGATCGACCTCTTGCCCGAGCAGGTCGACGTGACCGAGATGGGCGGTACGATGCGGCTGGGCGCCTGGCCCTGCCGGATGGTTCAGGGCACCCAGGCCGCCGCCGCCTACGGCAGCAGCCTGATCCACGAGCGCCACCGCCACCGCTTCGAGGTCAACCCGCAGTTCCTGCCGCTGCTGCGGCAAGCCGGCCTGGTGGTCAGCGGGGTCTACACCGAGCGCGACCTGGTCGACATCGCCGAGCTGGCCGACCATCCCTTCATGATCGGCAGCCAGTTCCACCCCGAGTTCAAGAGCCGCCCGCTGGCGCCGCACCCGCTCTTCGACGGCTTCGTCGCCGCGATCTGCCGGCAGAAGTACCTGGTCCAGGAGCCCACAGCGGTGCCCGAGCCCAGGCGGGCCGAGACCCTGGTGCCGGCGGTGGATCTCGCGCGCGTGGCCAACGGCAGCGGAGACGCCGAGCACCGCGCCGCGCTCGAAGCCGCGCGCGAGGCCCGGCCGTGAACGCGCGCCACGCACCCGAGGTCGACCTGGAGATCCTGGCCGCCGGCGTCGACCAGCTCCCGGCC
>CAZCJG010000394.1:0-4343 GCA_964498575.1 uncultured Anaerolineales bacterium | reverse complement strand
CCCGCTCGCCCTCGCCCAGCGGCGCGTGGAGCTGCTGCAAGAGCAGGCCGATCTGTAGGTGCGCCACGACGTAGGGCGCGGGCAGGATCTCGAAGCCGAAGACCCGCGTCATCGCCGCCCGCTTGACCGCGCCACCGAGCAGCGCGCCTTCACCGCGCGCCTCCAGCGTCGCCGCGATCCGCCGCAGCACCGCCACCGGGTAGGCGCCGGTCCCCGCGCAGGCGTCCAGCACCACCACCCGCCCGTCCGCCAGGCCGTCGGCGATGCCCAGCTCGGTGCGCAGCACGCGGTCCACCCGCTCCACCTGGTACTCCACGATCTCCGGCGGCGTGTACCACACCCCCAGGTCCTTGCGCAGCTCCGGGTCGAAGGCCTTGAGGAAGGGCTCGTAGAAGTACTGCACCGCGTGGTCCCGCTCGAAGGACGCGAAGAAGGCCGCCCGATCCACCCGCCCCAGCGCCGCGCCGGTCCAGTCCAGCACCTCCACCAGGTCCAGCGACCGCAGCTTGCTCGGGTCGCCGAGCTGCTCGAAGAGCGCCTGCATCACCGGCAACCGGAGGTAGTACGCGGAGAGCCGCCAGTCGAAGCGGTCGTCGCGCTCCGGCTCCTCGCCGTGCCACAGCACCCAGGCCGAGAAGACGCCGTAGAACAGCGTCTGCACCAGCGTCGAGCGGAAGAAGTGGTCGCCCTTCTCGCCCTCGAAGGCCAGGCCCAGCGCCTCCTCCAGCGCCCGGCGGATCGACGCCAGCGCCGGCACGTCCGCCTGCTCCACCCGCGCCTTGGCGTCGCGCGCGTAGGAGGCGAGGAACCAGGCGACGTCCTCCGGCCGGGCCAAGGGCGCGCCGGCCAGCATCACGCGCTTGAGGAACTCGACCAGGCGCTCGCCGTGCGTCCCGGCCATCCGGTGGGGCCGCGCGGCGTCGCGCCAGAACGCCGCCTCGCCCTCGGCCAGCCGGAAGCCCTCGAGCAGCTCGGCCCGCCCGCCGCGGCCGGCGCGCACGAGCTGGAAGTCGCGCAGGTTGGTCACCAGCGCCAGGCCGTAGCGCGCCAGATACCTCGCGACTTGCTCGGACTGTGCGACTGCGCGGACCTCCTCGCCCGTGGCCTTGACCTCGATCACCGCCCGCGCCGGGAGCTGCCCGGCCAGCGGGTCCTCCGGCCCGCGTTTAAGCTGGTCGGCGGTGAAGAGGCCGCCGTCGGGGATGCCGGCGCCCTTCGAGCGCAGGTGGATGATGCACTGGACGCGCGGCTTCAGCTCATGGCCGACCGCGTCGAGCAGGTTCTTCAGCGCCGGGTAGTATGAGGTCTCCTTGACGCCGGCGCCGGAGGCGTGGATGGCGTGGAGCTCGGCGAGGTAGGCTTCGAGGGGGTGCATGGGGGCAGGGATATCCGCCGGCTATTGTACCACCCGGCGGGGTTGTTTCGTGGCAAGGACTGTGGTATCTTAATCCCACACCCAGGAAACCAATCACGATGACCTTCGACTTCATCCTCTGGGATCTCGACGACGACCCGAATGGCAACGTCCAGCATTGCGCGGATCATGGAGTGGCGAAGCAGGACGTGGAGGAAGTCTTCGAGAGCGCAATCGACGCGGACTATAGCCGCTCATCGGGGCGACCCGTGGTGTTCGGAGACACTCGTCGAGGTCGCCATCTGATGGTCGTGTACGAACGCATTGATTCAGCGACGGTCTATCCAGTCACCGCCTACGATGTTCCCAGGAGGCACCGAACATGACCCTGCAGCGCATCACGCGTGACCGACCGCTTACCCAGGAGGAAGCGGATCGTTTCGATCAGCTCCGTCGTCAGGTAGCCCAGGAGCTGCCGGAGCTCGTCGCGCGCCACGAAGAGCGGATGGCCGCTGTCGATCAGCTCCAGCGCCTGCTGGAGCAACTCAAGCTCGCGCGCGAGGAGCTGGGGCTGAGCTTGGCCGACGTGTCGCGCCTGACCGGGATGGATCGCTCATCCCTGTCGAAGCTGGAAACCGGCCGGCGCCCCAATCCTACGGTCGACACGCTGGTGCGGTACGCCGAAGCCGTCGGTAAGCGACTTGTGGTGGCCGTGGTGGACGCGGAGAACCCTGCCGCTGGCGCGTGAGCGGTGACGCGGGTGCATCACGGGGTTTCACCGCGCCACCACGCGGCCAGCCGCGCGAGCAGCCCCAGGTCCGCCGCCTCCCTCGTCGTCAACCCGTTCACCCGTGACTGCACCGCAGCCTCTTGTGAAAACGATTTCCGATGGGATACGCCCCGCCCAATCGTTTTCATTCGTTGTGGT
Source organism: uncultured Anaerolineales bacterium (assembly GCA_964498575.1). Taxonomy (GTDB): domain Bacteria; phylum Chloroflexota; class Anaerolineae; order Epilineales; family Epilineaceae; genus CAZCJG01. The sequence goes on along the minus strand of CAZCJG010000394.1, from coordinate 2,061 downwards.
GAGCGATAGCTCATGGGGAACTCTTGTGAAAACGATTTCCGATGGGATACGCCCCGCCCAATCGTTTTCATTCGTTGTGGTGAGCGATAGCTCATGGGGAACTCTGTGAAACTTCCGGTCTCCGCGGCAGCACCCGACCGCGTTGCCGCCGGCAGGAAGAGCCGCACCCCCTCCCAGCGCACCGCCATCGGCCCGACCAGGTCCGGCGGGCCAGCGCGATTGACGACTTCCAGCCGGTAGAAGTAGGTCCCCTCGGCCGGTGGCACGTCGCCCAGCAGGTACTGCGCGCCGGCCGCGGCCCCGCCGGTGGCGGCGATCAGCGCCCGATTGACACGGATGCCTTGCGCGTCCGCATCGCCGGACCGGTAGACGTTGAACCCGAGCACATCGGCCTCCGGCCGCCCGCAGCGCGCCGTCACCGCGCTCGGCACGAACAGCTCGCGCCCCTCGGCTTCCGGCCCACTCCCTCGCCAACGCTGCCTGGGCGCCGTCCCCACCCTCCCCACTCCGTTGGGACGACCAGGCCGCCTGCGCCATCATGCCCAGCGGCAAGAGCGCCAGGCCGAGGCGCAGCGCGGCGAGCAGGTGCGCCTGGCTGCCCGCCGGCGCCCAGCGCTTCGCCAGACCCCGGCGCATCCGGCGCGGCAGGGCGCGCAGCCAGGCGCACAGGTCGGCCAGGCGCTGACCCATGCCGCCCGAGCCGCGGAGCAGGATGCTGGCCAGCCAGGGGTTGCGGCCGGCTTCGGCCAGCGTGGCCTCCAGGGTCGCGCCTGCGGCGTCATCCGTCGGGTTCGGTGGGCGGAGGCGTTGAGGGGGCTTCGAGGGTTTGTGGAGCGTTGGAGGATGGCGGCTCGTCGACGGGTCAGGCGCGGATGAGGGTGATGCGGCGGCCGTTGGGGGTGGTCGCCGCGCCGGCGGTCGTTCGCTCTTCGATGGGCGGTTGCTGCGCGCGCTGGTCGAAGATCACCAGCCAGCCGGTGCCCAGGCCCAGGCGCGCGAGGTAGGCGTCGAGCTGCGTCAGGCCCTCGGCCAGCGGGTCGGGGCGCTTGTCGCGCCACACCTTCAACTCGAAGGCGAAGCGGTCCGGGCCGTAGCGCAGGCAGATGTCGATCCGCCCCGAGCCGGTCGCGTACTCCCGGTCTACCGGCCCGCCCGCGTTGGCCACCCGATCGAGGAAGGCCAGCATCACGAGCTGCGCCGCGACCTCGCGGTAGGGTGCCGACGCCTGCAGCGCTTCGCCGTGCTGGCGCCAGAAAGCCAGGAAGGCGTCCAGCAGCCGCTCCATGTCGAGCCGGCCGTCGTCGCGCAGCCAGGTGGGCCGAATCTGGGGCAGCGCGTCGACGACACCGCCCGCGAGCGTACGCGGTATGATCTCGGCGTAGATCGGGTTGGCGATGACCAGACCGCCTCGCGGATCACGTCGGACCAGGCCGAGATCGATCAGGAACCGGCGGTCGTCCTCGGGCACGTCCGGCAGCACCGTGCCGGCCAGCATCGGCTCGATGATGCGGCGCACCCGAACCTCGCGCAGCCGCTCGGCCAGGCTGTCCAGGTGGGTATCCTGGCGCTGGATCAGGATCTCCTTGGCCTGCGCGATGACCTCCGCCGTCACCGGCTGCGCCCGGTCACGCACCAGGCGCTGCACCGCCTGGCGCGCCAGGGCGTTGACCAGCCAAGGTTGGCCGCCCGTCAGATCGAAGGCCAGCGCGATCGCGTCGGGCGTGAAGACTTGGCCGGTGTCGTCGGTATGCTGCTGGTAGAGCGCGGCGACCTCGGCGGCGGAGAAGTTGCCGAGCGTGATCGACTCCGCCTTGATGTTGAAGGGACTGGCCGTACCCAACCGGCCCTCATAACCCTCGGCGACCTTGTAGTCGCGCACATCGCGCAGGCCGACCAGCGCCAGGGACCAGGGGAAGTGGTCCGGGCGGTTGCGGTAGCCGTCGCGGAGCTGGCGCAGGACCGAGATCAGGGCGGCATCCTGCAAGGCGTCTATCTCGTCGAGGAACACGACCAAGGGGCGCGGGGCGGCCTCGGCCCAGGTTCTGAGCGCGGCTCCGATGC
>CAZCJG010000393.1:0-4390 GCA_964498575.1 uncultured Anaerolineales bacterium | reverse complement strand
GGAGGCGCTCGGCGTCATCGTCAACGGCTTCTGCCGCGAGGTCTTCCGCGAGCTGCCGATGGAGTTCGCGGTCGAGGCGCAGAAGCTGCTCGAAATCAGCCTGGAGGGCAGCGTTGGCTGACCCGAACCCTCACGCGACGCATCAGGCGCCGCAACTTTCAACGGACGAACCAATCTTGAACCACAACACCGAACCCCTCCTGGAAATCCACAACCTGCGCGCCGGCGTCGAAGGCGTCGAGATCCTGCGGGGCGTCGACCTGACGGTCTACCCCGGCGAGGTGCACGCGATCATGGGGCCGAACGGCTCGGGCAAGAGCACGCTGGCGCAGGTCTTGGCCGGCCGCGAGGACTACGAGGTCACCGACGGCAGCGTGCGCTACCAGGGCGAGGACCTTCTGGACATGGACCCCGAGATCCGCGCTCGCGAGGGCGTCTTCCTGGCCTTCCAGTATCCCGTGGAGATCCCGGGCGTCAGCAACACCTACTTCCTCAAGGCGGCGCTGAACGCGATCCGCAAGCACCGCGGCGAGAAGGAGCTGGATGCGGTGGCTTTTCTCAACCTGGTCAAGGCGCGGATGCAGCTTGTGCGGATGGACGAGAGCCTTGTCAAGCGCACGCTCAACGAAGGCTTCTCGGGCGGCGAGAAGAAGCGCAACGAGATCTTCCACATGGCGGTGCTGGAGCCGCGGCTGGCGATCATGGACGAGACCGACTCGGGGCTCGACATCGACGCGCTGCGCATCGTCGCCGACGGCGTCAACGCCCTGCGCGGTCCGGACCGCGGCTTCGTGGTGATCACCCACTACCAGCGCCTCTTGAACTATATTGTGCCGGACTTCGTGCACGTGCTGGTCGACGGTCGGATCGTCCGCTCGGGCGGCAAGGAGCTGGCGCTGGAGCTGGAGGAGCAGGGCTATGCCTGGCTGGACGGGGCGCCGGCGGGAGTGGCGCCCGCCGAGCCGGTGCTGGCGGGCGCGGCGAGGTAAGCGATGCCCACCCCCACGCCTGCCCGCCTGCGCACCGAGCGCTTCGTCGCCGACTGGCGCGTGCTGGACGGTGCGACCAACGGCACGCAGCCTTCCTTCGTTTACGGCCTGCGCCGGGCGGGCATCGGCCGCTTCACCGAGCTCGGCTTCCCGACGCCGCGGCAGGAGGAATGGCGGCTGACCAACGTCGCGCCGATCGCGGCGACGGGCTTCGTCCGCCGGTCGGCGGTTCCCGAGCATGTGACGGTCGAAGCGATCCGGCCCTTCGTGTACGACGACTGCGCCAGGCTGGTCTTCGTCGATGGCCTGTTCGCGCCGGGCTTGTCGGACACGCGTGGACTGCCGGACGGCGTCGTCGCCGGCGGCCTGGGGGAGGTGCTCGCGACGCGGCCGGAGCTGGCCGAGCCCTACTTGGCGCACCTGGCGCGGCACATGGAGCACCCCTTCGTGGCGCTCAACACCGCCTTTCTGCGCGACGGAGCCTTCGTGTGGGTCCCGCCGGGCGCGGTGGTCGAGACGCCGATCCTGCTGTTGTTCATCGCCTCGGCAGGCGCGGGCGGAAAATCCGACGGGCGCGGGCCGGGCGGAGACCACGGTTCAGCAGACGCCGGCATGTCCGGGGACGCGCCGCCCCTGGTCAGCTTCCCGCGCAACCTGATCGTCGCGGGCGAGGGCAGCCAGTGCAAGGTGGTCGAGAGCTACGCGGGCCTGACGGACGGGGTCTACTTCACTTGCCCGGTGACGGAGGTGGTGGTCGAAGCCGGCGCCGTGGTCGATCACTACAAAGTGCAGAAGGAGAGCACGGCGGCCTACCACGTGGCGACGCTGGCGATCCGGCAGGATCGGGACAGCACCTTCGACTCGCACGCGGCTCTGACCGGCGGCGGGCTGGTGCGCAACGACGTGGTGGCGGTGCTCGGCGGCGAGGGCGGGAGCTGCACGCTCAACGGGTTGTACGTCGTCACCGGCGAGCAGCATGTCGACAACCAGATGCTGGTGGAGCACGTCGCGCCGCACTGCTTCAGCTACGAGCTGTACAAGGGGATCCTCGACGGCCGTTCGCGGGCGGTGTTCAACGGGCGCATCCACGTCCATCCCGGCGCGCAGAAGACCGACGCGGTGCAGGCCAACCGCAACCTGATCCTGTCGGCCGACGCGATCGCCCATTCCAACCCGCAGCTCGAGATCTTCGCCAGCGACGTGCGCTGCACCCACGGCTCGACCGTCGGCCAGCTCGATGCCGAGGCGGTGTTCTACCTGCGCTCGCGCGGCATCGGGGCGGAGGCGGCCAAGAGCATCCTGACCTACGCCTTCGCCGCCGACATCGTCGACCGCATCAAGATCGAGGCGGTGCGCACGGACCTCGCCGCCTTCCTGTTCGAGCGGCTGCCGCGCGGCGAGGTGGTGCGGCAGTCGCTGTGATCGCCCGGCGATCGGATCGCGCTCGATAGCGCATGATCCGTCAAGCGGGCTGATCGGGTCATCGATTCGGGAGTCCAAACGCCATGTTCGAGCTTGCGGACCTCTACCAGGAGATCATCCTGGACCACAGCCGGCGCCCGCGCAACTGCGGCCCGCTGGCGGATGCCAACCGCGTCGCGGAGGGCTACAACCCGCTGTGCGGCGACCGGACGACGGTCCAGCTCAAGGTGGAGGACGGGCTGATCACGGACATCGCCTTCGAGGGCATGGGCTGCGCGATCTCGACGGCCTCGGCGTCGGTGCTGACCGAGGCGGTCCGCGGCAAGACCGTGGGCGAGGCCGAAGCCTTGTTCCGGCGGATGCTGGACATGGTAACGCACGGCCCCGAGCACGCCGAGGCGGTGGCGGCGGACCCCGATCTCGGCTCGGTCGCGGCCTTCGCCGGCGTCTCGGCCTACCCGTCGCGGGTGAAGTGCGCCACGCTCGCCTGGCATGCGCTGCATCGGGCGCTGGAAAGCCAAGACGCATGATCGCCGCTCCGGATGTCCGTCAGACCGTTCCCGGCACGAACCTTTCGTCCGTCCCCCCCCCCCTGGACGCCACCACGCCCCTGGACGCCACCGCGCTCCGGGGCGACTTCCCGATCCTCGCGCGGGAGGTCCACGGGCGCCCGCTGGTCTACCTGGACAGCGCGGCGACCAGCCAGAAGCCGGCGGCGGTGATCGAGGCGGTGGCGGACTACTATCGGCGGCACAACGCCAACGTTCACCGCGGCGTCCATCGCCTGGCCGAGGAGGCGACGGACATGTACGAGCGCGCGCGGGCCGAGCTGGCGCGCTTCGTCGGCGCGGGCGACGCGCGGGAGCTCGTGTTCACGCGCGGGACGACCGAGGCGATCAACCTGGTGGCGGGGAGCTGGGGGGCGACCCATCTCGGGCCGGGCGACACGGTGGTCCTGACCGAGATGGAGCACCACGCCAACATCGTCCCCTGGCAGCTCCTCGCCCAGCGCAGTGGCGCCGCCTTGCGCTTCATCCCGATCACGGACGAGGGGACGCTCGATCTGGACGGCTTGGACGAGGTCCTGGACGCCTCGGTCAAGCTGCTGGCCTTCACCCACACGTCCAACGTGCTCGGGACCGTGAACCCGGCTGAGCGCCTGGTCACCGCGGCGCGGGCGGTCGGCGCGAAGGTGCTGATCGACGCCGCGCAGGCGGTGCCGCATCAGCCGGTGGACGTGCGGGCGCTCGGGGCGGACTTCGTGGCGTTCAGCGGGCACAAGATGTGCGGGCCGACCGGAATCGGCTGTCTGTGGGCGCGCTACGCGCTCTTGGAGTCCATGCCCCCCTGGCAGGGCGGCGGTGAGATGATCCGCCGGGTGACGCTGGCCGGCTCGACCTTCGCCGATCCGCCGGCCCGCTTCGAGGCCGGCACGCCGCCGATCGCGGGCGCGGTCGGGCTGGCCGAGGCGGCGCGCTATCTCGCGGGCATCGGGCTGGAGCGGGTTCACGCCCACACACGGTGGCTGGCGGAACGGGCGATCGCGGCGCTCTCCGCCATCCCCGGCATCACGGTCTACGGCCCGCGGGCGGAGCGTGGATCGGCGGTGGCGTTCACGCTGGAGGGCGTGCACCCGCACGACCTGGCGACCGTGCTCGATCGGCAGGGCATCGCGGTGCGCGCCGGCCACCACTGCGCGATGCCGCTGCACACGCGGCTGGGGCTCGCGGCGTCGGCGCGGGCGAGCTTCTACCTGTACAATACGGTGGAGGAGATCGAGGCGTTGGCGGCGGGGGTGGAGATGGCGCGGGGGGTGTTCCACACAACGGATTGCTAAACGGATACGCGGATTGAGCGGATTGGACAGATGGGGTGGCGGGGATGGCGCGCGAGCCGCCGTCGGGGGTCAGGGGCTGGCGAAGATGTCGAACTGGTCGATGACCTGGCCGGAGACGTTCTTGAAATAGCCGTGCGCCTTG
>CAZCJG010000392.1:0-4398 GCA_964498575.1 uncultured Anaerolineales bacterium | reverse complement strand
GTCCCGCCGAACGCGAGCTGCCCCAGCTCCGGCAACAACCCCGCCAGCCGCGCCCGCGACGGCGCGACCTGGCAGGCCCAGGCGCCGAAGACCTGGCCGAGCGTCACCGGCATCGCGTCCATCAAATGCGTCCGCCCGGTGGTGACCACGTCGTCATGCTCCGCGCCGCGCCGGCGGATCGTCGCCGCCAAGTGGTCCAGCGCCGGCAGCAGCTCCTGGGCGATCGCCAGCGTCGCGGCGATGTGGATCACCGCCGGGATCACGTCGTTGGACGACTGGCCAAGGTTGACCTGGTCGTTGGGGTGGACCGGGGACTTGGCGCCGAGCGGCTGGCCGAGGAGTTGGTTGGCGCGGTTGGCGATGACCTCGTTGGCGTTCATGTTGCTGCTCGTACCCGAGCCGGTCTGAAACACGTCGATGGGGAACTCGCCGTCGTGCACGCCGTCCGCCACCTCGCGCGCGGCGGTCTCGATCGCGTCGGCGACTCCGTCGTCCAGCAGATCCAGCTCGCGGTTGACGCCGGCGGCGGCCAGCTTGACCAGGCCAAGGGCGCGGATCAGGCGCCGGTCCAGCACCAGGCCGCTGATCGGGAAGTTGTCGACGGCGCGCTGGGTCTGCGCGCCGTACAGCGCACCGGCGGGGACACGGACCTCGCCCATCGAGTCGCGTTCGGCGCGGGTTTCGGGAGTGTCGGTCATCGGGTTGGGTTGCTCCAAACGGTTGGAAAAGGGATAAGGAAAGCCCATCACATGCACCGGAGTCTACACCGCCGGCGGACCCCCGTCAACCGCATCGCCGCGGCCGACACCGCCGCCCCCGCACGGTGGGCGGCAACGATCATGGCCGGGCTCAGTTCACCGAGGCCGGAAGATGGCCTCCCGCCCCACCGTGCGACTCGGGTGCCAGCGGGGCGTCAAGCCGCAGCAGATCGAGCACCGACTGGCACATCGGTGCGAGGCCCGCACCTGCCGTGCGCCCGCGAATGGCCCTGTTCGCCGCGAACGGCAAGAAGTTGCCAAAGCGCGGCGCCGGCGGCGGCACGATGGGGATGCCGTTGTACATTGAAGTATCGTAGGCGGGAACCTCCGGGTACTCCCCAACCACGACGGCCAATGCCTGGTCGCCGGTAATGATGGCGCTGCCATAGGTATTGTCCCCAACACCACTGATCGATCCGAGGTAAAAGGCATGGGAAGAGGAGGGGGGGATTGGAAAGGAGCACTGGCCGCCGCAGGTTCTGATGTCATTGCCGGTGGAGTCCTTGAGCTCAACGGTCACGTCGGCTGCTTGCTCACCGGTGTTCATCATTTGGATGAGGCTTGTGAACCGTAGGTTTGTGTTGCGCTTGCGCCAGAGTGGCACCGAGATCCTGTGCGCGGCGTAATACCCGAGCGAGATCGCGTTGTAGGTCGAAAAAGCCGCCCCTGGCCCGTCAGGACTGGCGGTCCGGCCGTCTGTGACGATAGCCACGATCTTCCCGCCCGTGGCTCCGATGATGGCCGACCCCTGGCAGTTTTCCGGGAGGCCGCTTGCGCCCGTCGGCGAGGCAGAATTTCTCTGGTAGAACAGTCCGGAGGACAGGGGAGGGATCGTCTGCGGGCCGCGGCCGTGTACGATGAAGGAGTCGCCACAACCATAGTAGGAAACCGTCACCTGGACCGGGTTGTTGCTCAGGTTCTGGACCGCGATGCCCGTCGTGAAGCCGCCGACGTTGTTGTGGATCAGCGGTGCGTACAGCTTGTTGCCGATGGTCTCTGAAGGCACCCCTTCGTAAGCATCGATCCCAACTCCGGATTCCGCTCCGGTGAAGATTTGCGCGGCCACCGGGACGTTGCCACGGATCACCGCCGAGCCCAGGAAGCCGTCGGGCAGAGCCGGCGTGATCTTGTCGAGCTCGAGGATCGCTGATCGCCGCCCGAGCAAGCGGAGCGGTACTACGGCGACGGGCGAGGCGCTACCAACCTGAGTGATCGTGACAGCGATAGTCCCTCGGACGGCTTCGTTGGCGGATGCATTCTGCACCGCGATCCAGGAGGTTCTGCCAAAGTAGCGCTTCTGCACCAGAGGCGCGACGACCTCGTCCGCCGGGTGGATGCCGCTATACGCTACGACGCCGCCCGTCGCCGGCCATTCCGTGCGCACGATGGCGGTCAGGCCGACACCCGGCGCCCGCCCGTTCGACGTGGTCACCGCCGCGTAGCGGGTATTGCGCCGCAGGCTCTGCTCGCCCGGCAGGTAGATATTGGCCTGAGCCCCGGGCCGAATGCGGTTGCGTTGAACGTCGACACGCGGCTGTCCGTCCTCGGGGAAGAACGAGACCACCACATCCGCGGTTGTATCGTCGGTATTGTGCAGGCCGATGCCCGTCGCCGGTGTCCCGCTGGGCATCGCCAAGTTCGGCCCGGCATGGCCCGTCCCTGGTTGGGAGATGGCCAGGGCGAACAAGGCCAGCCCGATGACGGTGAGAGAACGGAACGCCCATGGGCACTTGGCCCGTGCTGTTCTCGGGGCCGGTGTCAGCATCAGTGTCCTCCTGTATCGTTGAGCAGCGGCAACTCGGCGCGCCAGCGGGCAGCAGACGCCTGGTCACCGCATTCCTCGAAGAAGGCCGCCGCCTCCTCGATCAGACCGGCCAGCTCGTGTCCGTCGCCGACCCGCACCTCCGTCTCCAGGGCTTCCGTGTAGTAACGCGTCGCCGCCTGGGTGTCGCCCGCGGCGCGCCAGGCGCGGGCGAGGTGGGTCAGCCACAGCACGTCGTACGATACGTCACCGATCTCGCGGGCGAGCGCGAGGGCGCTCTCGAAGCATGCGATCGCATCGGTGGTCCGCTGCGCGGACAGCAGGGCAATGCCCAGGTTGCCGGTGCGGTGGGACTCGCCGCGCTGATAGCCGCTCGCCTTGGCCAGCGCGATGCCCCCCCGGAAGTGCGTTTCCGCCCGGTCGAGCTCGCCGGTCTGGGTGTAAGCCAGGCCGAGGTTGTTCTCGAGATCGCCCTGGCGGCGCGGGTCCTCGTCGATCAAGGCCAGGGCCTGCTTGTAGTAGTCGATAGCCCGCCCATAGTCGTGCATGCCGTGGTAGGCCAGGCCCAGGTTGCCCAGGCACGAGCATTCCAGCGCGGTGCTGCCGACCTCCCGGGCCAGCGCCGACGCGGACTCCAGGCAGGTGATCGCCTCCTGCGACTGGTGCTGCAAGTCGAACGGCTTGGCCATCCGCACCAACCAGACCGCCTCCTGCTTGCGGTCGCCGGCACCGCGCGCGGCGTCGATGGCCAGGCCCGACAGCTCGATCATCTCGGCATACCGAGCCCGGTAGTCCAGATAGTCGTACGTCGCCGCGGCCAGGCGCATCGCCTCCGGCCACTGCTGCCGCTGGACACAGCCCTCGACCACCGGCAGGACGTGCCGCCGCACCGCCTTGAGCGCGTTGTGCCCTTCGCGGCCCCGGGCGGCCTGCGCTTCGACCACGCCAGACAGGTAGGCGGCCAGCCGAGCCTGGGCCGCGTCGTCGAGGCGCATGTAGCGCCGCAGGTAGTCGTGGATCAATCCGTGGGCCACGTCGTATAGGCCTTGGTGCCCGGCCAGGATCCCGTAACCAGCCAGCTCGCCCAGGGCGCGTCCCACCCATACCGGGTTCAAGCCCAGGGTCTCCTCCACCGCATCGCCGGGAATCGCCTCGGGTGCGAGGGCCCCGACCACCTGCAGCACCCGGCGCGCGTCGTCCGACGTCACCTCGATGCTGCGCCTGAGGATCAGCCCTGCGGCGCCCAGCCGGTCACTTCGGGGCGCCGCCATGACCTCGTCGAGCGTTTCGAAGGGGTTCTGGTCCAACCACTCCGCATACTCCGCGGCGGGGCCGCCGGTGACGGCCAGGTAGCGGCCGGCCAGGCGAATGGCCAGCGGCCAGCCGTCCAGGCGCTGGCTGATGGCATGCAGCGCCGCCGCGTCATCCTCGCGCCCGATCCAGCCCACCAACATTCGCCTGGCCTCCGCGTCAGGCAGCGCGCCGACGACCAGATCCTCGGCGTCGGCCTCGGCCCGCCGCCGGCTGGTGAGCAGCACCGCGCAGGGCGCGGCGACGTCGAGGAGCCTTTGGAGCGCCTCGGGTGGGACCGCTTCGGTCCCATCGAGGATCACCAGCGCCCGCTTCGCCGACAGCGCCCGTCGGGCCGCGGCCTCGGCGTCGCCGTGGTCCACCTCCTCGCCGAAGGCCGCGGCGAGCTGCTCAAGCACTGCTTCAGGGCCGTGATCCGCGCCGATCCGGCAGCAGACGACACCGCCCGGGAAGCGGGCCAGCAGCGCGCCGGCTTCATACAGCCGCCAGACGGCGTGCAGCGCAAGCGCCGACTTGCCGATGCCGGCCGGACCCGTGACGGCGATCACGGCCGGCGGCAGCAGGTGT
>CAZCJG010000391.1:0-4407 GCA_964498575.1 uncultured Anaerolineales bacterium | reverse complement strand
CGCCGGCGGGATCGGCGTCCAGGCGGCGGATCGCGGCGCGCAGCAGGTTGGCGTTGCCCGTCAGGCCCTGCTCGGTGCGCGCGGCGTCGTCGAAGGCGACGACGGCGGCGCGCGAGCTGGCCAGGTCGACCTCGGCGACGAAGTTCAGCGCCGCCTCGCGCAGGATGCGGATCTTCTCGCCGACCATCGAGCCGGAGACGTCCAGGATCAGCACGATGTCGCGCGGCGTGTTGGACATCGCGCTGCCGCAGCCGCCGCGCACGGTCAGGCGGAGGTCGACGCTGTCGCCGACGGTCACCGGCGCCGGCAGGGCCGGGCTGGCGGTCTTGCCGGGGAAGCTGCGGCACTGCGCGCTCGACCCGTCCGGCGGCTCCACCGGCCTGGCGCCGGGATCCCAGGTGTAGCGCGACACGACGTCGGCGTCGCGATCGGTGACGTAGACGTCGCCCCGGCCGTCGACCGCCAGGTCCGACGGCCCGGTGGCGAGCGCGATGTCGAAGCGCGAGACGTCGAAGGCGGCGGTGCGCGCCGCCGCGGCGCCCGTGGCGTCGTAGCGCCGCACCCAGCCGTCGCGGTCCAGCGTGAACAGCTCGCCGCCCGGGCCGACCGACAGGTGGCGGGCGGGGTCCGGCAGGGTGACCGTGCGCGTCGCGCCGGCCAGGGGGACCACGTGGACCGTGCGGTTGGTGCGGTCCAGCGCGTACAGGCTTCCGGCGCGGTCGACCGCCAGGTCCACCCACACCGTGCTGTCATCCGCCGCGGGCCGCAGGATGGTGTCGGCGCCGCGCTGCCCGGCCGGCGTGAAGCGCCGCAGGCGATCCTGCTCGCTGTCCAGCACCACGACCTGGTCCGCCGCCGGGTTGTAGACCAGCCCGGCCGCTTGGCTGTCGTCGCGCCCCGGCGGGGCGACCAGGTTGGACCAGCCGCGGTTCCAGCCGCCGGGCGCGCGGGTGAAGGCGCTGACGCTCGCGCCGTCGGTAACGTAAAGCGTCCCATCCGCGCCGCCGTCGACACGGGTCGGGTTCTGGATGTCGTCGCGCTGGTCGACCGGGCCCCCGCTCGGCGCGAAGCGCTGGACGCGGTTGCCGCGGTCCAGCACGTAGAGGCCGCCGTCGGCGCCGGCGCTGATCACCTCGGGACCGTCGAGCGCACCGGGCAGGAGCAGGGACGAGCCCCACAGCTTGTCGAAGGTGATCAGCGTCCCCTGGCCGTAGGGCATGCGGGTGATGCGCGAGCCCAGGCCCGGCCGGCCCGGCGCGGTGGCGATCACGCCGTAAGTCGGGTCCACCGCGATCCCGAAGGCGGGACCGGTCGGCAGGAGCCGCCACATCCCGCCGGCCCGCGCGTCCTGCCAGTAGCCGCCGACGCTGGTCGCGACGAAGTAGCGCAAGGGGCGCTGCGCGATCCCGGCGTCGTCGACGGCGATGTCGCTCAGGTCCGCCCCGTCGGGCACGTCGACGCGCAGGGTGTCGACGCGCCGGCCGTCCGCCCCCAGCACCTGCACCTTCAGCTCGCGGCCGTCGACCACGTAGATCCGGCCGGCGGCGTCGACGTCGATGCCGCCGATCAGCCCGCCGCCCGGATCGGGCGGCACGACCTGCCAGGTCGCCAGCCGCAGGCCGTCGGGCGCGTAGACGAACACCTCGCCGGACCTGGCGGAGCCGACGACGACGTTGCCATCCGGCGCCACTGCCACGCCGGCCGCGGCCGGGACGTTGGGCCAGGCCGTCAGGCGCGTCCCGTCCAGCCCGAAGACCACCACCTGGTCCCCGTCCGCCACGTACAGCCGCCCGGCCGCCGCGTCCGCCGCCAGGTGGCCGGGTGCGCTCAGCAGATCATCGTAGCCGGGCGCGGGCTGCACGAGGTGGGCGGAGTCGTCCGGCTCGATCGCGGTCAGGCGCGCCTCGGCGCGGTCGGCGACGAAGACCCGCCCGCCGGCGACATCGATGCCGCTGGCGTAGCGCCAGGCATCCGCCGGCAGCTCGCCGCCGTCGCTGCGCCAGGTTTCGGCCAGGACATAGGCGCCGGTCTGGGACGGGCGCGCGGCGACCTCGCCCGCCGCGGCGAAGATCAGCGGCAGCGTGGCGAGGACGGCGGCGAGCAGGGCGTGGCGGCGGGGGAGGTGATCAGGGAGCGATGGGTGAGGGCGCATCATGGGGTTCCTCCGGGAACGAATCCTGGGAGCGCCGGCTTCCAGCCGGCACCGTCGCTTGAGCTGCCAAGGAGTCACGGATCGGGCACGTTTCAATGCCGGCTGGAAGCCGGCGCTCCCGGCAAGCTTGCCGAACAAACCATATAGACGCCGCGGCCGCCCTACATCTTCGCCAGCCGATAGCCGAAGCCGCGCACGGTTTCGACATAGCGCGGCTGGGCGGGATCGTCTTCGACCTTTTGGCGCAGGTACCAGATGTAGCGCTTGACATACCCCGGCTCGTCGACGTACTCCGGCCCCCAGACGCGCTCGAGGAGCTGCTCGTGGCTCAACGTACGGCCGGCGTGCTCGGCCAGCGCGGCGAGGAGGCGGTACTCGGTCGGGGTAAGCTGCAGCACCTCGGCGCGCTTGAGCACGCGGCGCGAGGCGAAGTCGATCACCAGGTCGCCCACGGTGACCGGCGGCGGCGTGCCGTCGGAGCGGGCGCGGGCGGCGCGGGCGAGCACGGCGCGCACGCGGGCGTTGAGCTCGGCCAGCGAGAAGGGCTTGGTGACGTAGTCGTCGACGCCCAGCTCGAAGCCGCGCAGGCGGTCGGACTCGGCGTCGCGCGCGGTGAGCATGATCACCGGCACGTCGGACATCTCGCGCACGCGCCGCAGGGTTTCCCAGCCGTCCATGCGCGGCATCATCACGTCCAGAATCACCAGGTCCGGCCGGCTGGCGTAAAGCTCCTTGATACCCTCCAGCCCGTTGGCCGCGCTGATCACCTCGTAGCCCGCGCCCTCCAGCGACTCGGCGAGCAGGTGGGCCAGGTTGTTGTCATCGTCGATCACCAGCACGCGCGACGTAGGCAGGGTGGTCATGGCTCCTCCGGGGCGGCCGACGACGTAGGCAGGGTGATCATGGCTCCTCCGGGGCGGCCGACGACGTAGGCAGGGTGATCATGGCTCCTCCGGGGCGGCCGGCAAGGTGAACAGGAAGGTCGCGCCGGCACCCGGCCGGCTCTCAGCCCAGATCCGGCCGCCGTGGGCCTCGACGATCTTGCGGGCGATGTAGAGTCCCAGCCCGTGCCCGTAGGTCTCGCGCGCGTCGCCGCGCTCCACGCGGTAGAAGCGCTCGAAGACCCGCCCGACCTCGTCCGGCGGGATGCCGACGCCGTGGTCAGCGACCGAGAACAGCACCATCGCGGCTTCGGGCTGGGGCGAATCCCCCACCTCCGGATCCTCGGACGGCCCGCGTTCCCCCGACACCAGGCCCTCGCGCAGTGGCCGGGCCGCCGCCGAGGCGCCCTCGGGCAGTGGCCGGACCGCCACCTCGACCCGGCTGCCGGAGGGCGAGTACTTGGTGGCGTTGGAGAGCAGGTTGCCGAGCACTTGCGCGGCGCGCTCGGCGTCGGCCAGGACGGCGGGCGTGCCGGGGGCGATGTCGATGGCGCAGGGGTGGTCGGTCTCGCCGAGCTGGACCAGGGCCGCCTGGCAGATCTGGGCCGGGTCGACCGGCGCGGTCAAGAGCTCCAGCCGCCCGGCTTCCATCCGGCTGACGTCCAGCACGCCCTGCACCAGCCGGGTCAGGCGCGAGGCTTCCTGGCCGATGATCTCCAGCTTGGCGCGCGTGCGGTCGTTCTGGGCGCCGAGCAGCAGCAGCTCCACCGAGGCGTTGATGTTGGTCAGCGGCGCGCGCAACTCGTGGCTGACCAGGCTGACGAACTCATCCTTGAGCGCGTCGAGCTGCTTGAGATCCTCGTTGGCGGCCTCGATTGCCTCGCGCGTCTCGATGGCGTGAGCGATCCAGTCCAGGGTCCAAAACGTGACCAGCGGCCCGACCAGGCCGTAAAACAGCACCCCCTCGGCGAAGCGGATGGCGGGCGTCCAGCCATCGTACATCATCGTCTCCCAGGCCTGATGCCCGACCACGACCAGGAAGATCGCCACCGGCAGCACCAGCCGCAGGTTCTTGACCACGTCCAGCACGCGGCGCGTGGCGAAGGGGCGGCTGGCGATATCGCGCAGCATCTCGGCGGACATGCCGGGTATTATAGCCTTATTCCGGCAACCGGGTTGACCGGGGCCGGGCGGGGGGCTAGAATGCTGGCGAGCCGTTGTCCGCACTGTTGAATCGTGCTGTCATCATGCCGGACGTCCTGTGCGTTGTCGGCCGTACGGGGGGTGCGGGCGGTGGCGGATGGGTCGGCGGAGGCGCGGTTGATGCCTGGGGGCGGTGGCGAAATGGCAGACGCGGCGGACTTAAAATCCGCT
>CAZCJG010000390.1:0-4409 GCA_964498575.1 uncultured Anaerolineales bacterium | reverse complement strand
GTCGGGCGGCGAGCAGCAGATGCTGGCGATCGGCCGCGGGCTGATGGCTCGGCCGCGGGTGCTGCTCCTGGACGAGCCGTCGATGGGCCTGGCGCCGATCCTGGTCGAAGAGATCTTCGCCATCATCCACCGCCTGAACAGCGAGCAGGGCACGACGATCCTCCTGGTCGAGCAAAACGCGCGCGCCGCGCTGGAGGTGGCGCACCGCGGCTACGTGCTGGAGACCGGGGCGATCGGGCTGGGCGGGGCGGCGAGGGACTTGCTGGTGGATGCGCGGGTGATGGAGGCGTATTTGGGGGGGTGAGGGAAGCCGATCGGTCGAAGCGATCCATCGGCAGAGGGCAGCTTCGCGGTGCCGCGGGCTGCTCAACCTCGCTTTGTCGATTCGCCACGAATCAAGTAGAGTAACAGGTGTCATGCCGCCCAAATGGGTCGTCCAGGACCGGAACGGTGCCTCGATCTATCTCACCCGTGAGCGTTGGAACTACATCTTGAGCTATCACGAGGAGCTTGAAGGCTTGTTGGACGAGGTGCTGAATACCGTGCGCTACGGGCGGCGCCGCCAGGAGCCACTGGATCCGGCGAGATACAAGTACTACCGCCCCTGCCCGGCACTGCCGCCGGGCTACAACACGATGGTTGTGGTGGTCAAGTTCGCCATCGAGCATCGCGCGGAAGGTGCTTTCGGGTCGAACAACTTCGTCATCACTGCGTGGGGCACCTACATTTTCCGCGAAGGGTGATCACATGGACGAGCAGCCAGAGCTAAGGGAATCGTCGGCGCGGACGTCGAGCAGTCATGAGTATCGTCTATCCTACGAACGGATCGGCGATATCCTGGAAATCGCGTTTCCCGGTGTCCGCGCCGACTGCGCGGTTGAGTTGACCGATCAGATCTTGTTGCGATTCAACCGTGATCAGGGGCTGGCGGCCGGCCTGACTATTTTGGGTTTCTCGGTCCTGGCGACCCCGACCGATCTCGGGCCACGCAGCTTCGCGATCACCGGTCTACGAGATTTGCCGGAAGCACTGCGCGAGCAAGTGGCTGGAATTCTGAGTCGCCCACCGGTCAGCGAGTTCCTGAGGGTCACATCCTATCAGGTGACTTCCGCCGAGGTCGTTCCCCTGACGTTTTTCGAGAGTCCTGGTGTGTTGGCACTCGCCTCGTAGTCCGCACTGCCTCCATCCTTCCCCATGCCAGGCCGGCAACAAGCCCACCCGGCGCGCGCACCTGGGGGGAAAGGGTGGTGCGCGCGCCGGGTGGGCGGGATAAGAGTCCGGTGTGTGGCCGGGTCGCCGCCCGCTAGCCGCCCGTCAGCGGTGGCGGGGGCGGGGGCGGCAGGTTGGTCGGTGGCGGGGGCGGCCCCGAGGTCGGGGTCGGGAAGGGCACCCAGCGCGTCGGCGTCGGGAGAGGCGGGCCAGGCATGGTCGTCGGGGCGGGCCAGTTGGGCCCGCCGGGGGGCTGGCAGCAGGGCACGTGGCGCGGCACGCCCGGGCAATTCGGCATGGGACCGCTGTAGTGGAAGGGGCCGATGATCGGGATGCCCTGGTTGCCGGCGCTTTCGTCACCCGGCACGTCGGTGCCGAGCACCGTGGCGCTGCGCTCGATCTTGACCGCCGCCAGGCCGACCAGGTTGCGCAGGAAGCGCCCGCCGCCGTCGAACACGTCGTGCTCCCAGAAGACCGCGCTGATCACCGCGCTGCCCTTGAAGCCACTCGGCAGGAAGGCCATGTTCGCGGCGACGTCCAGATACTCCACCTGCTGGGCGTGCAGCTTCTCGCAGAAGCCGTCGACCAGCCCGTTCTGGTCGTAGATATAGACGATGAAGTCGGTGAAGCCCGGCTTGGCGACCAGGTTGGCGATCGCGATCTCGGTGGTCAGCCCGCTGCCGCCGACGTCCTTCATCAGGCTGGGGATGCCGATGCGCCCGACGCCGGAGTAGAGACCGCCCCAGCCCGAGCCGATCTGCCAGTCGTAGGCGAGCTGCTCGGGCAGCAGGGTGTAGGCCACCCCCTCGAGCGGCCGGGCGCGCGTGACGTCGGCGTACTTGATCAGTTGGGCGACCGCGGTGATGTTCGGCGCGTTGACGCCGGGCTGGCCGGGCGTGAACCACTCCTGGCTCTCGACCCGGATGCTGCCGACCCAGTTGCCGGGGAAGCCCGAGATCACCGGCAGGTAGAAGCTCTGGCTGCCGCCGGGGCAGATCCAGTCGTTGAGCGTCGTGATCACGTCGCCCGAGCGGTCCAGGAAGTAGACCTTCACCCGCGCGTTGGTCACCGTCGACAGGTTCTGGACCTGGACCAGGGAGTCCCAACCCTGGTACTCCGAGTACAGCAGCGGCCCGTAGGCCACCTGGCTGCCGGCGGAGAACAGCTCCGGCCCCTCGAAGGTGTACTTCAGGTCGCCGGGGTTGCCCTCGTAGCTCATCAGGACGTCGTGGCCGATGATGTCGACCACCACGCTCAGCGGCTGGCTGCCGCGCAGCATCGCGCTGCCCATCCAGCCGGGGCCGACGCAGGTCGAGGCGTCGTACTGGTAGGTCTCGCCCGGCGCGAGCTGGGCGACGTCGCAGATCTTCGGCCGCAGGCAGTCGTTCTGGGTGCGGAACCAGATCTCGACCGAGCTGCACTCCAACCCGCCGTTCTGGATGTAGAGCCAACTGGTCCAGCCGTCCTTCTCGGCGTAGACCAGGGGGGTATAGAAGGTGTAGCCGCCGTACACGGGATCGTAGGCGCCGAGCATCGCGTCGGCGAAGCCGGTGTAGCTGGCGGTGGCGTTGGTCATCGGGTTGGCGTCGCCCGGGCACTTGCGGACCACTTCGACCGCCATCGAGGCGCCGGGATAGGCGCCGAAGTCGAAGTTGTAGGTGCCGGTCTGCCAGACGCCGCGCTCGTTGTAGGCCTTCTTGAAGCGGCGGTACTCGTTGCAGTCGCCGACCACGTCGTGGAACAGCCGCTCGCACAGCAGGTCCGCGAAGACATCCGTCGCGCCCGGTGAGGAAATCGCCGGCGCGCTGAAGATCATGCCGCTCTTGGCGCGCTGCGGAAGCTGGGCGTCGATGAAGTTCCACGTGCTGCCGGGCCGGAGGAGGCCCGAGCACTCGACCTTGAGCGGGCCGGTGCACTGCGGGGCGCAGGCCCCCGGCGGGCCCCAGACCACGAGCAGCGCCTTGGAGTCCCAGGCGCCGACGTTTTGCGCTTCGATGATCGTGCTGCAGACGTTGTCGTTGGCCGCGAAGTTGAGGATCGGCAGGTGGGTCTGCTGGCCGCTCGGCTTCTCGCAGCACGGCGGCTTTTGGGGCGGCACCTCCGGCGGGCCGGGCGGGGGTGGCACGCCGGGGCCGGAGCCGGGCGGGCGCCCGGTTGGGTAGCAGCCGAAGTCCCCGCGCGCCGAGCAGCACCAATAGGTCGAGAAGTCGCGCAGCGCGAACTCCAGGGAAGCCGGCGTCGTCGGCTGGCAGCCGCCGGGGCATTCGAACACGATGCCGTAGGTCGGGCCGACCGGCAAGAGCGGGAAGCGGTAGTAGCCGTCTTTGTTGGTCGTCGCCTGGCCGAGCACGGCGCCGGAGGCCGCGTCGACAAGCTTTACCAGCACGCCGGGCAGCCAGAAGTCGCCGGTGTTCGAGTCGTAGCGCCCGTTGCGGTTGTTGTCGTAGTAGGTGTTGCCGTGGATCGTCAGGTGGCTGCAGGGGGCGTCACCCTGCCCGCCGCCCGGCGCCTCTCCCTCCCCGCTTCCGGGGCAGTTCGGGGTAGAGCTGGCCGGTGCTTCGTCCGGCGCGGCGAGCGGGGCGCTCGCGACATCCGCGCCGGGGAAGGTGGCCTCCGTGTCGGACACCGTGTCGCCAGCGGCCTCCGCGCCGGGCTTGCCGGCCTGGGCGTGCAGATGCCCGGCGCCAAGCGCCAGACCCAGGGTGAGCATGCCCAGCGTCACGCCGAGCGCCAGGCCGCCCTGCCGGCCTGGCATACAGATCCTCAAATGCAATCGCATCACCGTCTCCTTGCGATGGGAACAAAAATCAGCGAACAGGCAAGCGTGAGATGGTGGGGCGCGGGGAACGGGGCAGGGCAAAGCGTCCCGGAAAGGCTCCCACGCCTAGGTAAACGCGGGGCGGGGCGGGGTGTTATGGGGGATTGCGGCCCCTTGCAAATTGATACTTGACAATCCCGACAAGACGTGGTATCCTGTTGCGCAGTCAAGCGGGAGCGACCCAAGCGAGGCCGCCACCCACCGAACACAGCGAGGGAAAGTTTATCGCGCGAGGGCAGTTATACGTCTCAAACGCGTCGGGTCGACACCAAACGCCGATCCGATCTTTCCCCCGCCGAAAAGCCCCGGCGGGGTTTTTGTTCGACCGGCACCTTGACAACAGGAGAGAGAGCGAAAGCGGGTCATTCGGAGGGCGCGGCTT
>CAZCJG010000389.1:0-4415 GCA_964498575.1 uncultured Anaerolineales bacterium | reverse complement strand
CCCGGACCGGCTTTCCGGCGGCGAGCAGCAGCGGGTGGCGATCGCGCGGGCGCTGGCCGCCGACCCGCGCCTGGTGCTCGCCGACGAGCCGACCGGCAACCTCGACGCCGAGATCGGCGACCGCGTGCTGGACCTCCTCGTCCGCCTGACCCGGGGCCGCGGCCGCACTCTCGTCATGGCCACCCACAGCCGCGCCGTCGCGGCGGCGGCGGACCGGGTGCTGCGGGTGGAAGGCCACCACGTCGTCCCGGTAGAGCTGCCCCGAATGATCGATGCGCCCGCTCTTTAGGATCGCCCTCGCCCACAGCCTGCGCCGCCCGCTGCAAAGCATGCTCCTCGTCCTCGGCGTCGCGCTCGGCGTGGCCGTGGTGGTGGCGATCGACCTGGCCAACGGCAGTGCGCTGGCCGCCTTCCGCTTGTCGACCGAGGCGGTGACCGGCCGCGCTACCCACCGCATCGTCGGCGGTCCCGACGGCTTGGACGAGGCGCTCTACCGGCGCCTGCGGACGGAGCTCGGGATGCGCGCCTCCGCCCCCATCGTCGAGGCGCTGGTGCGCGTGCCGGCGCTCGGCGGCGAGACGCTGACCCTGCTAGGGGTGGACCCCTTCGCCGAGCCGCCCTTCCGCGGCTTCCTCGGCGGTGGGGGCGGCAGTGCCGGCGGCGCGTCCGACAGCGAGGGGATCGGGCGATCCGATGGCAGGGGCGAGGGTCTGTCCGCCGACGCCTTGGCCGCGTTCCTCACCCGGCCCGGCGCAGTGCTGCTGTCGCGCGATCTCGCCGCGCGGGCCGGCGTGCGGCCGGGCGATCGCCTCGCGCTGGACCTGGGCCAGCGCCAAGTCGATGCGACGGTCGCCGGCCTGCTCGATCCCGCGGACGCGCTCAGCCGCCGCGCCCTGGACGGCCTGGTGCTCGCCGACGTCAGCACCGCGCAGGAGCTGCTCGGGCGGCCGGGGCGGCTGGACCGGATCGACCTGCTCCTGCCCTCGGCCGCGGCTGCTCCGGCGGCCGCGCTGCTCCCGCGCCGTCAACCGGGCCAAGGTGATCTCGCCAAGCCCGAGGCCATCCTCGTGCCGATCCGCGGCATCCTGCCGCCCGGCGCGGAGATCGTGGCGGCCGGCGAGTCGCAGGCCACCGTCGCGTCGATGACCGCGGCCTTCCGGCTGAACCTCACCGCGCTGAGCCTCTTGGCGCTCCTGGTCGGCATGTTCCTGATCTTCAACACCGTGCGCTTCAGCGTGGTGCAGCGCCGGCCGACGCTGGCGATCCTGCGCGCGCTGGGCGTCACCCGCCGCGAGGTCTTCGCGCTGGTCCTCGGCGAGGCGCTAGTCCTGGGCGCGCTCGGCTCGGCGCTCGGCCTGGCGCTCGGCATCGTCCTCGGCCGCGCGGCGGTCGGGCTGGTGACGCAGACGATCAACGACCTGTACTTCGTCGTCAACGTCCGCGACGTGGCCGTGCCCGCCGGGACGCTCGTCCGCGGCGCCGCGCTAGGCGTCGGCGCCGCGCTGGTCGCCGCTTGGCTGCCCGCCTGGGAGGCGACCGCGGTGCCGCCGGTGACCGCGCTGCGCCGCTCGGACGTCGAGGCCCGCGCGCGGGCGGGCGCGCCGCGCGGGCTGGCCGCGGCGGCGGTCTGCGTGCTGGTCGCGCTCGGCCTGCTCGCGCTGCCGGGCGAGCGGGTGGACCTCGGCTTCGCGGGGATGGCGGCGGTGGTCTTCGCCTTCGCGCTGGCCACGCCGGCGGCGACGCTGGGCCTGATGGCGCTGGCCACGCCGCTGACCGCGCGCCTGTTCGGGCCGGTCGGGCGGATGGCGCCGCGCGACGTCACCCGCGCGCTCAGCCGCACGGCGGTGGCCATCGCCGCGCTGCTGGTCGCGGTCTGCGTCAGCATCGGCGTCAGCCTGATGGTCACCAGCTTCCGCGCGACGGTCCAGACCTGGCTGGCCGACACCCTGCGCGCCGACATCTTCGTCTCGGCCCCGACGCTGACCGCCAACCGCTTCGGCGGCACGCTGGACCCCGCACTGGCCGGCGAGCTGGCGCGCCTGCCCGGCGTCACCGGCGTATCGACCGCCCAGGTAGCCCGCGTGCGCTCGCCCGAGCTCGGCCCGCTCGGCCTGACCGCGATCCGCGACGACATCGCCGGCGCGGGCCGGCGCTACCTCGACGCCATCGGCCCGCCGGCCGCGGTCTGGCAGGCGCTCCTGGCCGGATCGATCACGGTCTCCGAGCCCTTCGCCCGCCGCCACAAGGTCGGCGTCGGCGACCGCGTGCGCCTGATCACGGACCATGGCACGCGGGACTTCCCGATCGCCGGCGTGTTCTACGACTATGGATCCGAACGCGGCGTGATCTTCATGGCCGACCCGGTCTACCGCGCCGGCTGGGACGACGATCGGATCACCTCGATCGCGCTGTTCCTGCCGCCCGAGGCCGACGCGGACGCCTTCGCGGGCGAGCTGCGCCGGCGCCTGGCGGATCGCGGCGGCCTGAACGTCCAGTCCAACCGCGGCCTGCGCGCCGAGGTGATGCAGGTCTTCGACCGCGCCTTCGCGATCACGACGGCCCTGCAAGTGCTCGCGATCCTGGTGGCCTTCATCGGCGTGCTCTCCGCCCTGCTCGCGCTGCAGCTCGAGCGTGGTCGCGAGTTCGGCACGCTGCGCGCGACTGGGATGACCGAAGGCCAGCTCGGCCTGCTCTCGCTGCTGGAAACCGCGCTGATGGGCGCCGTCGCGGGCCTGATGAGCTGGCCGGCGGGTCTGTCGCTGGCGCTGCTGCTGATCTACGTCATCAACCGCCGCTCCTTCGGCTGGACCATCCAGACCACCCTCGACCCCGCCGTCTTCGCCCGCGCCCTGGCCCTGGCGGTGGCGGCGGCGGTGCTGGCCGGCCTCTACCCGGCGCTGCGCCTGCGGCGGCTGCCGATTGCGCGGGTGCTCAGGGAGGAGTGAGGGAGATGGAAAGGGTATCGGCTTGGAGGGCTGATCTGACCGGCTGGCCTGATACAGGAATTTGCCGCACGAGACCGTTGTGCTACATTTTGTAGCAACGACTTGGGTTATGGACGTCATCGCTGATGCTTCCAGCTTGATTGTGCTCGCCCGCCTAAATGGGCTCTGGCTCATGGAGCGGGTATTTGCAAGCACGGTGATCACGCCGGCTGTGGAGATTGAAGCTGTTCAACAAGGCAAGTCGCGAGGTCACAAGGACGCATTTCGGATCGAGGCCGCAATCATGGGTGGGGAGTTGGTCGTCCTGACTCCAACCCAGGCTGAGGAGCATCGCGCATCGGCCTTGGCGAATCGCTTTGCGGCCCTCAGCCGGAGCGACGGTTTAACACTTGTATGTGCCCAGGAACGGCGGTTGGTGTTGCTGATGGAGGATCGACGCGCCAAGAACGTCGCCATCGTCGAGGGGATCGACTATGTGACGCTTCAGGTCTTGCCACTCTATGGGCTGATCGATGGTCAGATGTCGCTCTCTGAGTGCCAGGACTGGCTTGGACGGATCGGTCGGGGCATGCACAGCGATCCAGCTATCGTGGCGGTGATGCACGCGGCAGCAAAGGAAATTGAGAAGCTGCGAAACGAAGAGGAAGGGCAATGAGCACGACTACGGCCAAGATCGCACAGATTAACCTCCGGGTTCCCGCGGACACCGTCACGGACCTGGATGCATTGGCAGTGCACGATCACATGTCCCGCATCGACGTCGCGCGACAGATCCTGCTGGAAGGCGTTTCGGAGCGCAAGCGCCGCATGGCGTTGCGCCTCTACCGTGAAGGCAAGGCGACCAAGTCACGCGCCGCCGAGATCGCAGGCATCACGCTGTGGGAGATGATGGACTTGATCGATGAAGCGAGCATTTCCGATGGCCTCACGGTCGATGAGGCGGTGGAAGAGGTTCGGCGTGTTGTAGCGGGGGCGGAGCGGTAGGTGCTCAGGATTGCAGGGCTGATCGGGTCTGACCAGCTCCGGGCTGAGGAGTAGTAAGCAACAGAAAGAGCAACACGCATGGCAAAGTGGCAAGACGCCAAGGCTGCGCCGACCTACGCCGCCGCCGCGACCTTCGTTGATCGCGCTCTCGCCCACGATGATTCGCTGTTCACGCCAGGTCGGTCGATCTGGTCGGCGGCGGTGCTGGATGATCTCTACCGGCGGTTCGTCGAGCACCCCGACGTTTCCGCGGATCGATTCGAGATCAAATTCCATCGCCAACTCGATGGCGCGCCGCAGGAAACGGTTCAGTTGGCGGCGGAGTGCTTGTACACCTACTTCCTCATCGCCCGTAACGTGAAAGGCGATACCAAGCTGCCGGGCACCGACCCGAACGCACGCACGTCTTGATCATCGACGAGATCAACCGAGGCAACGTCGCCAAGGTGTTCGGGGAGCTGTACTACCTCCTGGAGTACCGCCGAG
>CAZCJG010000388.1:0-4421 GCA_964498575.1 uncultured Anaerolineales bacterium | reverse complement strand
GCCCGCGCAGGCGGGCTTCGTAATGGTAGCAGCGAATTCCATTCGCCAGGCTGCGTGGCCGGCCGAGCAGTTATTTTCGGATGATGATTGATGGGTCCGGATGGTCTTTTGGATTCACGCGGGTGAGGAGTGCGGCTCCGGGGCCACCGCCTGCGCTGGCGCGATGCCGTCCATCCCGGCCGGCAGATCACGGCTATGGACCACCAGGAGGCGCTGGGTCGGGCGGGTCATGGCGACGTACAGGTCGTTGGCCCCGCGCGGGGAGGCGGTCAGGATGTCGGCGGGCTCGACCAGCACGACGACATCGACTTCGAGGCCCTTGCTCTGGCGCGGCTGGAGCACCGCGACCGGCGCGTCGAGGGCGGCCGCGCCCTGGCCGACGATGCCATCGGGCAAGCCGGCCGCCAGCGCCTCGGCGAGCAGCGCGGCCGACCAGGGGCCGTCGGGCGGCGCGATCAAAGCCATGCGGCGGTCGCCCAGCGCCGCCTGTTCGGCGCGCACGAGCGCGACCAACGCGTCGACATCGCTCATCGCCAGCCGGCAGGCGACTGGAGCATCGCCGGCGCGCACCGACTCCGGCGTGCTGGCGGAGATGCCCGCGGCGCGCAACATCGCGGTCGCGACGTCCATCACCGCCGCGGGCGTGCGGTAGTTCAACGTCAGCTCCGCGAGGCGCCAGCGGTCCCGGACGTAGGGCGTGAGCACGCCGGCCCAGCTCTCCGCCCCCGCCGCCGCGCCGGTCTGCGCGATGTCGCCGACCAAGGTCATCGAGCGCGACGGGCAGCGCCGCATCAGGAGCCGCCAGGCCATCGGCGACAGCTCCTGCGCCTCGTCGACCACGATGTGGCCGAAAGCCCAGGTCCGATCCCGTTCCGCGCGCTCGGCCACGGTCCGAATGGGTCCGGAATCGCTGAATCGGTCTGCCAGCGCCGCCGCCGAGACCAGCCCCGACGCGCCGGCGCCGGTGATCTTCAGCACCTCGCGCGCATAGTCGAGATCCGCCCGCCGCTGCTCGGCGGCCCGCCGCGCCGCCCGCTGTTCGGCCGAATCGTCCTTGCCGAGGATTTCGGCCGCCTCGTCCAGCAGCGGCACGTCCGAGAGGGTCCAGCAATCGGCCGCCTCGGGCGCGCGCACGAGCAGCGCGCGATCGGCGGCGTCGAGGTTAGGCGCGGCGGCCGCCAGCCGCTTCGGGTTGCCGAAGAGCTCGGCGAGCAACCGCTCGGGGGTGAGCGGCGGCCACAGGGTCCGCAGCAGCCGGCGCACGTCCGGCGCGGCGAGGAGGTCGTCCAGCATATCAGCGCGCTCCTCGACCGTGATCTCCTCGCCGGGTTCCAGGGGATCGGCCAGCAGCTCGACCAGGTGGCCGACGAGGTGGCGGATGAAGATCGGGCGGGCCGTGTTGTGGAGCTTGCGCCCGGCCAGGGCCTGGCGGCGCGCCGCGGTGAAGGCTTCAGGCGTGACCGTGATGGTCTTGCCGTCTACGTCGAGATCGACCGGCGCGGCGGGCATGCGCTGCCGCTGCTGGACCGCGCGTACAAGCACGTCGACCATCGCGAGGCCGCCCTTGATGCGGGCGGCGGCCGGCGCTTCTTCGAGATCGGTCTTTACCCCCGGGTACAGCGTCCCCGGCGTGCGCATGATCACGCCGGTCTCGCCCAGCGAGGGCAGCACCCGCTCGATGTAGCGCAGGAAGACCGGGCTGGGGCCGACGAGCAGCACGCCGCTGCGCGCCAGTTGCTCGCGGTGGGTGAAAAGCAGGAAGGCCGCCCGGTGCAGCGAGACCACCGTCTTGCCGGTACCCGGCCCGCCCTGGACGACAAGCACGCCGCGCGCGTGGGCGCGGATCACCTGGTCCTGCTCAGCCTGGATCGTCGCGACGATGTCGCCCATGCGCCCGGTACGCGCCGCCTGCACGGCCACGAGCAGGGCGCCTTCGCCGACCAGGCGCCGCCGCTGCCCGTCGTCCAGCGCCGCCAGGTCCAGCACCTCGTCCTCGACCGCCAGCACCCGCCGCTCGCGTGTGCTCAAGTGCCGGCGGCGGACCACGTCGCCGGGGGCTGCCGCGGTGGCCTGGTAGAAGGCGGCGGCCACCGGCGCCCGCCAGTCGATGAGCATGGGCTGGTTGTCCTCGTCGGCCAGGCCGACGCGCCCGATGTAGATGCGACTCCCATCCCGCCGATCCAGCCGCCCGAAGCACAGGTGCTCGTCCACGCCTTCCAAGGCCGTAACCCGCTGCTCGTAGAGTGTCACCAGCGCGTCCCGCTCCCGGAGACCCTGCGGCGTGTCGACCGTCCCCGCCAGGAGCGCGCGAGCCAACCGGGCCTGCGTCTCCGCGCGCACCGTATCCAGCCGCGCGTACATCCGGTCCAGCTGAACCTGCTCGGCGGCGATCTCGTCGTGCGTGTCATGCGGCACGTCATGCGTTTTGGACAATGCTTCCCTCGTGATCGTGGCGGCGGATGGCACTGCCGCCGGTGATGGGCGACGGCGCGACTGATGCCTGTGGTTCACCGGGTGCCAATCATGCCTCCCGGCGTTCCGGGTGGTCGCGGGGGCGAAGGATAGCATTGGGAGGGATGGGAAAACAAGGGTTGTGCCGGGGGGGGGGAAAGGTGCCACCAGCCCCCGGGCACTGCGGATGACGCGAAACGTGTGCTGATCAACCTCACCCACCGCTCGCGTCGGTGTAGCATCCGCGAGGCTATTGCACCCACGGCAGGGACGGCAGCGAAGATTGGTCCGAGCTACACGGCTCGGATCATCGAATTTGCATTGGCGCATTGGCAGCCCGATCGGGCGGCGGAGCGGAGCGACCGTCGGCGAAAATGCTTGCGAGTGTCGGGGGAACGGCGCGATCCCTGACTAGGCCGCGACCTCGGGCAGCGCGATGTTGACCGTGAGGCTGGCGGCGTCGGATGCCTTCCAAGCACGGCCGGCGAAGAGAAGCTCCACTCCAATCGGCACGCCCTCAGCATCGACATCGACGAAGACGTAGCGGCCGGCCTCGATGGTGTCGTCGACAGCGGCGTCCCGGAGTTGGATGTAGATGGCGTCCGCTTTGGGATCGTAGGAGATGTTCATGCTAGCCGTCCTGTTCGCTCTGGCGTGTCTTGGGCTTCATGACCGTGGTGACCAAGATGTGATCTGCCGCCAACTCTTCGTACACCACCCGCACGTCCCGATTACCGTAGTGACGCACCGCGATCTCCTCCGCCCCAACCGCGCCGGGCCAGACGTCATCGGGCGACTCGATGGTGTCCCGGACTTCGACCTCGGTCACGCCGCGCATGGCCATGCGCAGCCGAGCGTGCTCAGTATATTCGATGCGCATCGCGCCGCCAACTCCACCGCCAACAGCCATCCCCGTGGGCCTAGCCCCGCCGAATCATCTGCGTGTGCCCGCGGCGCCTCCCGGCGTTCCGAGTGGTCGCGGAGTGTAAGGATAGCATTGGCGGCGCGGTATCTGACTGCACGAGCTGCCAGCTCCGGCCCCTATCGCGCGTGTCGAACACCTCGCCGCTTGACGCGAGGTCGAAACAGCGCCGGGAGGTCGGGCAACTCACGCCGGCCATGGTCGCCGTGGCTCCGATGGATCCGACCACCCAGGTCGCCCCGGCGTCCTCGGTGAAGACGATGGATCCGGAATCACCGGCGGCAAGGCACGTGGTCACCGTCGCGCAACTGAGATCCCGCATGGCGGGCGTACTCGGCCTCAGCCATCGCCCATCCGACGCGCACCCACCGCCCGGCCCACGCCTAGCCCGCGATGGTGGCTTTTCGTGCGATTGCGTGTCGGATCGGGTTGGCGCGCATCCACGCGCCTGCTAGAATGCCGCTACCCACGCCACGCGTCCTCGAAGCCGACTTGCCCCGCACGCCGCTTGCCGGTCGTGCGCTTTTGGAAAGGAGCGCGTGAGCATGAACGCGCGTTTTGAGTCATTGGGCGGGTGCCGGGTTGAGCTCGCTCGGCACCCGCAGGCATCTGGAGCCGTTGGTGGTTTGATCAACCGCTCGGTCGACCGACTCCGCCTGACCACCTGCCTCGGCCTCCTCGCCGTCTTCACCCTGGGCCTCGCCGCCGCGCACGCGGCTGATCCCGAGCCGGTGCCGACCTGGCGATTGCCGGCCCGTATCGTCGCAGTGGGCTTGCCCGGCGTCGCCGGCTTGCGCCAGGTCGGCCGGTTTCACAGCGGCGGCCCGATTCCGGGCAATCCCACCTTCCTGCTCAGCACGAATGCCGGGCGGGTGCTCGATCCCGAGCGGCTGCTGGTCGCCGTCGCCAGCAACCTCGGCGCGGCGCCGGACGGGGCCGGTCAGGCCGAAGGCGCCGTGCTGTCGATCGACCCGGATGTCCCGGAACCGCTCATCATCCCCGCGCGCTTCGCGGAGTCCGGCGGGCAGAGCGAGGCGGCCGGCGGGGC
>CAZCJG010000387.1:0-4448 GCA_964498575.1 uncultured Anaerolineales bacterium | reverse complement strand
GCCAAGACTCGTGGCGAGCATGCTCTCGGCGCCACGCACCTCGCTCACGAGGGCGCGAGCCAGCGCCTCCAGCCGGGCGACTTCCACTTCGGCGCGCAACACATCGGACTGCGGCGCCGTGCCGGCGGAGTAGCGGGCGTTCGCGGCCGCCACGACGTCACGCGCGAACGCGATCTGTTCCGAGAGCAACGCCTGGGTGCGCTGCCGCTCCTGCAGCATCAGGAATGCGGTTGCCGCCTGCAACCCGACGTCCAGGCCGGCACGGCCTGTCTCGGCACGAAGCCGTTCGATGTCCGCGAGCGCAGAGGCACGCCGATGACCGCGGACGCCTGAGAGCGGAATCTGCTGTTCGATGGTGACGCTGACGTCCGCCCCGCCCCACATGAAGGGCAAGTGGTCCAAGGACGGCGACACCATCGGATCCTGGAGCGCCGAGACGATGGCCGGTCGCTGCTCCGCGGCCCGAGTCCTCGCCCGCGCGGCGTCAATCTCCGCCCGTCGTTCGCCAGCGATGCGCACGACGTCGACGAGTCGAAGGGGCGACGGCAACACGACCTGTGTCTGCGCGACCCCGAGGGACGGCCACCCCACGACCGCGACGAAGAGCGCGGCGGCGGTGCGGTCCAAGAGACGGTTCATCATGACGGGCTCCCTACGACGCAGTTCTCAGCGCCGGGCCGGCATTCGACAGCCGGCCCGGTCCTGCATCGGCAGCACTACCTGGCTGTCGTTGCCTGGTCTTTGTGCATGGCCGCGGCAGCGCGCGCCTCGGTGGCAGCCGCTCGCTGTTGGCGGGCGAGTCGGTCCCAGTTCGCGGCCAAACCGGAGGCAGAGGGGTTCTTGGCGCTCAATGAACGCCACGACGCGGCGTATGTAGTGCTCTCCTTCGCCTCCTGCTCGTACCGGCCGGCCAGGGTCGTGAAGTACCCCTCGAGTGCGCGGTGGTCTGCGGGCGTCTCGGCAGTTGCTGCGAGGCGCGTCAGATCGGCGTCGGACGGCACAGGCGCGCCCGCGCCTCGCTCGAAGCGTTCGCTGCCCTTCGGCGGATCCGAGGGCACGCCAGCCGCTTGCTTCGTGTGATGCGCAGCCAGTTCACGAAGGGTGCTGGCCGACTCCAGGTTTCGGGCACTGAGTTGTCTGCAGTGCTCGCGCTGACTGGTGGCGATGTGGGCCAGCTTGGTGTTGCCGCTGAACGCCTGGCCCATTGCCTCGTGACGCTTGGCGTCGGCGGCGTACCGCTGCGCCAGCGACGCGAAATGTGCGCTCAGGCGCGAATGGTCCGCCGGTTCGCCCCGCACGATGAGTTGACGGACGTCGGCTTCGTTCAGCACGGCGAGTTGAGGACCTTGAGCGATCAGCTTCGATGCGGAGGTCAACGCCGCCAGGGCCGCAAGAACTACAAGTCGTACAAAAAACGTCTTCATGACAAAACCTCTCTGGTGAACAACGTCACCGAACAACGGCCAGCCGGGGTCAGTCCACGTGACCGTGCGTCACGGGGCACTGGTTCCTAAGTTGTGAGCGGAGCAGCCGAGGGCCGCGAGGCGCAGTCGCACGTGCGGACTGCGTGCAGCCGAGAGGTATCAGATGCGGAGAGGTGTGGTCTGAGGTTGATGCTGGTCCGACGGTGATCGTCCCCGGTTCCAGGCCGGGACACGGTGTGCCGCCGGCGCAAGGGTCTGGAACCGCGCAGTCAGGACAACCGCGCCTCCATCCGGTGCAGGCGCGCGTCTGAGGTCTTCCTTCAGGAGACCGGCCGGCCCCTGAACGGAGTCGTCACAGGAATCGTCACTCGTGACACTCGCCGCGACGCCGTTGTTCTGGTGGTGGCAGCCGTTCTCCGCAGCCACGAGGGGATCGCACCATGCCTTGCAGAACAGTGAGGCGCTGGGCCCGGCGGCAAACAGCAACACGACGGTCAGGATGGTTGCGCGGAACACGACCAGCTCTCATGGCCTGTGTAGCAAGAACGGCGCCGGTCTAGCAAGCCCCGGATCTGCGCCCAGAATCGCAGGTTGGAGGCTCCCGCAGTATCCGCTGCCGGGAGGCCGGCGGCTTTTCACCCATGGGCGCCGAAAATCCCGCACTGTGAAACCGGCTATCGCGGACGACGGGAGCCACCTCTGCCATCCCGAACAATTCGCAGAGCCCTCTCTATCGCGTCTGTGGACGGAACTCCGCCCGGATAGAGCCGTCACGTCGGCGACGGAATCGGTGGCGTCGGCTCGGGCATGCCGAACAGGTCGCGGTTGTCGTAGAGCACTGTGGGCGTGCCATAACCCCGTCGGACGTCGCTGTCTGCAAGCGTATCGGCGTCGATGACTGTGTACGTCTTCGGAATCCCGGGACGGGCCAGGGCTTCGTCAAGTCTCGTGCGCATCGT
This sequence comes from uncultured Anaerolineales bacterium, assembly GCA_964498575.1. Classification (GTDB taxonomy): domain Bacteria; phylum Chloroflexota; class Anaerolineae; order Epilineales; family Epilineaceae; genus CAZCJG01. Next base: position 2,065 of record CAZCJG010000387.1, on the reverse strand, counting down.
CGTCGTGTTGACGCAACCTTCCCGCGTCAGAAGAACGAGGGGGCCGGACGGTGGCCGTCGCTCCTGGCGGGCAGCCACGGTGGGGACGGCCAGCAGCAACAGAGTCACGGCTCCGATCGTGAGGATGGCGAGCGAGGAGTTGTTGCCCATGGAGTAAGCTTACGGGCCGTACCTAGGTACGGAGTCAAGCACCCATGACCCAACCCTCGATCTCCGTTGGAGCGCTCGCCGCAGAGGCCGGTGTCGGCGTTGAGACGATCCGGTTCTACCAGAGAAGAGGGCTCGTACCATTGCCCCCGCGGCCGTCACGCGGCCCGCGGAACTACTCGCGCGATGCGATCGATCGCGTCTGGTTCATCAAAGCGGCCCAAGGGTGGGGCTTCAGCCTGCAGGAGGTGGCGGAGTTGCTCCGCCTGCAGGATGGCACGGGGTGTGACGAAGCGAGGTCCATCGCTGAGGCGAGGCTGGACGTCGTGGCGCGTCGACTGCGCGAGTTGCGCCGAGTCCAGGCCGCGCTCCGGCGAGCGATCGCTGCTTGCAGAACGCGCCGGAGGCGCGTGTCGTGTCCGCTCATCGCATCACTGCGTGTCACGAACCAGTAGGCCCACAGCCGCGTGCTAGTTGCTGGCGGCCCGTTTCACCGCCGCCGCCTCGAGTTCCATGCGTCGGTGAACTCGCCTGGCAACTGACTCGGGAATCCGCATAGTCCGGTAGGTCCGCTTGCCGGGACGATACTTGAAGAACACCACCACGCCCGGCTCGTGCAGGAACAGCCGGCGGACGAAGTCGTCGCTCACGCCCCAGATCGAGGCCAACTCGTCGATCGAGTAGTGCCGCTCGAACGTGGTTTCCTGGGCCTGCATGACGTGTCCGTCCTGGCCTTCAGGCCGGCGCCCGGGTGCCTCGAGGCACCCGGGCAGCCATTCGCCTACGCCGTTGCGCCCTCGGCGCTTCCGGCTTCGTGCGTCAGGTACGCCTGGAGCAGGACGTCCTTGAGACGCTTCTCGGCCTGCACGTCCTCCACGGACCGGAGCAGACTGTAGTGGCGCCGCTCACCATGGACGGTGAACTGGCGCGCCGGGAACGTGACGTTCTTCCCGCCACCGTCCTTCCGAGCCCAGACGGCGAACCCGATCAGCTTCAGGCCATCGAGCTCGCCACCCGCGAAATGGAGCTCCACGTCGGCGAGCTTGCCGGCGGGGACGCTGCGGTCGTTCGGAACCACCTTGACGTATGCGTGCATGATGTGACCTCCGAGTTGAGCCCGCGGGCTGCGGGCGGTTGAACGAGGGAACAGGGCCGACGTGGCTGGCATCGCCTGTCGTCATGCCGTCGCCTCGGCGGGCTGGGTCGCTGCCAGTCGCTGCCAAAGCCATCGCTGCAAAGTCGGCAGGCCGAGCAGATGGGCGTCGACTGGCGCGAACAGGCAGTGCTGGCTCCGATAGGCCGCCCGATGCCACTCGAGCTCGGTGGCGTTCACCAGCACGATGCGGGCGACCTTCCGACCGAACTCGCGTTCGAACGGGATCGGGCTGGCGGCGAAGCCCGCCACGTCGGCGAAGGTGGACGTGTAGAGCGTCAGCGTGGACGGCCCGTCCTGCGCCGGCCGTGCTGTCGTGACGAACGCGTGGTAGATCCGCAGCTGTCCACCGATCTCCACGGAGATGGTCGGGGTGATGGATCCGGTGCGCATGTCTAGCCTCCTTCGTTGAAGTCGCGAATCGAGTCGTTCTGTGGTTCACAGTCCGGTGGGCCATCACGTAAGAGCCAAGGACGGGCTCGGCCGAGGCCCGATCAAGGCCGCCAGCCCCGCGCCGCGGGGTCGGAGCGAAGCGACGAGCCTTGAACGGGCTGAGCCGAGCCGTAGACTCGGAACACGTGATGGCCCTCGCGGTGTGCACGGTCGTCACCCCGCGAGTCCGCTGTAGGTCGGGCGCATCGAGCCGCTCTCGTTGAAGCTGTAGTAGCGGTCGCTGTCGCCGACGATCAGGTGGTCGAGCAGCGCGATGTCGAGGACATCCGCCGCTGCGCACAGACGCACGGTGAGCCGCGCATCGTCGGCGCT
>CAZCJG010000386.1:0-4461 GCA_964498575.1 uncultured Anaerolineales bacterium | reverse complement strand
TGCCCGCGCGGCAGCCAGACCTTCTTCCTGCCGGTGATCGCGGGCCTTCCGGGCAACTGGGTCGGCCACGCGCGCGTCGAGAGCCAGGAGTGGTGGACGCCCGGCACCAAGCCGGTCGACCCGCCGCGCATCCAATCCGTCGTCCTCCTCGAGAAGTGGAGCGACCCGGCGCGCACCGAGCGCCGCGAGGCGGTGGCCTACAACGCGCTGACCGAGCAGGTGTCCTACGACTGGCAGATCGGCAAGCTGGGCGGCGGCACCATGAGCGGCTCGGCGGTGCTGGCGGTTCCGCTGCTCGCCAAGGGCAACCGCGGCATCACCACCGAGCTGGCCATCACCAACCTGGTCGCCAAGCCCGGCTTCACGGACTTCGCGATCTTCCTCTACGACCAGAACGGCCTGCTCGATCTCCTGAGCTGTCAGAAGCTGCACGACCAGCAGGTGGAGTACATCGATCTGGCGACCCAGGGCGTGGTGCCGCAGCGCTTCCTCGGCTCGGCCGTGATCTCGGCCACCTTCTGGGAGCATGACGTGCACAGCCCGACCGGCAACTTCGTCCGCAACCTGGTGGGCCTCGGCGGCGTGGTCGTCGAGCGCATCGGCGGGACGCAGGGCGGGCCGGACGTGCCGGGCGACGAGTCGAAGGCGTTCGAGATGATCCCGATCTTCGACCTCTTCACCCCGCAGCGCATCCCGACCTGCCCCGGTCAACCCGACTTCAACCCGTGATTCGGTGAGGGGGGGCGGGCCGGAAGGCCCGCCCCCAGGGATTACGGTGGGGCCGCGCTGAAAGGCGCGGCCCTCTTTCTTCTTTTCCCCTACCTTCCGCGCGGTCGTGCCCGGCACGTCTCACGCGGGCGCCACGATTAACTGTGCCCCCCCTCCCGCGCCCACGCGTGACTCAAACCCCGCGTGACCATTCTCCCCCCTACTGCGTCTTAATCCCCGGTCTGGCCTGTCGTTGAACGTCCCGAGGCGTTGATTTTGCGCTGCTAGAGGCTTGTTGATGATTTGGATGTCTCCCCCACGCATGCAATCGAACCCCGTAGCTTGTCGACTTCGCGCGCCCCGCCAGGGCATGCGCCGGCTGATAGCCGGCCTGGCCTTGGCCATGCTTGGGGTGGTTTTGGCCCAGGCGGGCCCGTCGCGGGCCGCGCCCTCCGCGCCGGCGGTGCCCTTGCCGGCGGGCGAGTGGACGACCTTCGCGAATGGCGACGACGTGCTGGCGCTGGCGCTGGAGCGCTCGGGGGAGGGGCCGCTGCTGTGGGCGGGGACGCGCGCGGGGGGCTTGGTGCGGTGGGACCTGGACGAGGGGGCGTACAGCCAGTTCCTGCGCCCGCAGCAGCCGCTGGGCGGCAACACCGTGCAGGATATCGCGATCGGCGCGGATGGGCGGAAGTGGCTGGCGACGGATGGCGGCCTGAGTGTGCTGGACGATCGGGGCACGTGGGGCGCCCAGGACGATGTCTGGCATACCTACACGCCGGCGAACACCGGCGGCGGCCTGAACTCGCCCGATGTGCGGGCGGTGGTCGTCGACGGCACGCTGGTGTGGGTAGGGATGGCGCAGGTGTGGGACCCGGTGGGGCAGGCCTGGGCGGGCGGCGGGGTGGGGCGGCTGGATACCAAGGGGACGGCGGCGGTGGCCGACGATACCTGGGCGCCGGTGGCGACCTACGCGTCGACCTACAAGCGGGACCCGGACGGCACCGAGCGGTTCGGGCTGATCAGCGACAACGTCAACGACATCGCGCTGACGCCCAAGGGCAACCTGTGGGTGGCGACGTCGCCGCACTGGTCGCTGGAGAAGGATGTCAACCCCGAGGACCCGTCGAAGTGGTTGCTGGTGCGCGGCGGGGTGAGCTATCTGGAGACCAAGGGGACGGCCGATCCGGGCGACGACAAGTGGACCGGCAGCAACTGCTACGACTTCCAGACGACGCTGACCTGCCAGGTGCAGGCGCTGGCGATCGATGCCGAGGGCTGGGTGTGGGCGGCGATCCAGGGCCGCGGCCTGATGTACTTCCGCTCGGACGAGGCGGTGCTGGTCGACGACAAGAGCCGGCGCTTCGACATCCCGGATCGGCCGGGCGGCGACAGTGTCGAGGCGATCGCGCTCGGGCCGCGAGATGTGCCCGCGCTGAAGAACACGGTGTGGATGGCGCGCAGCATGGGCGGGCTGTCGGTGTTGGACCACAAGGCGACGCTGCGCAATCGGGATGACGACGAGTGGAACTTCGGGCTGGGCGAGGCCTTTACCACGGCCGACGGCCTGGCGCGCAACCGGGTGCAGGCGCTGGCGATCAGTGCGGACGGCGCCAAGGCCTGGGTCGGCACCGGCCCGAGCTATGGCATCGCGGGCGGGATCAACCCGCTGGAGATCAAGGATGTCACCTTCAGCTCTGCGCTCGTGACCCGGCAGGCGCCGCCGACCAACTTCATCACGGCCATCGACTTCGGGCAGGCGGGTAGCGTGTGGGAAGGGCATGTGTGGATCGGCACCGGCAGCCGCGCGCAGCAGCGTTTCGGCGCGGGTGTGGTGGATCTGGACACCCGGCGGACGGCGGCGACGGGCGACGATGCCTGGGCGAGCTATAGCACGCTGAGCACGGACCCCGACGGCAAGGCGCCCTGGACCGGGCTGGTCGGCGACAACGTGCACGCGGTGAAGGTGCAGGGCGATCGGGTGTGGTTCGGCAGCACCGAGTCGATCTGGGATGCCAACGCCAAGGTCTGGGTCGATGGCGGCTTGTCCGTGTTCGAGAGCGGTGCGTGGACGGCGCGCACCATCGCCAACACCGGCCCGCCGACGACCGGCCTGCGCGAAGGCAGCGTGACCAGCCTGGCCGAGGGCTGCGGCGGCGCGTTATGGGTCGGCACCGGCAATCCCTGGGACGACTATGGCGCGGGCATCGACATCTTGACGCCCGGCGCCTCGGTCCATCAACGCACGCAGGATACCTGGAAGGCCTACAGCTACACGGCGTTGCCGTCGAACAATACGACGGGGTTGACGGTGAATTGCCAGACCCAGCAGGCGTGGGTCTCCTCGGCCCACCATGTTTCGGTCCCCGACGAGTTCGGCAGCCCGGGCGGCAAGCGGCTCGGCGGCGGCGCGGCGCAGCTCGACATGGGCGCCAGCAAGTGGACGAAGTACGACACCCGGAGCGGGATACAGTCCTTCTCAGCGGATCCGGTATGGGCGGAAGCGATGACGGTGGCGAGTGGATCGGCTGGCCGCGCCTGGGTGGGCACCTATGGCACGAAGTCGATGACCACGGGCGACCTCATCCGGCAGAAGCCGTACTGGCCGGCGGTGCTGAACCAGTGGGACGGCAGCGCGTGGAGTGCCGCGGTCTTCGAGCGCGCGGGCATGGTCAGCAGCATCGCGCTGGATCAGGCGGGCCGGCTGTGGGTCGCGACCTCGCGCGGCGGGGCGGCGCGGGACGGGAGCACGCCCGACAACTGGCGGGTGGATCATGCGACCGGCGGCCTGATGGTCTATCCCGAAGCGTTGATCGCGAGCGGCCCGCCGACGGTGCTGCTGCCGGAATCCTCGGGCGTCGTGGCCAGCGACATCTCGGTGGTCGCGGTGGCGCCCAACGGGGATGTCTGGCTGGGCACCGAGGGCTGGGGCCTTTCGCGCTATCGGGCGGACGGCATCGCGCCGACGCCCACGCCCGGCGGGCCGGCGGTCACGCCGACCACGCCCGGCCCGTCCCCGACGTCGACGCGCACGGGCGGGCCACCCTCCGCCACCCCGACGCCCAGCCGCACCGGCGAGACCACGCCCACCCCCGGCGCGACGACGCCAGGCACCGGGACGCGGGTGCCGCCGCCGAACGGGGTCTTCCTGCCCTTCGCCATGCAGAGCGGGCGGGCGGTCACCCCGCGCCCCAGCCGCACGCCCTCGCCCACCGGGCCGACCCCGACACGCTCGACCCCGACGCGCGCTACGCCGACGCGCTCCACCCCGATCGCCACGAGCACCGCCGGGACGCCCATGACCGCGACCGGCACGGCGACGGCCGGGACCGGCACGCCCGCGGTGTCGCGCACCCCCACGCCCACGCGCACCGCCAGCCCCACGCGCCCGACGCGCACGCCCACCGCCGGGCCGAGCCCGACGGCGACGGCCACCCGGCCGCCGGGCCTGGAGGTGCAGGGCTACCTGCCGTTCACCTACCAGCGGCGGTCGGCGACACGGTAGGCGATGCCGCCCGCGTGAGCAGGCGGGTTTGCCGTCCGATCACCCGTCCGATCGCGCGCCCGGCGGCGGTCCGAAGACGTGTCCGGAACGGTCTCGCGCACCCCCGGCGTGCTATAATCTAGAACGTTTGAACGTCCCGGCCGCGCGCGATCCCCCCTGGCCGCGCCGGGCCGCAAGCGCCTCGACCAACCTGCCCGTCCCGCCAACCAAGGACCCTTGCCGCGCATGGAAATCGGATCTGTTCAACTCGT
>CAZCJG010000385.1:0-4476 GCA_964498575.1 uncultured Anaerolineales bacterium | reverse complement strand
GGCGAGGCTCTTGGTGAAGCCGACGATGCCGGCCTTGGCGGCGGCGTAGTTGGTCTGGCCGGCGTTGCCGCCCAGCCCGGCGATCGAGGTGATGTTGATAATTCGCCCGCCGCGCTGGCGCATCATCGGCCGCACCGCGGCGCGCGACACCAGGAACACGCTCCTCAGGTTGGTCGCCAGGACCGTGTCCCAGTCCTCGTCCTTCATCTTCATCAGGAGCCCGTCGCGGGTGATGCCGGCGTTGTTGACCAGGATGTCCAGCCGGCCGAATCGGCCGAGCGCGGCCTCGATCAGGCGCTCGGCGGCCGCGGGGTCGGTGACGTCGGCGCACTCCGCCAGCGCCTGTCCGCCGCCCGCGGCGATCTCGGCGACGACCGCCGCGGCCGCGTCGGCGCCGGAGCGGTAGTTGACCACCACCCGCGCGCCATCCGCCGCCAGGCGCAGGGCGATGGCGCGGCCGATGCCGCGCGAGCTTCCGGTGACCAGGGCAACGCGATCGGTGAGGTTGGGCATGGCTCCACACAACGGATTGAAAAGCGGATACGCGGATTGAGCGGATTGGACAGATTGGGCGGGATGGGGTGGTCGAGAGACTGGGCGATGGGTCGATTGGGCGATGGGTCGACTGGGCGGGATGGGGTGATCAGGTGATCGGGTGTTCGGGTAGGACTGGGAGATCGGGTGATCGGGTGATCGGGAGATGGGGTGATTGGGTGCTAGGGTTGGGCCGGGGCGCTGCTGGATGCGAAGGTGTCGGGGGTGTCCAGGCTGATCAGGCGCGGCTCGGGGTCGCCGCGGGCGGCGAGGATGCGCTTGACCAGGCCGAGGAGCACCCGGCCGGGGCCGATCTCGTAGTAGTCGGTCACACCGGCCGCGGCCATGGCTTCGATCGTCGCCGTCCAGCGGACCGAGGCGGTGAGCTGGCCGGCCAGCTCGGTGCGGATGGCGTCCGGGGCGGTGATGGGCTCGGCGGTGACATTGGCGATCACCGGCACGCCCGCCTCGGCCAGCGGGGCGGCGTGGACCAGCGCCGCGAAGCTGCCGGCGACCGGCGCCATCAGGTGGGAGTGGGCGGCGATGGTGATCGGCAGCGGCATGACCCGCCGCGCGCCCTCGTCGCGCAAGCGCGCGGTGGCCGCGTCGACCCCGGCGACCGTGCCGGAGATCACGACCTGGCCGGGCGCGTTGTAGTTGGCCACCTGCACGCCGTCGATGCCGGTGCAGACCGCCTCGACCGCCGCGTCGGGGAGGCCGAGCACCGCCGCCATGCCGCCGGGCGCCGCCCTGCCAGCCTCGCGCATCAGGCGGCCGCGTTCGCGCACCAGGCGCAGCGCGTCGGGATAGCCGAGCGCACCGGCCGCGACCAGCGCGCTGTACTCGCCGAGCGAATGGCCGGCGACGAAGCGGGGCTCAGGCAAGCGTTCGCTGGCCGCGCGCAGGATCGCGACGCTGGCCGCGAGGAGCGCCGGCTGCTGGTTGTAGGTGTCGCCGAGCACCTCGTCGGGGCCCTCGGCGAGCAGGCGCGGCAGGTCCAGGCCCAGCGCCTCGATCGCCTCGTCGAGCGCCGCGCGGGCGCAAGGAGAAGCCACGGACCATGCCGTGACCATCCCGACGTACTGGGATCCCTGACCCGGGAACAACCATGCCGCGCCCATCTCGACCCAGCAGGTGGGAGGCTAGCCTTCGGCCTCTAGGTCGATCACCCGGATGCCCCGGTAGGACCCACAGGTCGGGCAGACGTGATGCGGCTGGTGGTAGGCGTTGCAGGTCTCGCAGCGCACCAGGGCCGGCGGGGTCAGCTTGTCATGCGTTCGGCGCAAGCGCTTCCGCCGCGGCCCGATCCTGCTATTGGGTACTGCACCCATCGTTCATCCTCCGAGTTCTATGCTTGTTCTTCCAGCGCGAGCCTCAGCTCGGCCAGCGCGGCCCAACGCGAATCGGGCTCGGGCCGGCAAGCGCAAGGCCCCGCGTTGAGGTTCTGGCCACAGGTCGGGCACAGCCCCGCGCAGTCCGGCCGGCACAGTGCGTGCTGCGGCAGCGCCAGCTCGATGTTTTGCCACACGACCGGGCCGAGCGCCAGCATGTGGTGGCCATCGATCTCGGTCGCCGGCTCGGCCTCCTCGTCGGGATCGACCTGGATCGGCGGCCCGTCGGCGATCGTCACCGTCGGCCGGAAGTGCTCGCTCAGCTCGATCTCCAGGTCAACCTCGGCCGGATCGAGGCAGCGCGCACAGTTGAGCTCGGCGCGGGTTTCCAGCCGCCCGTCGACCCAGATCCCGGCGAGATCGCGGATCAACCGCAGCGTGCCCTGCACCGGCGCGACCAGCCGGACCTCCGCGTCCTCGAGATCGAAGGCTTCATCGACCGTGATCAGGCGCGTGCTGCCGATCGGCGACTTCAGGAGCCCGGCGACGTTGTAGCGCATGGTCACCTCCTACCGGTTCGACGCAAGCTGGCCGGCTTGGCGCGGCCGCGCAGTTGTCAATTGGAAAAATCAAGTATACCGACATTGCCGCGATTGCCGAAAAATCCGCCTGCTCAAGGCTTGCCGCCCGCCGGCCGGCTGGCCTTGTCGGTCGGCGGGCCGGCGGCCGGGGCCGGCTCGGCCTTGTCGGGCACCGGGCTGCCGATCGGGTTGCCGGTCTCCAGCAGGCGGATGCCGTTCTTGACCGTGCGGCCGAAGCTGTCGAGCTGCGCCGCGATGCGCTGCAGCACTTCCAGGGCATAGGCGTCGGCGTCGTTGCGGATTTGCGCCGCCTCGTTGTAGGCGTCGGCAAGCACCTCGTTGGCGCGCGCCTCGGCTTGCTTGAGCACGATGTGCTCCGCGACGAGCTGCTCGCGCTTCTGGCGGCCGGCCTCGAGCATCGCCTCGGCCTGCGCCTGGGCCGCCGAGAGGAGCTGGTCGCGCTCGGCCTCGATCTGGCGCGCGTTCTTGATCTCCTGCGGTACGCTGATGCGCATCTGGTCGATCAGCCGCAGGTAGTCGTTCTCGTCGATCACGACCCGCGTGGTCATCGGGATCCGCGTCCCGCGATCGAGCAGCTCTTCGAGGCGCTCGATCAAGTACTCGAGGTCTATGGCTCACGCTCCTTTCCGGGCCCTGGCTTCGACACCGCCCGCTCTCCTGAACTAGACGCGCGAGGCCCGCGCCGCGAGCTCGGCCCAGGCCGGCTGGCGCGCCTTGGCCGCCAGCGCTTCGGCGACCGCCGCCGGCACCAGGCCGCTGACGTCGCCGCCCATCAGCGCCACCTCGCGCACCATCGACGCGCTGACGAAGGCGTGGGCGGGGTCGGAGATCAAGAGCAGGGTCTCGATCTCCGGCGCCAGGTGGCGGTTCATCATTGCCATCTGCCGCTCGAACTCGAAGTCGTCGGCCACCCGCAGCCCACGGACGATCGACTGGGCCCCTTCGGCGCGCGCGAAGTCGATCGCCAGCCCCTCGAACAGGTGGACGCGCACATTGGGCAGGTGGGCCAGCGCCGCGCGCACCAGGGCTACGCGCTCGTCCACACCGAACAGCGGCTGCTTGGTCGCCGGCCCGCTGTGGGCATAGACGCCGACCACCAGCCGCTCGAAGAGCCGCGCGGCGCGCTCGGCGATGGCCACGTGGCCGTTGGTGATCGGATCGAAGGTGGCCGGGAATACGGCGGTCGCGCTCATCGTGGTCTTGTCACCCGGCTGAGATTATACGACTTTTGCACAATTGTCCATTCGATCCGAATGTCCCCGCCCTTCGATCGACCCGCGACCAGGGTCCGATCCGGCCGGATCAGGCGTGCTCGATGCGTTCGGCGCCCAGGCTGAAGGCCGCCACGCGTGCGCCGAGGACGGCCAGCTCGGGCCGGGCGAGCTCCGGGTCCGCCGCCACGATCCCATCCGCGACGCGCGCCGCGAGCGCCAGCAGCTCGGTCGAGGCTTCCCGCGCGAAATGGAACTGATCCGGCTGGCCGGACTGGCGGACGCCGAGGTAGTCGCCGGGGCCGCGGACCTTGAGGTCCTGCTCGGCGAGCTTGAGCCCGTCCGAGGTTTCCGTCATCAGCGCCAGCCGATCGGCGGCCGCCTGCGAAGGGTTGTCGGCCAGGAGCAGGCAGACGCTATCCGCCGCGCCGCGCCCGACCCGGCCGCGGAACTGGTGCAGTTGGGCCAGGCCGAAGCGGTCGGCGCCGTCGATCAGCATTACCGTGGCGTTGGGCACGTCGACGCCGACCTCGATCACGCTGGTCGAGACCAGGACGTCGATCCGCCCGGCGGTGAACTCGCGCATCACCGTATCCTTCTCGGCGGGGCGCATCCGGCCGTGCAACAGGCCGACCGACAGGTCCGGCATCACCTCACCGGACAGGCGCTCGTGCTCCGCGACGGCGGCGCGCGACTGGATCGTCTCGGAATCCTCGACCAGCGGGCAGACGACGTAGGCCTGCTCGCCTTTGGCGACGCGGTGGCGGATGAACTGGTAGGCGCGCTCGCGCTCGTTGG
>CAZCJG010000384.1:0-4485 GCA_964498575.1 uncultured Anaerolineales bacterium | reverse complement strand
GAGCTCCGGCCGCTCCTGATGATCGCGCGCGACGTGAGCTCCACGCGCGAGGCCTCGGTCCCGGCGCCGGCGGCGGGCATGCTGCCCGGCCGCGAGCGCTTCCTCGCCGCGGCGCGCGAGCTGCGCGCCGCCGAGCAGGCCACCGAGGCGCAGGCGATCGACGCGCTCGACGCCTGCCTGGCCCGCGTCGCCGCGGGCGAGCCGGTCGAGGCCGCCCTGGCGGCCTACCCGGCCGACCTGGCCGCCGAGCTGCGGCCGCTGATCGAGGGCGCGCATGCGCTGGCCGCTACCCCGCCCGCCCCGCCGCCGCGCCGCCTGGCCGAGGGCCGGGCGCGCTTCCTGGCGGCGGCCGGCCTCGGCGCCAGCGGGATGCTCGCGGCGGCCGGGGTAGGGGCAAACGGGAAGAACGGCCACGCGGCCTACCCCGGCGCGGGCCATGCGGGCGCCGAGCCGCCCGAGCTCGATTCGGCGCTGGTCGAGGCGCTGGATGCCTGCCTGGCGCGGCTGCGTGCCGGCGAGCGCGCCGATCTGGTGCTGGCCAGCTTGCCGATCTCCGTCGCCGACGCGCTGCGGCCGCTGCTCGCCGCCGCCGGCGACCTGATGGACGCCGCCCAGCCGGCGCCGCCGCCCCCGGGCGGCCTGGCGGCGGGCCGGGCACGCTTCCTCGAGGTCGCGGCCCGGTCCGAAGCGCATCGGGCGGCGATCGCCGGCGCGCGCCAGGCGGCGGCGCTGACGACGGCGGCCGCGGCGCAGACCGGCTGGCGGGCCCGGCTCGGGTCCTGGACGGCGGGTTGGTCCGCGGGAACGCGGGTTCCGGCCCTGCTCACCCGCTCGATGGTCGCGGCGACGATGGCCGTGGCGCTGTTCTTCGGCGCGGCGGTGATGGTCCGCGACAACGCGGCGATCGCCGGTGCGCTGCCGGGCGAGCCGGCTTACTTGATCAAGCGCCTGAACGAGCAGATCGACTTGTGGGTCGCCTTCGATCCCGACACGCGCGTCCAGATCGAGCAGGCGCACGATCTGCGCCGGGCGGCGGAGGTCCAGCAGCTCATCGCGCTCGGGCGCGAGGCGGAGGTGGCCCTGCGCGGCGCCTTCCTCGGCTACGAGGTGGAACAGCTCGCCGACGGGTCCACCCGCATCCTCCTGCGCCTGCGCATCCCGCCGACCGGCGCCCAGGCCCAGGAGCAGGTGATCGTGCTAGGCGACCAGGCGACCTTGGACCTGGGCGGCTACGCGCGGATCGAGGACCTCCCGCCCAGCGCGGTGGTCGGCCTGACCGTCCACACCGGCGGCGCCGCGGGCGAGCGGGCGACCGCGCGCCTGGTGCAGCTCGTCAGCGTGCCGGAAGTGCTGGCCAGCGCCGAGCCGCCCCACATGCCCGCGCCGACCGAGGTGCTGCGCTCCGTCCCGGCGCCCATGCTGCCCGCGGTGCCCGCCCTGCCTTCGGCCGCGGCGGCCACGTCCAGCGCGGTGCTGCCGGCCCAGCCGGGCACGCCGACCGCGACCGACCTGCCCCCGCCGGCGACGCCGACCGCCACGCTGCAGCCGACGCTCGCGCCCTCCGCCGGGCAAGGCAGCGTCGATCAGCACCCGCAAAAGGTTCAGGGGGTGGTGATCGATCAGCCGGCGACCCATCTGTGGCTGGTGGGCCGGGATGGCTGCGATGGTACGGTGGTCCGAGTCGACATCAGTCAGATCCCGGCCCAGATCGGCGTCGATGTCAAGTTCAAGTATGTCAGGGTCAGCGGGAAGTATCTGAACGACGACAAGACCGAGTTCGCCGCCAGCATGCTCAGGGAGGTCCAGGACTATGCCGGCGTGACCGAGAGCGCCGCCGACGGTCGGGTCAAGGACAATCCGGGCGACGGCACGCTGGTGCTGGACAACGACCGCAGCTATCGCATCGACACGGCGAAGATCAACGGCGATCCCAAGCCCGGCGCGCTGGTGACGGTGCACTACCAGAGCTGCGGTGCCGGGATGCCGGTCGCGATCGAGGTTACTGTGCGCGAGGAGCAGTCCCAGGCCCGCGAGTTCAACGGGCAGGTCGCGGACTTGGTCCCGGGCATCAGCTTCACCTTGATCAACGTCGATGGCGATCCCGACATGCCCGAGCGGGTGACGGTGCAGATCGAGGCCGGCACCCGGATCATGCCCGAGGGGTCGAGCGTGGAGAACGGCCAGTTGGTCAACGTCCGCGGGAACATGACTGGCGACAACATCCTGCACGCGACCTTGATCTCGGTCCGGTCGTCGGCGCCGCCACTCGGCGGGGACCAGGGCGAGCCGCCGCCGGTGGTGACGATCGAGCCAACGCCCACGTCGACGCCGGGGACCGACAGCAACGAGTAAGTAGTGCGGGGCGCGCGAACCAAGCGCGCAGGCACCTTTACAGCACCCCGCCTGGGCCCCGATCGGGCCGGCGGGGTGCTTTTCATCCGCCAGGGGCGCTCGGTGGCTCGATGTCGGCATTCGACCATCGAGCGATAAGCCCTCCACGAAGCCGGTCCGTTCCCACGGCCCGATCGACTCGAGACCACGCCGAACTGGCCATAGCGGGCCAAGCGCGGTATGATTGCCAAGTATCGTGACATCCGTGATTCGCGCGATCCCGAAGCCTGCGGTATAATGGTGCTGAACGCCCAGGTTGCGAGATCGAAGGTCGGAGCCGTCCTGCCCTAGTCGTGCGTACCTGCCCACGCACGGACGGTCGTATTACCCAAATCCGGCAAACCCTATGATCCCTGATCGCTCCAATCGTCCCGCGGCGGCGGGCCTGGCGCTGGCGCTGATGTTGCTCGGCGGATTGGCTGGCCTGACCGCCGGGCTGCCCGGCAGGTCCATCGAGAGCCTTGACCAGCCCCACGCCGACCAGGCCACGGCGCTGCCCCCGCCATCGGCTGCCCCGTCGAGCGCAGTGCCCTGCCATGTGGTGGCGGGCGTGTACAGCGTCACCGCCGAGGGCACCGTCGTCGGCCTCTCGGCCCAACTGCAGAACGCCGGCAGCGCTTCGGCCACCCTCGAAGCAATCGAGGCGGGCTGGCAAGGCGCCGCGCTCCTGACCAGCGTCGTGTTCGACGGCGGGGTGGTGGTACCGGTCAAGTCGGCGACCAGCCCGGCGCTGGTGCCGCTGGTCGGAGCCGACCCGGTGGTCCTCGCGCCTGGCGCGACCTTGTCGCTGCGCCTGATGTTCACCCGCCCCGATCCTGAGGCGGTCTTCACACCCGGCCCGCTGGCGGTCCACGTCCGCGAGGGTTGCGTCGCCGCCTTGCGCCCGGCACCGGTGGCGTCCGGCTGCCCGCTGGCTGTCGGCCCGCCCGTGCCGGACCCCGCGATCCTCGAGCGGGTGACCGTCGGCTTGACGAACAGCGCCGATACGCCGATCGACCTGGCGATGCTCGACCTGACCTGGCCGGCGGAGACCAACGGCGCGCTGGTCGCGCTCCGGCTCGGCGAGGCGGAGGAGTTGAAGCTCGACGCGCCGCTGGTGCGCGCGCCGGGCGTGCTGGACCTGGCGCGGGTGCTGGCCGATGGCGCCCAGCTCGCGCCGGGATCGGCAACCACCCTCGGCCTGATCTTCGAGCAGCCGGTGGCGCCGACCGGCTACGCGATCAGCCTGTCGACCCGCCAGGGCTGCGTCGCCAGCGCCACGAGCTGGCTGGCCAACCCCTACTGCGGGCTCGAGCTCGGGGACTTCGAGTCGCGCGGGCACGCCGCCTACTTCCAGCTCAGCAATCGCGCCGCCATCTCGCAGACCCTGGCCGTGCTGGACCTGTTCTGGACGCCGGCGCTCAACGGCGCGCTGACGCAGGTGCTGGTCGACGGCATGCCGGTCTGGGGCGCGGGCAGCACCGTCGCGCCGACCTCGATCCGCGCCTTCGACCGCCCCGTCGTGGTCGGCCCGCGCCGCAGTGTCGAGCTGCAACTGCAGTTCGATCCCGCCGGCGGGGCGAACGCCGCCGGCGAGATCGGCGGCGATCTCACCCTCCTGGCGGGCTTCCAGAGCGGCTGCCAGGCCGCCTTCTCGACCTTGCGCGGTGACGCCGGGGGATGCAAGGTATGGGCCGCCGATCAGCTCAGCCCGCGCAGCGGCGGGCTGCCACGCGAGGTCAGCGCCCACGTGATCAACACCGGCAGCACGGTCATGCTGCGCTCGCTGACCTTGAGCTGGCCGCAGCGCAACGGTGACCTGACCGGCGTCTACCTCGGCTCGACCGCCCTGCTCAGCAGGCCGCGGCCGGCCAGCCCATGGCCCGCCGTGCTCCCGCTGGACGTGCCCTTGCCGCGCGACACCACCCAGCCGCTGCGCCTGACCTTCGCCCGGCCGCCGGCGGATGGCGGCTACACCGCGGTGCTCCGGGTGGCCAAGTTGTCGGGCGAGCCTTGCGCCGAGCTGCGCATCACGTCGCCCCCGATCACGCCTGAATGCGACAAGCTGAGCTTCACCGACAAGCTGGACATCCGCGGGCGCAATGTCTTCTTGAC
>CAZCJG010000383.1:0-4501 GCA_964498575.1 uncultured Anaerolineales bacterium | reverse complement strand
GGCGTTGGCGGGCGTCGACGTGGCCGTTGTCGAGCGGCGCGAGAGCCAGGACCTCGCCGGCTTGCGCGCGGGTGGTCTGCATGCACGTACCATCGAGGTCCTCGATCAGCGGGGCATCGCCGAACGGTTCCTGGATCAGGGGCAGGTGGCTCAGGTCGCGGGCTTCGCGTGGATCCCGCTCGACATCAGCGACTTCCCCACGCGGCACAACTACGGGCTGGCGCTGTGGCAGAACCGCATCGAGCGCATCCTGGCCGGCTGGGTGGACGAGCTGGCGGTGCCGATCTATCGCGGACGCGAGGTGACGGGTTTCGCGCAGGACGATACCGGCGTCGACGTGGAGCAGTCCGGCGGCCCGCCGCTGCGGGCGGCGTACCTCGTCGGCTGCGATGGCGGGCGCAGCCTGATTCGGAAAGCCGCCGGCATCGAGTTCCCCGGATGGGATCCGTCAACCAGCAACCTGATCGCCGAGGTCGAGATGGCCGAGGAGCCGGAGTGGGGCGCGCGCCGCGACGCCCACGGCATCCATGGCCTCAGCAAGATGGAGGACGGGAAGACGGTGCGCGTCCTCTTGACCGAACAGCGCGTCGGCCGGGCCGGCGAACCCACCCTGCGCGACCTCAGCGAGGCGCTCGTCGCCATCTACGGGACCGATTTCGGCATCCACAGTCCCACGTGGATCTCGAGATTCACCGACATGGCGCGGCAGGCCGCCGCCTACCGCGAGGGACGGGTGCTCTTGGCCGGCGACGCTGCGCACGTGCATTACCCGACGGGCGGGCAGGGCCTCAACATAGGGGTGCAGGACGCGGTGAATTTGGGGTGGAAGCTGGCCCAGGTCGTCAAAGGGACGTCGCCCGAAAGCCTCCTCGACACCTACCATGCCGAGCGGCACCCGGTCGCCGCCCGCGTGCTGCGCGACACGATGGCGCAGGTCGCGCTGCTGCGCACCGATGACCAGACCAACGCCTTGCGCCAGATCACCGCCGAGCTGCTGGGCATGGATGAGCCACGCAAGCGGCTTGCCGGGATGATGTCCGGCCTGGACGTTCACTATGACCTGGGCGAAGGGCACCCGCTGCTCGGGCGCCGCATGCCCGATCTCGACCTGGTGACCGCCGGCGGCCCGGTGCGCGTCTTCACCCTGCTGCACGATGCCCGGCCGGTGCTCCTCAACCTCGCTGATCCCGGCGGCTTCGACATCACGCCTTGGGCGGATCGGGTTCAGCTCGTCGACGCCGGTTGCGACGGTCCGTGGGAGCTCCCGGTACTCGGCGCGATCTCCGCACCCTCCGCCGTGTTGATTCGGCCCGACGGATATGTGGCCTGGGTGGGGGAGGGCGCCCAGACGGGACTCGCTGACGCGCTGGCCACCTGGTTCGGGCCGCCTTCGGCGCGGTCTCAGGCACTCTCAGACGAGAATTAAGCCAGGTCCTGCTCTCTGACGTGTTCCCTGGTAGCGGAGTCATCGCTGCCGTGGTTTCCCTGCTGGGTGAACGTTAATTCGCTCCGGTGGTGCTTGACTTCGGTCTAACCCCAAGTTATACTTTGGGCCATGAAGACCGCAATCTCTCTGCCCGATGAGCTGTTCGCCCGCGCCGAAACCCTGGCCGGGATCCTTCAAGTCAGCCGCAGCCAACTGTATGCCCAGGCCCTGCGCGAGTACGTCGATCGGCGCTCGCAAGATGCGATCCGCCAGGCTTTGGACGAGGTCTACGCGACCGAGTCGTCGGAGCTTGACCCAGGGTTCATGGCGGCCCAAATGGAGATTCTCGAGGATGAAGGCTGGTGATCCGGCAGGGCGACATCTGGTGGGCTGACCTTCCTTCGCCGGTGGGATCGGAGCTTGGCAACCGCCGGCCGGTGGTCGTGGTGCAAGGGGAAGCGTTCAATCAGTCTCGGATTGCCACTGTCGTCTGCTGCCCTTGACGTCCAACACTCGCCTGGCCCGCGCCCCCGGCAATGTCATGGTCGCCGCCTCGATCTCCGGGTTGCCGCGCGACTCGGTCGCCAACGTATCCCGGATTCTCACGCTCGACCGCCGGCGGCTGGACGACTACATCTCGTCGATTCCGACTTGGATCCTCGAAGCGATCTTCCAGGGTATCGACACCGTTCTAGGCCGGCCCTTGTCCTGATGCACGTCCTCCACGCCCACTTCGCGCCGCCCCAGTCCCCCGACGATCCCGGCGGCGTGCTCTTCTGGGCCGAGACAGCCGCGGCCCAGCCCGCCCGCATCGACCGCCGCCTGAAGCGCCCCCAGCGCCACCCCTTCGCCGCGGCGACCGAGGGGGTCGCGGACCGGCTCGGCGCCCTCCTCGGCGCCCCGGTGGCGGGCGACGACCGGCAGGTGCTCTTGTGGTTGCCGACCACGAGGTTCGGCCCCGAGCCCTCGCCGCGGCTGGTCCACGACTGGCCCTTGGATGACGACGAGGCGCCCGCCTTGCGCCTCTGGGTGGTCGACGGCCTGTGGCTGGCGCCGGCGGATGCCTTCGCGGTGCTGGCCGGCCTGCCGCCGGCGCCCGACTGGCCGCCCGTGGTCCGCCCGGCCGACGACGCCCGCTACTGGCAGGCGGCGGCACGCCTGGCGCTGGAGGCGCTGGCGCAGCAGAAGGTGCTACCGGCGCTGGTCGAGATCGACCCTGGCCAGCGCTACCAGGCGCGCTGGCTGCCGGTGCTGGACGACCCCGCCGTCGCGCCGCGCCTGGCGCGCCTGGCCGACGCGATGCCCGCGGTCTGCCGCGCCGGCGCGCCCGATCCCGACGCCGCGCCGGCGCCCGCCCGCCTGCTCGACGCCTTCCTCAACACCACGGTCGACGCGGTCGCTCGCCGCTGGGCGCGGGAGACGGCGCCGCGATTCAGGGCGAACACGAAAGACGCGCTGGAAGCCTGGCTCGGCGCCCTCTTCGACGACGATCCGCCGATCCGCGCGCCCGCCGCCCGCTTGCAGCACCTGTATGCCGGCTACACCGGCTGGCTGAGGTCGCTGAGGGTGGCAGGGGATCGGACCGCGCGGGTTGCCTTGCGCTTGCAGGCGCCCGAGTTGATGAACGGCGGCGACGCGACTTGGCGGCTGTTCTTCCTGCTCCAGGCGCGGGACGATCCGAGCCTGCTCATCGCCGCGCGCGACGTGTGGGCGGGGTGCGGGTCGGTGCTGACGATGTTCGGGCGGCGCTTCGCAGAGCCGCAGGAGAAGCTCCTCACCGGCCTGGGCTACGTCGGCCGCGCCTTCGCGCCGGTGCGCAAGGCGCTGGACGCGGCGAGGCCGGACCAGGCCAGGCTTTCGACCGAGGAAGCCTATACCTTCCTGCACGATGTCGCGCCGGTGCTGGAGCAAAACGGCTTCGGCGTGCTGATCCCGCCTTGGTGGAACAAGCCCGGCGGGCGGCTGGGCCTGCGGCTCAAGCTCTCGCCCTCCGGTGCCGCGTCGACCAGCGCGGCGGCCGACGTCGTCGGGCCGAGCCGGCTGGGCATGGACAGCCTGGTCCGGTTCGAGTGGCAGCTCGCGCTCGGCGAGCACGCCCTGTCGGAGGCGGAGTTCCAGGCGCTGGTCGCGCTCAAGAGCCCGCTGGTGCAGATCCGCGGCCAGTGGGTGCAGCTCGATCCCTTCCAGATCGAGGCGGCGATCCGCTTCTGGCGCGAGCGCCGGGAGGCGGAGGCGCTGGCGCTGGAGGAGGCGCTGCGCTACGGCCTAGGGGCCGAGCATCAGATCGACGGGCTGCCGGTCGACGAGGTCGAGGTCGAAGGCTGGCTCGGTGACTGGATGGACCGCCTGCGCGGCGAGCACGCGCTCGATCCGATCCCCGCGCCCGCCGGCCTGCGCGCGGTGCTGCGACCCTACCAGGCCGAGGGCCTGGCCTGGCTGGACTTCATGCGCCAGAGCGCGCTGGGCGGCATCCTCGCCGACGACATGGGCCTGGGCAAGACGGTGCAGATGCTGGCGCTGATCCAGTATTTGAAAGAAAGCCAAGTCGACCTGGATCTCCCCGGCCCGGTCCTCCTGGTCTGCCCGACCTCCGTCGTCACCAACTGGCAGCGCGAGAGCGCGAAGTTCACGCCGGAGCTTGCGGTGATGGTCCACCAGGGCGCGGACCGGGCGCTGGGCGGGGCTTTCGCGGCGCGGGCGCGGGCGGCGGACCTGGTGGTCACCAGCTACGCGCTGGCACGGCGGGACGCCGAGGCGATCGCGGCGGTTGGCTGGTTCGGCGTGGTCGCGGACGAGGCGCAGCACATCAAGAACGCCGAGACGCGCGTGGCGCGCGCCTTGCGCCAGCTCCCGGCCGCCTTCCGCTTCGCGATGACCGGCACGCCGGTCGAGAACCGGCTCTCCGAGCTGTGGTCGATCATGCAGTTCTGCGCGCCGGGCTTCCTCGGCGGGCGCACGGCTTTCCGGCGGACCTTCGCGGTGCCGATCGAGAAGAACGGCGACGCGGCGGCGCTGCGGCGGCTGCGCCGGCTGACCGGCCCCTTCATCCTGCGCCGCGTCAAGACCGACCCGAAC
>CAZCJG010000382.1:0-4503 GCA_964498575.1 uncultured Anaerolineales bacterium | reverse complement strand
GGCCTTCGACACTAAATTCTGCGATAACCTGTCTCACGAAACTTGACACATTCCGCTGCTCGCGGCATAACACGAAAGGCGACTGACCTATGGCGCAACCCGACATCCCCCTCCTTCCCCGCGACATCCTCTTCGGCAACCCCGACCGGGCGTCGGTCCAGATCAGCCCGGACGGGGCGCACCTGGCCTGGCTCGCTCCGGTCGACGGCGTGCTCAATGTCTGGGTGGCGCCCCGCGTCGACCCGGCCGCGGCGCGGGCGGTCACCCGCGACCGCGACCGCGGCATCCGCTCCTTCCATTGGGCCTACGTGGCCGGCCTCTTGCTCTACATCCAGGACCGCAACGGCGACGAGAACTGGCGCCTGCACGCGGTGGATATCGAGAGCGGGGCGGACCGGGATCTCACGCCCTTCGAGGGAGCGACCGCGTGGATCGTAGCCCGGAGCCCGAAGCGACCTTCGGAAGTCGTCATCGGCCTGAACAACCGTGATCCCCAATGGCACGACATCTACCGCCTGGACATCCGCACCGGAGCGATGGAGCTCCTGCTGCAGCACGATCGCTTCGCGACGGTGGGCGTGGATGACGACTACCGGCTGCGCATGGCGACGACGATGACGCCCGATGGCGGGGTCGACGTCTTCCGCCCCTCCGGCGATGACTGGCAGGCCTGGGAGCGGATCCCGGCCGCAGACGCGCTGACCACGCACCTGGTCGGCTTCGACGCGACCGGGCGGCTGATGTACCGCATCGACAGCCGAGGGCGCGACACCGCCGCCCTGGTCGAGGTCGACACCGAGACCCAGGCGACGCGGGTCCTGGCCGAGGACGCCCGCGCCGACGCCGCCGACCTCCTGCGCCACCCGACCAGCCGGCAGCCCCAGGCGGCCGCATTCGTCTACGACCGCAAGCGCTGGCAGGTGCTCGACCCGGGCATCCAGGCGGACCTAGACCACCTGCGCGGCCTGGTCGACGGCGAGGCGGAGATCACCAGCCGCTCGCTGGACGACCGCTGGTGGGTGGTCGCCTACGTGGTCGACGACGGACCGGTGCGCTACTACCTGTACGACCGCGGGGAGCGCGAGGCGCGCTTCCTGTTCACCAGCCGCCCGGCGCTGGAGGGCCTGCCGCAGGTCAAGCTGCACAGCACGGTAATCAAGGCGCGCGACGGACTGGACCTCGTCGCCTACTATTCGCTGCCGCCGGGCAGCGCCGGGGACGGCGGCGGACGCCCCGATCGTCCGGTCCCCTTGGTCCTGATCCCCCACGGCGGGCCCTGGGCGCGCGATACCTGGGGCTGGAACCCGTGGCACCAATGGCTCGCCAACCGCGGCTACGCGGTGCTCTCGGTCAACTTCCGCGCCTCGACCGGCTTCGGCAAGGCCTTCGCCAACGCCGGCGACCTGGAGTGGGGCGGCGCGATCATGGCGGATCAGCAGGACGCCGTCGCCTGGGCGATCGCGGCCGGCATCGCCGACCCGGCGCGCGTCGCGGTGCTGGGCGGCAGCTTCGGCGGCTATTCGACCCTGGCCGGTCTGACCTTCACCCCTGAGCTGTTCGCCTGCGGGGTAGACATCGTCGGACCCTCGAACCTGATCACGCTGCTCGAGTCGATCCCGCCCTACTGGAAGCCGATGCTCGAGCTCTTCACCACGCGGGTCGGCGACCACCGCACCGAGGAAGGGCGGGCGCTGTTGACCGCGCATTCGCCGCTGACCTATGTCGACCGCATCCGCCGCCCGCTCCTGATCGGCCAGGGCGCCCACGACCCGCGGGTCAAGCAGGCCGAGTCCGACCAGATCGTCGCCGCGATGCAGACCCATGGGATCCCGGTGACCTACGTGCTCTATCCCGACGAGGGCCACGGCTTCGCGCGGCCGGAGAACCGCCTCTCGTTCTTCGCCATCGCCGAGGCCTTCCTGGCGCGCTGCCTGGGCGGCCGCTGCGAGCCGATCGGCGACGACTTCACCGGATCCAGCCTGACCGTGCCGACCGGGGCGGGCGAAGTACCCGGTCTGTCGGAGGCGCTGGAGGCCGCTGGACAGGAGGAGCTGGCGATGGCTTGAGGGGGAAACGGTTCGACGGCCCTCTCACCTCGCCGTGCAAGGACCGGTCGGCTATCATACCGGCCGGTCCTATCCTCTCGATGGGCGGGCGAAGCTTGAACGTCTGCGGGAATGATCGGGCGACAGGGTGTGTTGACACACAGGATGCAACCGCCTCGAGATGGAGAGGGCCGCTATGGCACAGGGAATCGAGTTCGGGCTGGACACCTTCGGCGACGTGACGGTGGGGCCGGATGGCTTCCCGCTGAGCCAGGCGCAGGTGATCCGCGATATCATCACCGAGGGCGTGCTCGCCGACGAGCTGGGCCTCGACTTCTTCGGCGTCGGGGAGCATCACCGGGCGGACTTCGCGGTCTCCGCCCCCGAAACGGTGCTGGCGGGCCTGGCGACCGTCACCCAGCGCATCCACCTGGGCACCGCGGTGACGGTGCTCAGCTCGGACGACCCGATCCGCGTGTACCAACGCTTCGCCACCCTCGACGCGCTCTCCAGCGGCCGCGCCGAGATCATCCTCGGCCGGGGCTCGTTCACGGAGTCGTTCCCCCTGTTCGGATTCGACCTCGAGATGTACGAGGAGCTGTTCGTGGAGAAGCTGGACCTGTTCGCCGAACTGCTGAGGGAGCAGTCTGTCACCTGGGCGGGCAAGCTCCGAGCCGGTCTCACGAACCAGAACGTCTACCCGCGCACCGAGGGTGGCCACATCCGCACCTGGATCGGCGTGGGCGGCAGCCCCGAGTCCGTCGTGCGCGCCGCCCGCTACGGCATGCCGCTGGTGCTGGCGATCATCGGCGGCCCGCCCGCCCGATTCGCGCCCTACGTCGACCTCTACCATCGGGCCCTCGCGCAGCTCAGGCAGCCCGACCTGCCGATTGCCGTACACTCGCCCGGCTACATCGCGGACAGCGACGTGGAGGCGGCAGAGCAGTACTGGCCGCACTACCGCGTCATGCGCGACCGCATCGGCGCCGAGCGCGGCTGGCCGCCGACTTCGCCTGAAGAGTTCCAGAGCGAGGTGCGGCAGGGCGCGCTGCACCTGGGCTCACCAGAGACGGTCGCCCGCAAGCTGGTCGCCACGATCCGGACGCTCGGCATCCAGCGCTTCGACCTCAAGTACAGCGCCGGCACCCTGCCGCACGCGCAGCTCCTGCGCTCGATCGAGCTGTACGGGAGCAAGGTTGTGCCGATGGTGAAGGACATGTTGGCTTAGCGCGGTGCTCAAGCCTGCCGCGCGACGAAGCCTGCCAAGTCGCTAGGAGACAAATGTGGACTATATCAAACTCGGCAAGACGGGGCTCAAAGTATCACGCCTGTGCATGGGCACGATGCAGTTCGGCTGGTCGCTCGGCGAGGCGGACTCCCATCGCGTCCTCTCGGCGACCTTCGACGCGGGCATCAACTTCTTCGACACCGCCGACGTCTACTCGCGTTGGGTCGAGGGCAATCCCGGCGGCGTGTCCGAGACCTATCTCGGCAGATGGATGAAGCAGAGCGAGATCCCGCGCGACCAGATCGTGCTGGCCACCAAGGTCCGCGGCAAGATGGGCGAGGGACCGAATGACCAGGGCCTGAGCCGCGTCCACATCATGCACGCGGTCGAAGCCTCCCTTCACCGCATGCAAGTCGACCACATCGACCTCTACCAAACCCATTGGACGGACGATGACACGCCGATCGAGGAGACCCTGCGCGCCTTTGATGACCTGCTGCGGCAGGGAAAGGTCCGCTACCTCGGCGCATCCAACTATGCCGCCTGGGAGCTGATGCAAGCCTTGTGGACTTCGGATAAGCTCAATCTGGCGCGCTTTGACTCCCTCCAGCCGCACTACAACCTGATCGAGCGCGATGAGTTCGAGCGCGAATTGCGGGCCGTTTGTCTCGCCTACGGAATCGCGGTCATCCCCTACAGTCCGCTGGCGGGCGGCTTCCTGACCGGCAAGTATCGCCGCGACCAGCCCGCGCCCGACTCCAATCGCGCCAGAGGGCTGCGACACGCCGCGACGGAAAAGAACTTCGCGTTGCTCGACAAGATGGATGCGCTCGCGGCGACCCATTCCGCCACCGTCGCGCAAGTCGCGCTGGCCTGGGTGCTGGCGGACCCGGTCATCACCAGCCCCATCATCGGCGCGACCTCCATCGCGCAGTTGAACGACAACCTCGGCGCGTTGAAGGTCAGGTTGAGCGCGGAGGAGAAGTCCGAGTTGGATGAGATGACGGCGTGGAGGGTGGAGGAATAGAGTAACTGCTCAGCCGGCCGTGCAGCCTGGCGAATAGAATTCGCGGCGTAACTGCTCAGCGGTGCCAGGCGAATGAATTGGCATAAATATACGTGGCGCACAAAGTCTGATTTACTGAACATAACAGCATTCCCGCCCCGCGTTGTGGCGTTACGCGCGTAACGCCGGCCTAGTCCTTCTTCTTGTCCCCGCCGTTAGGTTCG
>CAZCJG010000381.1:0-4526 GCA_964498575.1 uncultured Anaerolineales bacterium | reverse complement strand
TCACGTTCTCCAGCGCGGTCAGGGTCGGCATGAGCTGGAAGAACTGGAAGACCACCCCGAGCGCCCGCCCGCGCCAGGCCGCCAGGTCGTTCTCGCCGAGGGTGTGGATCGGCGTCCCATCGACCCACACCGTGCCCGCGGTCGGCCGGTCGATGCCGGCGATCATGTTCAAGAGGGTGCTCTTGCCGCTGCCGGACTTGCCGACGATCGCGACGAACTCGCCCGCGTCGATCGCCAGGTCGATCCCGCGCAGCGCCTGGAAGGTCCCCGCGGCGGTCTCGAAGGCCTTGACCACCCCAGCTAGCTCGATGAGGTGCGCCGAGAGCGGCGCGTCCCCGTTGGGGTTGGTAGGCGGATCACCCGCGTCGGAGCGGCGGAGCCAGTGGCGGATCGACATGGGAGGATGAGGGAATTCGGTGCGGAGTGCTGTGGGTCGGTGGATGTGCTGTTCGTGGGGAGCTAAGGATAGCACCGACGAGCGACGATGCGCGCGAAGAGCGGCGCGGTCGCGTTCCCGACCATCGTCGCGCCCGACGTCAGACCTGTCAGCTAAGCCTACCAGCTTGACGAACCGGCGCCGACGCACTATATTTTGGAGCGGACGTTTCGCACCTTGACAAAACCACATGCGCTAAACCGGCAAGGCTCCTACCCCTGAATTAGGAGGGAACCCTGTCCCCATGGCCAACCAGCTTGAAGTTGGACTGTTTATCGACTTTGAAAACATCCGCTACGGGATGCTGAACAACCTCGGCATCGAGCCCGATCCCCAGCTCCTGATGGAGAAAGCCCGGAAGTACGGTCCCGTCGCGGTCGCCTATGCCTATGCCGATTTCACCCAGCATCCGTCGATGTATCGGCGCAAGCTCGAGGTCGCCGGGATCACCCCGCGCGACGTGCCGCGCCGCAGCCCGGACGTGGTGCACAAGTCCAGCGCGGACATGGCGATGTTGATGGACATCATCGATTGCTTGCTCGACCGCCCCTACGTCAACACGCTGGTCCTGATGACTGGCGACTCGGACTTCATCCGGGTCACCGCTCGCGCCCGGCATCGTTTCGGCAAGCAAGTGGTGATTTGCGGCATTCCCGGCAGCGTCTCCAGCGATCTCATCGAGAGCGCCGATCTCTACGACCCGCTCGGCGGCAGCGGGGTCGAGCAGGCCGAACCGGCCCGCCACACCCCGCACGACAAGTCCGCCGACGAAACCCGCCTGCTACAGCTCATTGTCTGGCTGAACGAGCACCGTCCCTACATGACTTTTGGGTTCATCCGTTCCCACGCACTGTCGCCGCACCACGCCCTTGGCTTCACGGAAGACCGTGTCACCGATATCCTGACCGAGTTCAAGGAACAGGGCATCCTGATCGAAAGCCATCGCAACGCCGACGACGGGCGAACGCTGCGTACCCTCGAACTCAATCACTCCCATCCCAACCTGCTCGCAATCGCGGACCTTGAGACCCCCGTGTTTGAAGACGGAACCAGACCACGATCCGCCGAGCCGCCGCCGGATTAGCGAACGCCACGCCCGGGGCCGCGAAACGTCCACGTTGAGAAAAGCCGCCCTTTGAAATCACCACGGAGACACAGAGACCACGGAGCAAACTGTTCTCCGTGGTCTCTGTGTCTCCGTGGTCAGCTTCGTTCCCGCATGGCGGAGCCCGCGACCGTGGCCCGATCGCGCGGCGCCGTCACGAGCTGCTCGGGCCGCTTGCGTGGGCGCGGCGCGCCGGTGAGGAGGGTGTGCGCGCCGGCTCGCAGGCCCACCCACAGGCTGATCGCCTGGATCTGGGGCGAGATCAGGTCGTCGGCCGCGCCATGCGTGCCCGCCTGCGCTTCCAGCGTGTAGTCCAGCACCTGCGGGGCCAGGATCGCGACCTGGGTGCGCGCGATGCGGATGCCGCGCCAGAGCAGGTAGAGCAGCACGATCACGGCGACCAGGATCAGGAAGGCGACCAGCAAGAGGAAGCTGGCCGACAGGTTGGCCAGCGTGTGCAGGGTTTCGAGGCTGATTTGGAGCATGGGTGGGTGGCCGGCCGCATTCTACAGCATCTCGATGCCGTAGTCCACCAGCTCGGCGTCCAGCCGCTCGTGCTCGATCAGCCGGACGGCCTTCTCCAGCATCGCGTGGGCATGGCCCGGCTCGGTCGACACGCAGGCGATGCCCAGGGTGATCGTCTGCCAGGCGTCGTGAGTGTCGACCTCGGCGACGGCGACGTTGTACGCGCCGCGAACGCGGCTGGTCACGCGCTTGACCACGCTGCGCTTGTCCTTCAGCGAAGCCGCGTCGTGCAGGCGGAGGGTAACGATGGCGAGTCCTACGACCATGGGGGCACCGGGCTGGGCCTAATCATACTCGATCGGCCCCCGCGCGCGACGTCCCGCGATCGCCGCGCGACTCGCGTGGGAGCAGCGCTGGCAAACGTATCCGAATCCACCGGTCGCCGTCATACTTCACTGAACCGCCATGCCGCACCGCTTCGCCGTCCTCGTGCTCGCCGTCGCCGCCGCCGGCGGAGTTGCGCTTGCCTGCTTCCCGGCGCGATCCGCGCGCACCGCGCCCGGTGACGAACCTCGCCTGATCGACCTGGCCACGCCGGAGCACATCGACGTCCTGATTGCCGGCGCTACCGAGAAGGATCAGCTCGGCAACGACCTGCGCAGCGGGGACCTCAACGCGGACGGGGGCATCGACCTGGTGGCCGGCGCGGACTGGGGCTCGGCCAGCGGGCGCAACATCGTCGGGCGCAGCTACGTGGTGTTCGGGCGGCCCGAGTGGCCGGGGCTGTTGGACCTCAACCAGCTCGCGTGGCAGGACTGGTCGTTCATGGGCGCCGGGCGCGAGGCGCGGCTGGGCTCGGCGGTGGCGGCCGGCGACCTCGACGGCGACGGCATCGACGACCTGGCGCTGGGGTCGCTGCTCGCCGATCCCAGCGGCCGCGCCAACGCCGGTGCGGTGTACCTGATGTTCGGCGGCCCGGAGGTGCGCGGGCGGGTGGACTTTCACACCCGCGAGGCCGACGCGCTGATCGTCGGCGCCAGCGACCGCTTCGGGTCGGACCAGATCGGCACCGACCTGGCGCTGGGCGACTTCAACGCCGACGGCCGGACCGATCTGGCGGCGGCGGCAGTGTTCCGGGCCGATCGCACCGGGGCGGTGTTCGTGTGGTGGGGCCCCTTCGCGCCCGGGCGGCGGATCGACCTGCAGGACCGCTCGGCCGACTGGACGATCACCGGCCCGGCGCCGAGCGCGCTCTTCGGCGCCGCGCTGCAAGCCGGTGATGTGACCGGCGACGGCATCGACGACCTGGTCGCCAGCGCCTACGGCTACCGTGACGGGCCCACAGGCTCCGGCGCGATCCACATCTTCCCTGGCGGGCGGGGCGGCGGCGGCAAGGTCGACCTCGCAATGGCCAGCGCGCCGATCGAGATCGTCGGGCGCGCGGACATGTACCTCGGCGGGGCGATCTCGCCCGGCTCGTGCAGTTGCCGCGGCCTGGTGCTCGGCGTGGCGGATATCACCGGTGACCGCCGGCCGGACCTGATCGCCGGCTCGCCGCTGGATCATGGGCGATCCGGCGGCGCGGTGGTGCTGGCGGGACCGCTGGCGCCGGGGCGCCACGACCTGGCGACCACGCCCCATCTGGCGATCGCCGGCGGGCTGCCGGACGGCCGGCTGGGCTGGTCGCTGGCGACCGGCCGGCTCGATGGCGACGACCGGCTGGACCTGGTGCTGGCGGCGCCCTGGGCGGACCCGGCCGGTCGATCGGATGGCGGCATGGTCTACGGGCTGCGCGGGCCGCTGCCGCCGGTCGGGGAGGTCTCGGTGGATGGCGCCCCGTTGCGCATCCAGGGCGCCGCGGCGGGCGTGGGCAGCGCCAGCATCACCGCCGTCCTGGCCGACACCGACGGCGACGGCGCCGACGACCTGCACCTCGGCTTCCCCGACGCCGACCCACTCCGGCGGCAATCGGTCGGCAGCATCGCGATCCTGCGCGGCCCCCTGCTCGAAACCCTGCCGACCGCCACGCCGACCGCTTCGGACACCCCGACGGCGACCGCAACCCCGACGGCGACCGCAACGCCGACGGCGACCGCAACGCCGACGGCGACCGCAACCCCGACGGCGACTGAGACGGGCACCGCGACTCCGACCGCCACAAACACCGCAATCCCGACCGCGACGTCCCGCGCCACGGCCCTTCCGAGCAGCCGGACCGCCACCGCCACGCCGAACAGGACCAGCCCCACGTCCACGCCCCGCCGCGCCACCGCCACGCGCACCATCGAGATCTCCGTGGTCGACCGCGCCTGCCTGCCGCTCGTGTTCAGGGCGCGGGCGCGCGGTCGATAGGGCCTTGGATTAAGCTCACCCCCTAGGCATCAAGCTAAGGCCGGGGAGGGTTGGCTCGCGCTACGGCCCCCTCCCCGGCACAGCGCGCGCCTGCGATAATCAGAGTATGGGGGGATAGTCCCGCGCGCGCTGAGCCGCCCCTCCCCCGCTGCGCAGGAGAGGGGATTC
>CAZCJG010000380.1:0-4561 GCA_964498575.1 uncultured Anaerolineales bacterium | reverse complement strand
GTCGATCTCGCGCGCCGTCGTCCGCACGCCGTCGAGGTCGACCGGCAGGTGCGGGCGGTTCGGGTGGGCCAGGAGGTTCAGCACCGCGGCGTGGAGGCGGTCCGGGCTGAGGCGGTCCGGGTGCAACATGCGCACCAGGCCGCGGCGGTGGAAGATGCGGGCGCGGATGAGCTGCTCCTCGCGCGGGCGGACCCGCGGCACGATCAGCGCGGGGCGCTGCCGCGCCAGAATCTCACACACGGTGTTGTAGCCGCCCATCGCGACCACGCCGTCGGCCCCTGCGAGCGCGGACGGAAGCTGGGTGTCGAAATCCACCAGCGCGACGCCGGGCAGGCCCCGCGCCCGCGCCCGCAGCTCCGCGCGCTCGGCCTTGGGCATCAGCGGGCCGAGCACGATCCGGCAGTCGAAGTCCGGGTTCGTGGAACCCGCTTCCCGCGCCTCGATCAGCGCCGAGATCAGAGGGAAGCCGTCGCCCCCGCCGCCGACGGTGACCAGCACCTGGGGTGAGGCGGACCGGGGGGCGGGTGGCCTGGCCGACGCCGCGCCCGGCCGATGGCCGAGATAGCCGACGTAGCACAGCTTGCGCGCCGCGCGGTCGGACAGGTGGTAGGCGCGCGCGACGTCGAACACGTCCTCTTGGCCGTAGACCAGGATGCGGTCGTACACGTGGTCCAGCAGCGTGTAGACGCCGGTCGCCACCCACACCCGCCGCACCTCGGCCGGCGTGTCGACGATGTCGCGCAGGCCGAGCACCAGCTGGGTGCTCGGCGCGTGGCGCGACAGGTAGCCCAGCGCGGGCAGCGCCTCGCCGCCCAGGCCGGCCGGCGCGTGGTCGACGACGAGCACGTCCGGCCGCAGGTGGCGCGCGGCGCTCTCCAGGATGGCGCCGCGCGCCAGGCGCACCGCGTCGAAGGGGGTGGCGATCGACCGCGCCGCATAGCGCCCGGCGCCGAGCTTGACCACCGACGGCAGCTTGATGTAGTCCATGCCCTCGGCGTCCGCGCCCGAGAGCATCTCCTCGGCCACCGGCGAGCCGGTGACGATGACCTGCGACAGGTCCGGCCGCGCCAGACGGAGCTGGCGCGCTAGGGCGCGGGTGCGGCTGAGATGGCCCAGACCGAAGGTGTCGTGGCAGTAGTGCATCACGATCGGGCTGTGGGGATCGGGCGGGTTCATGCGGGGTCCTCTCGCCATTCGATCACGGGGGGCGGGTCGGAAGCGCGACGCCGGGGGGCGGATCATGAGCAGCTCGCCTTGAAGATCACCGGGTTGAACAGGGCGTCCCAGGCCAGGCCGGGATTGCGCAGGGTCAGGCTCAGCCGGCGCGGGTTTTGCGGCCCTGGCGGCAGGCTCGGGAACTGGCGCTGAGCGAAGCCTTCGATCTGGAAGGGGTTGGCCAGCGCCTCGTTGATCACCGCCGGTGGCACCTTGCCTCGGATGCGCGCGCAGGCCCGCGCGATCACCGGCTCGAGCGTCGGAGCGGCTGGCGGCGCGGAGGTCGCTCCCGGCGTCACACCCGGCGGCGGGGTCGGCCGGACGATCGTCGTGGCGGTCGGTCGGGCAGGCGGGATCGCGGTCTCGGTCGGCGCCGGGGCACCCTCCTGGAAGCGGGCGTAGGGGTCCAGCGCCTCGCAGGCGGCGCCAGTGATGTCGGGGTAGATCGCCCAGACATCGGCGAAGGTGTCCAGCTTGCGCCGCCCGCCGGCGACGAGCATCCTCCGCTCCGTGGGGTCCCATACGCTGGGAACCAGGTGGCGGCCCTCGATGCCGTCGAGATCGTCCGCCGCCAGCCGCTCCCAGCGCAGCGCGGCATCGGGATCGCCGAGCCGCGCGAGGTCCAGCCGCCAGGCGCCGGCGGAGCGCGCGGCGCCGTTGGTGATGTCGGCGTCGATCCGGCCCATCCAGGTGTAGAAGGCGCGGCTGGCGGGATCATAGGCGCAAGCGGCCTCGTAGCGCGCGCCGAAGGCGTCGAAGTTCTCGAAGCGGCCGGTCAAGTCGACCCACTCACCGCCGGAATCGTGCGCGAAGTCCAGCCACCAGGCATCGGCGAAGGTGGTGCCGACCAGGCGCCCACCGATCACCAGCACGCCGTCGACGCCGGACTCCGGCTGGCGGACGTAGGCCGCGCAGGCGCCGTAGCGCTTGCCGGGTCCGCCGGCCGCGCCCGCCACGCGCAGTTGCTTCACTTGGAACTTGCTGCCGACCCGGCTGGCGGCGTAGACCTCGTCGCGCGTGCCCTGCTCCTTGCCGCTGTCGAAGGTGCCCTGGCCGAAGATGATGCGCTTGCGCGCCTCGTCGTAGGCGGCGAAGGGGCGCGATAGCTGCCCATCTTCTTCGTCCAGCAGATCGTCCAGCGCCTCGATGCCGCTGCCCGGCTGCCAGCGCACCTCGTTGCGGTGCGCGCGCCGGCCGACGCCCAGGGTCTTGATATCGCCGCCGTCGTCGCTGCCCTCGGAGAAGCGCCCGTTGTCGCAACCGTCCTTGCCCAGCACCGAAGCCCACTGCCCGCCGCCGAGCGGCACGCTGGCCATCTCGCGGCAGCCATGATCGGTCGAGCGCGCGTAGCCGGCGTCAGCGGCATAGGCGATGGTCTGCCAGGCGGCCTGGGGCCCGTCCAGGCGCACCGCGAAGAGGTCCGAATGGGTGAAGGTGATGTCGTCGGCCAGCTTCTCGGCGCCGCCGGCATAGGCCAGGACGCCGGACTCGGGATTGTAGGCGCCGAAGCCGCCGTAGCGCCCGGCCGGCATGTCCGGCAGCCGGACGTAGCAGGCGTTCTCGGCGGCGATACGCCCGCCGACGGGGATGTCGGCAGGTGCATCGCCGGACACGCCGCCGGGCGCACCGCCGCGCAGGTCATCGTCGGGCTGAGCGCCGGTCACCGCGCCGGTCGCGATCATCAGGGTCAACAGGGCGCCGCCGGCCACACCGGCTCGAATCATCGCTCGGATCGCTGCAACACGCATGGGGAAGTTCCTCTCTTGCTCTTGGGAATCATGCCGGGCGGCGCTTCCATGTCATCGGGTCGACCAGGTGGGCCCAGCGACGTGTTCGCCGCTCCGGCGCCCCATAGGTCGGCGTTCGGCCCGAAAAGTCACGGCCGGCGGCGTGACTGGCGTGTGACAAGGTCGTCGGTGGTGCGTCAGGCCCCGGTCGTATGTTGGGGCGCACCTCAACCACGAGACCGCAACAGGAGAGAGGACTGTAGCCATGCCCGCCGCCGCAACTGTCAATCGACCGCCAACGGCTCAAGCTCCACAGGTGACATTCCGGTTGGAGAGACCCCGATCAGCCCGCCGCCGCGCCGTGGCGCCACCTGGCTTCCGCGACGTGCCCGCAACCCCAAGCGGGCGGTTGGTCGAGACGGCTGATCTGACCCGGCCCCACCCGGACGATCCGACCCCGGACCTGCTGACCTCGCGCGAGATCCAGATCGTCCTCGGGCTGTGCGAAGGCTTGTCGCGCGACGCCATCGCCCGGCGGCTGGGCTATAGCCGGAGCACGCTGGACAAGGCGATCTCGGACATCTATGCGGGGACGGGCTTCGCGCGCGCTTATCAGCTCGTGGCTTGGGCGTTTCGGTGTGGGAGGGGGCCGTCCCTCGTCACAATCCCACCCCCTCCTGCGTACCACTACCCAGACCCGCGCCCCACGCCTATACTGCCCCGCCAGTGCGACGTCGGTGCGCCGCCCACAACCGCATCATGCCCATGCCAGGAGGACTTCCCATGCGCCGCTCCCCAAGCTCGCTTGCCGCCTCAGCCGCCACCTTAGCCTCGCGCCAAGGCGCGCGCTGGCTGGCCTTGCTCGCCATCGTCCTCGCCGCGCTTGCCGCCGGCCCCGCCGGCAGCCGCGCCCAGCAGGGTCCGATCGCCTGGGTCGCGCCGGCGGATGGGCGGACCAGCGTGCATGCCGGCAGCCGCATCGTCGTCAATTGGAGCCAGGCGATGCACCGCGCCAGCGTCGAAGCCGCGCTGGCGGTCGATCCGCCGCTCGCCGGGCGCTGGCAGTGGGTTTCGGACGCAAACGTCCAGGCCGAATTCCTGCCGAATGAGCCGCTGGCGCCGGGCCAGAGCTACACCGTGACCATCGCCACCTCGGCCCGCTCGGCCGGCGGGACGGCAGTGCTCGGCACGCCTTACGGCTGGACCTTCACCGCGTCGCCCACGCCGCAGCCGCCGGACTTCAGCCGCAGCCTGCCGGCGCAGCTCATCACGCCCTCGGGCAAGCGCGGCATGCCCTTCCAGCCGCGGGTGTCGCGGGGGACCTTCGAGCTCACGCTTTATGCGCTGGACGGGCCGGCCTTCGCCCGGCGCCTCCTCGCGCTGCGCCCGAGTACGCGCAACACTATCGACACGGCGGGCCTGGCGCCGGCCGCCAGCTTCAACCAGTGGATCGACGCCGAGGCGAAGCCGGTGGAGATCATGCTGCCGCCGAACCTCCCGCCCGGCTTGTATGTGCTGGACGCGCGCCACCCGCACATCGGGAGCGCGCAGACGCTGGTGATGATCTCCGACTATGCCCTGGTCGCCAAGCCTTCGCGCCAGGGGTTGACCTTTTGGAC
>CAZCJG010000379.1:0-4581 GCA_964498575.1 uncultured Anaerolineales bacterium | reverse complement strand
GCGGTGGCGGGCGTTGCCCCAGGCCGGGCCGATCGCCACGCCCTTGATCGCCGGGATGCTGGCCAGCGCCCCGGCCAGCCGCCCGCCCAGCCGGCGATCCCAATGCACGTGGCTGCCCAGCCCCGGCGGCAGACCCAGCGCGACGACCTCGAAGACGCCGCCCAGGGTGTCCTTGGCTCGAATCGCCGCCTCGACCGCCGCCCGCATCCGCTCGGCCGCGGCCGGGTCGGGGCAGCGCAGGTCGGACTGTTCGGCGAGCGCGAAGCGGGACGGGTAGTCGGGGTCTCGGGCTGCCGTTGGATCGCCGGGATCACCGGCATCACCTTCCGCGCCGAAGCCCGCCTCGACCTCGCCGATCGCCACGACGTAGCTGCCGACCGTGATCCCGAACTGAGCCAGGAGCTGCGTGCAGATCGCGCCGACGGCCACGCGCGCGGCGGTCTCGCGGGCACTGGCGCGTTCCAGGGCCAGGCGCAGGTCGCGGTAGCCGTACTTGACCGTCGCTGAAAGGTCCGCGTGGCCCGGGCGGGGGATCGTCATCGGCTCGATGGCGCGCTCGGCCCAGTTTAGGTAGTCCCGATTGGCCAGCGTCAGGGCGATCGGCGCGCCGGTGGTGTGGCCGGCCTGGACGCCGGCGGTCAGCGTGACGGCATCCTGCTCGATCCGCATCCGCCCACTCGATCCGAAGCCCACCTGGCGCCGCGCCATCGCGAGGTCCAGCGCCGCGCGGTCGATGGCGAGGCCGGCCGGCAGACCCTCGAGGATCGCGGTCAGCATGGGGCCGTGGGACTCGCCGGCGGTGAGAAAGCGGAGGGGCATGGGTGTTAGGCGGGGGGTGTCGGAAGTTTGTCGCGCGCGCCGGCCCCCGCCCCCCGGCCCCCTCCCCCAGCCGTCTTGGGGGAGGGGGTGTAATCCGGGGTGGAGATGAGACCAGCACTGCGCATGATGTCGACGGGGGCCGGCTGGCCGGTCCACAGCGTGAAGGCCTCGGCGGCCTGGCCGAGGAGCATCTCGAAGCCGCCGATAGCGCGGGCTCCGGCGGCGCGGGCCTGCGCGACCAGGGCTGTCTCCGGGGGCCAGGCGACGAGGTCGATGACGGTGAGGTGGGCGGGCAGTGGCCGGTCGATGGGCCACAGGCTGACTGGAGTACGCCGGTGCAGGCTTGCAGGGTGCTCATCCGGGAGGGTTGCGGCGTGCGCGCGGCTGGGCTCCGGCGCGAGCATGCCCTTCGGTTCCGGGCGATCGCAGGTCGTCGAAGCCGAACCGACCGGCGTCGCGTTGACCAGCAGGTCCGCCCGCGCGGCGGTGGTGGCGATGACCTCGGGGATGAGCGGCGCGGTGGCGAGCCGGGCGCCGGGGTAGGCGCGGTAGAGCTGGGCGGCCAGGACGCCGCTTTGGGACGTGCTGCGGCTCAGGATCGTAGCCGAGTAGCCCACTGCGAGCAGCACATGCACCACCGCCCGCGCCGCGCCGCCCGCGCCCAGCACGATCGCGCGCTTGCCGCGGCCGTTCGGCATGTCGACGCCCTCAAGCGCCCGGCTGAACCCCGCCGGGTCCGTGTTCTCGCCGCGCAGGCCGTCCGGGCCGCGGACGATAGTGTTGACCGCGCCGATGGCGGTGGCGAGGTCGCTCTCGTCGTCCAGCAGGCGCCGCGCGTGGACCTTGTGCGGCACGGTGATGTTGGCGCCGGAGAGCGCCCCGGCCCGCAGCGCGTCGAAAACGCCGGGCAGATCATCCCGCACCGTCGGCAGCAGGACGTAGCGCGCGGCGATCCCGAGCGCCGCGAAGGCCGCGTTGTGCATCGCCGGCGAGAGGCTGAAGCCGAGCGGCCATCCGACGAGGGCGTAGGTGGCGATGGGAGAGGTGGCGGGGATCGTCGCCGGGTTGGACGACGGTGGATGCGGGTCCATTCCCGGTGATTTTACCACGGGCTAGAGCTACCCGCGGGGGAGCATGGGGTGGACCGCAGTGGCACCGCCTCTCCGAAGCCGGAAACACCCCGGTGGTCGAAATGTTCACGCTTGGGGCCGGTCGGGCGTTAAGGTAACGGCGACAGGCGCCCGCACCGCCTTCCATCGACACAGGCACGGTGATCCACCCAGCGCGTACCCGCGCGACACAGCCCAACCCGGAGGACACGAATGACAAAGCAAGACTGGTTCATGCCCCTGGCCCTGGATGTTAGCCAGGCCTTCTCCCGGCACTACGTCCCGGCCTTCGAGGCCGAGCTCAAGGCGAAAGGACTGGAATGGTCCGATGTGGCGGCCGTGCAGAGGGCCGTGGCCGCGGAGCCCGAGCCGATGACGGCGGCTCGCTACGCCGCCAGCATCCCCTACCAGGCAGCGACGGCCCTCGAGGCGGAGCTGGCCGCGGCGGCCGAGCATAGCGTCCTCGCCGCCGACGGCAACGGCGGCTACCGGCCGACCGATCTCGGGCGGGAGATCTACCGCACCGGCCTGGGCCTGATCGCCTCGATTGCCACGGACCTGTCGGGCCGTGCGTCCGTGGACACCGCGCGGCTGGCGGAGCTGCTGGGGCGCGCGGTCGCCGGCTGCCAGGCGGCGCCGATCGACACGCCCGCCCTGACCTTCAGCCGCAGCTTCGACCCCGGCCCGGGCGCGGCGCCGATGCTGCGCGTCCGCCGCTACAACCAGGACCTTTTGATCTTCCGCGACGATGCGCACGTCGCCGCCTGGCGCGCTTACGGCGTCCCCGGCTACGAGTGGGAGGCCTTCAGCCACGTGGAAGGCTCGCACATCTGGGGCGATCCCGTCGGCACGCTACCCGCGCTGGTCGACAAGCTCGGCTTCCGCGGCTACGGCGAAGCGGAGTACGGCGAGGCGCTGGCCCGGTTGGTCGCCCGCGGCTGGCTGGCCGAGGACGACGCAGCCTATCGCGCCACCGAGGCCGGCCGCGCGCTGCGCCAGAAGGTAGAGGACACGACCGACGCCAACTTTTACGATCCCTGGCCGCTCGGCGCGGATGAGGTGGCGGAGACGAAGGCCTTGATGGAGGCGCTGCGAGAGGCTTTGGGCCAAGAGAGCGCGGCCGACGCGTGATGGCTCGCCTCGGGCTGCCCCGACCCGCGGGGCAGCCCCGGCTCCCACCGAGGGCGGGAGCCGGAACCACACACGTCGCGATGAGATATGCGGCGGCGCGATCGGGGGCCGATGCTCAGGATTCCAGCACCCGCTCGCGCCGCGAACTCATCCGCCCAAGAGCTGGATCGGCTCGGCACCCGCCTCGACGAAGATGCGCTCCGCAGCCGCCAGCATCTGACCCGATTGGTCGCCGTGAGCTTCCGCCGCCACAAGAATCCTGCCGTCCGTGACGGCCTGACCGTAGTACTGGGCGGCTTCCTTCTCGATGCCTTGGGTCATCATCGCGCCGACGAAGATGCCGACAACCACACCGACGGGGATCAACACGACGCCGGCCGCGAGGAAACCCACGCCAGCCGCAATGAGCTCGACCGCCAGCGCGGTCATGGCGCCTACCGTGCCGCCGACCGCCCCGCCGGTGGCCACCGCCGGGGCGGTGGTTTCACCCGGCACTTGATGGT
The DNA here is from genome assembly GCA_964498575.1 of uncultured Anaerolineales bacterium. Classification (GTDB taxonomy): domain Bacteria; phylum Chloroflexota; class Anaerolineae; order Epilineales; family Epilineaceae; genus CAZCJG01. The sequence continues at coordinate 1,019 of CAZCJG010000379.1, read as the reverse complement.
GATCGTACTCGCTGAAGAACTGTTCCTTGCTCTTGTCCGACGAGATGACAGTGATCTGATGGCTGGTAAATCCGGCGTCCAGAAGATCCTGGACCACGCGGTTGGTATCCGCCACGTCGTCGAACACACCGACCCGAACCGGCTTTTCCGGGCGATCCGGACGCTGATCGAGTTCCATGATCGGCTCCTTTCATGAATGGCACGGGCTGGCAGCCACTCCCTTAGAGCGCACGGGTAGCCCCGATCTTTCGTCAACGAGCCATATTCGGTGGGCTTGGGCAATCGAAGGGCGGGGAAATCAGGAGGGCGGTCCGGCTGTCACGAACGGTCAGGTCGTCCTGCCATCCGCCCAACCCATCGACCGTCGCGGCTGCCCTACCCGTCAAACACGTCCCTTACGGCGATCGCGAACCCTTCCAGCACGCCCTCGCCGCGCAGCAGGTCCGCCTCGCCGAGCACCGTGATGTCGGTGAGGGATCGATAGATCAGGATGGCGCGGTTGTCCGGCTCGACCACCCACACCCATTGCACGCCAATCGAGAGGTAGTCCTCCAGCTTCTGGCGCATCTCCTGCCAGCGGTCGGGGGGCGACATGATCTCGACGACGAGGTCGGGGGCGATGTCCAGGAATCCCTTCCCGGGACTCTCCGTTGCTCGATCGGAAGCGATGAACACGATGTCCGCACCCCGCACGCGGTCGGGATTGTGGCGGATGTAAATTCCCGCCTCGCCACCCGTGATGCGACCGAGCCGGTGCTTTCGTACGAAGTTCCTGAGCTCCGCGCCCAGGGTGAACTCGATGGTTCCGTGTTCCTCTCCCGCCGGTGGCATGTGCACAATCCTCCCATCGATCAGCTCGCACGGGCCGATGTCGCCCATCTCGAACAGCTCTTCGCCCGTGACGAGTGTGGCTACGGGTGTATCCAGCTCTGCAGTGAGAACGGTCATCGCTGATTCCTCCAATCCGCTGGCGATCGCGTCGTGCGGAAATTCTAGCCCATTTTGGGGGGTTCGCGTGG
>CAZCJG010000378.1:0-4583 GCA_964498575.1 uncultured Anaerolineales bacterium | reverse complement strand
GGCTGGGACCCGCGGCGCCCACAGCCCATGACAGAAAACAAAGGCCACCCCGTCGCCCACCAGGTCAAGCCGGCCGTTGATGCCAACCTCGCGCGCCAGGCGCTCCAGCCGTGCCGTCAGCGGCAGCCGGCCGGCCAGCACGCGCGCCAGCACCCGGCGCGTGGCCCAGAGCTGATGGCCGAGCGCGAGCCCGGCCGCGAGCAGCACGGCGCCCAGCACCGCGACGGGCAGCAGGCTGCCCGCGCTCTCGATCCGGGCCGCGAGCAGCGCGGCCGCGCGATCACAGGCGGCCAGCGGCGCGAACGGGATCGCCGGGCGGCTGGCGATGGCCAGCACGAGCGCCAGCGCCAACAGCGCACCGCTGCCGACGAGGAGGACCAATGGCCCGTCCGCCGCGACCCGACCGCGCCTCATGCCTGGCCCTCTTCTGTCGCATGGCGGTCAGGCACAGCCTGCACCTCCGCCGGTGTCCGCGCTTCCCGGGCGGCCTGCTCCTCGCGCTCGGTCCGCTCGCGCACGAGCTGCCCGAGCCGCTCGATCAGGGCCGGATCGACCGCGTCGAGCGCGTCGACGAACTGCGCTACCGCCAGGTCGCCGTAGTCCCGCACCAGCCCTTCCGCCACACCGCGCGTGATGCGCATCTCGAAGGCCGCCCGGCTCTCCAGCGGCACATACAGGTAGGCGCGCGACTCGCGGCGGCGCGACAGCGCGCGCTTGGTCACCAGCCGGTTCATCACGGTCATCACGGTCTTGTAGTTCGCCGCGGGCCCCAGCCGCTTGCACACGTCCGCCACGCTGCCCTCGCCCAGATCCCACAATACCGCCATCACAGCGGCCTCGAGCTCGCCGAAGACGCGGGCGAGGCCGCGCTGGTCGAGCTTGTAGGCGCGGACGCGCTTGGGGGATGGAGCAGTCGTCATAGGAGCGTTCGCCGGGCTTGAGTTGGGCAAGGCTGGTTGGGATTACGCATCGGGCTGAATCGTATGGCCGGGCAAAGTCTTACACGATGTAAGCTTGCACAGGCACATTAACGCAAGTCGGCGGCGGAAAGATACGGCCAGCTCGTGAGCCGAAGATGAGACTTTGCTGAGACGGGCGGCTTACGTTATCATAACGGGCAACCCTATGTCCCCTGATCATCGCCATAGCTCGCGCTCTACCCTCACCTACGCTCGTATGGATCGCCGGTCCGGGCCGTTTCTCGCGATCGCCAGCTTGTTCCTGCTCGCCCTGCTGGGCGCCTGCTCCGGGGGGCTCGGCTGGCCTGGCACCGGCCGCCCATCCGACCCCGTCGCGGCCACGCCGGCGGGCGTATCGGACAGTGGCGGCGACACCGCGACCAAGGCCGGCGCGGCCGATCCATCCGGGGCGATCCAGGTCTCGGCCGCCGCCGGGCCGGGTGCGGGCACGGTGGTCGGCCGGTTGATCGACGGCGTGACCGGCCAGGCGGTGCGCGATGCGGGCGTCAGCCTGCTCGAGCTCGGCAAGCGGACGATCACGGTGCCCGACGGCCACTTCCGCTTCGACGGCGTCGCTCCGGGCGTCTATACCCTGGTGCTCGGGCCGGCGGCCGGCTACGTGCCGGGCAGCGCCGAGCAGCGGGTGCTGGCCACGGGGGCCAATGCCGGGCTGATCACGCTCCATCCGGCCGAGCCGCCGACCCTGATCATGCCGGAGCATGGCGGCAAGGTCGTGGCTTGCGGCACCACGCAGGTGCTCCTGCCGACCGCCGCCCTGGTCGACGCCACGCCGATCGGCCTGACCTGCATCACCCAGGCCGACACCTTTCCCGCGCCTCCCCCGCCCGGCCGGCTGCCGCTGGCGGTGGTCGACCTGGCGCCGGGCGAGCTGGCGCTGGTCAATCCGGCCCGCCTCAAGCTCGACCTGCCGGCGCAGCCGCGCTACGGCCCGGGCGTCAAGCTGGACCTGCTGCGGCTGGACCTGGACCGCCTGATCTGGGTGCCCGCCGGCACGCTCAGCGTCGACGCGGGCGGGCGCACCGCCACCGGCTTGATCAGCGCGCTGGGCACCTACCTGGCCGCCGCGCCGCCCTTCGGCACCTTCATGGCGGCGCCGGGCGACGCGCCGGCCCTGACGCGGCTCAACACCGCTGCCGCAGCGCAAGGCATCCCTACGGAAAGCTTCCCCCTCGGAACCGCCGTCGTCTACCTGTCGCTGGACTACGCGCGGATGTCCGACACGCCGGTGCAGGTGCGGACGGTCAATCCCGAGGGCGAGGTGCTGTTCGAGGTCGAGCGGCGCTACAGCGGCGAGGGACGCGACGACATCCCGATGGCGGCAGGCTCCAGCGCCTGGCCGGCCGGCACCTATCTGACCACGGTCTACGTCGGCTCGCCGCCCGAGATCGCCAGCCTGGACTGGACCGTCGCCGCCCCCACGCCCGAGCCGGCGCCGCCGACCTTGCCGCCCGTCGGGCTGCAAGCCGCGGGAGCACCGTCGACCGGCGCCTCGGCGTCGTCACCGCTCGCCTCGGCCGCGGGCTGCCGGCCGCCGGGCACGTGGTTCGCCTACGTCATCCAGCCCGGCGACACGCTCTACGGCCTGGCCGCGACCACCGGCACCGACGCCTCCACGCTCGCCCAGGCCAACTGCCTGACGACGCTGATGCTCCGCGCCGGAGCGGTGCTCTTCGTCCCCGGCGTCCCCGGCACCAAGCCGGGCTACCCCGGCTGGCCCGGCTACGGCAGCTACTCTCCGGCCAAGCCCGGCTATCCGACCTGGCCTTACGGCAGCTACCCACCCATCGGACCGCCCTACATCCCCCCGACCCCCGCCCCCAAACCGCCGGTGGCCACGGTCGCGCCGCCGCCTAGCGAGCCGCCGGGAGGAGGACTGCCGCCGGGCTCCGGGCCGCAACCGGGCGAACCCATGCCCTGGTACACCCCGCCCGCGCCCTTCCCGGGCCAGCCCTTCAAGCCACCCCTCGGCGGCGAGCCGACGCTGGCGCCGCGCCCGGACTACCCGCCGATAGAGGCCCCGCAGGTCAACCCGTCCGGCGGCGTCCCCCCCGGCGGCTGGCCACCCTCAGGCCAGCCTCCAGCCGGCCCCGCCCCCCAGAACCGTGCGCCGGCCGCGCCGCCGCCGGCCCCCCCGCCGGCCCAACCCCCCGGCGGTGACAACAAGGGCCCGCGCGGGCCGGAGCCGACGCTGGCGCCGCGGCCGTAGAGGTATGGCCGCCCGTCTGTCCTGCCGGGCACGACCGCCCGGCAGGACTCGCGTGGTTGCAGAACGGAAGCTAGACCGCCGCGCTATCCAGCTCCTTCGATTTCGGCTGCACCAGCTTGCGCGCCATCTGCTCCTCGGTCACGCGCTGGATGTCCCAGACCAGACGGAGCCGGCCGAGCAGGCGGATGACGTAGGCCGAAATGTCGACCTGATACCAGCGCATGCCGTGCAGGGCGCTGCGCGGGAAGGCGTGGTGGTTATTGTGCCAGCCCTCGCCGAAGGCCAGGAGCCCGATCAGCCAGTTGTTGCGGCTGACGTCCTTGGTCTGGAACATGCGGTTGCCGAACATGTGGCAGATCGAGTTGACGCTCCACGTGATATGGTGCACGAAGAAGATGCGGACCGCGCCGCCCCACAACAGGCCGGTCCAGCCACCGAGGAGGAAGGGGATGATCAGACCGATCGTCAGCCACATGAGGAAGGTTCGCTCGAAGAACATCACCATCCGGTCCTGCATGAGCCACGGCCCGTACTTCTGGGGCTCGATGTCCCAGCCGTCGATGATCCAGCCCAGATGGGCATGCCACAGGCCTTCCAGGGGACTGTGCGGATCGCCGTCCTGATCGGAGAGCGCGTGGTGCTTCAGATGGGTGGTCGCCCAGGTCAGCGCACCGGACTCGACCGCCATCGAGCCGAGCGCCAGGAAAGTGAAGCGGACCGCCGGGTGCGTCTTGAAGCCGTTGTGGGTCAACATGCGATGGTAGCCGATGGTGATTCCAAGGCCACAGAGCACGTACATCACCGCGAAAATCGCCAGGTCCCGCCATGAAACCCATTGGTTCCACAACATGATGATGGCATAGATCGTCAACACGAAGGGCAGGATGACACCGATCAGGACGGCGGTCTTGCGGAACCGGTAGTAAGGCTGAGGCGTCAGGACCGCCTCATTGTGCTCAGGCATTGTTCTCCCTTTGATGGATTGTGATGGTCGTGCTTCGGAAAGCCCGGTACGGATATGAAAAGGGCGCTTGCGATCAAGCGCCCGCCAACAGCGGCACGGTGGGTTCGGCCGCGCGCCGGGTCGCCCGGCCGCCCTCTCCCCCGTCGTAGCCCAAATTCGGGCCCAGCCAGCGCTCGGCCTCGGCCAGCGCCATGCCCTTGCGCGTGGCGTAGTCCACCACCTGGTCGCGGCCCAGCGGCCCGACCGCGAAGTACCGGGCATCGGGGTGCGCCAGGTACAGCCCGCAGACCGAGCTCGCCGGCCACATCGCGCAGCTCTCGGTCAGGTGGATGCCCGCGCGGCGCTCGGGATCGAGCAGCCGCCACAGGGTGCGCTTCTCGGTGTGATCCGGCTGGGCCGGGTAGCCCGGCGCCGGGCGGATACCCCGGTAGCG
>CAZCJG010000377.1:0-4591 GCA_964498575.1 uncultured Anaerolineales bacterium | reverse complement strand
CCACCCTCGTGCCCAACCTCGGTGTCGCCACCATCGGCTACGCGACCCTGGTCCTGGCCGACGTGCCGGGCCTGCGCGAGGTCGCGCGCGAGGGCCTCGGCCTCGGCGACCGCTTCCTGCGCCACGTCGAGCGCACGCGGCTGCTGGTCCACCTGATCGACGGCGCCGCGCCCGACCCCGTGGCGGACTTCCACACGATCAACCGCGAGCTCGCCGCCTTCAACCCGGCCCTCGCCCAGCGTCCCCAGGTCGCCGTGGTCAACAAGCTGGACCTGCCCGACACGCGCGAGCGCTGGCCGGCCCTGCGGGACGCCCTGCTCGCCGCCGGCCAGGCCGACGTCTGGGCGATCAGCGCGGCGACCGGCGAGAACGTCGACCCGCTGCTGCGCCACCTGGTCGAGCGCGTCCAGTCGCTGCCCGCGCCCGAGCCGGCGCCGGAGACCCTGCCGATCCTCCGCCCGGCGGGCACCGTGGAGGACGCCTTCGAGATCGAGGCGCCCGCCCCGCACCACTTCCGCGTCCGCGGCATCCGCGCCGAACGCGCCGCGGCGATGACCGACTGGGACAGCGACGACGCCATCGCGCGCTTCCAGCGCATCCTGGACGCCATCGGCATCCGCGCCGCGCTGCGCGAGCAGGGCATCGCGCCCGGCGACACGGTAGAGATCGGCGCGATCGAGCTGGAGTGGGTGGATTGACCCCCTCCCGCCTCGGCGTCTTCGGCGGCAGCTTCGACCCGATCCACCTCGGCCACCTGATCATCGCCGAGGAGGCGCGCGCAGCCCTGCGGCTCGACCGCGTCCTGTTCGTCCCCGCGCGCCGTTCGCCGCTCAAGGCCGAGCTGCCGCGGGCGAGCGATGCCGACCGCGCAGCGATGATCGAGCTCGCCATCGCCGGTCAGCCCGACTTCGTGCTGTCACGAGTCGAGCTCGACCGCCCGGCCCCCAGCTTCACGATCGACACGCTGGCGCTGTTGCGCGCCGAGCTCGGGCCGCGGGCCGACCTGTGGCTGATCCTGGGCGAGGACACGCTGGCGGACTTCCCGGCCTGGCGCGATCCCGACACGATCCTCGCCCAGGTCCGTCTCGCCGTGTTCGATCGGCCTGGTTATGCGCACGCCCTGGATGAGCTTGAGGACGCCCTGCCCGGCGCGCGCAATCGCGTCGATCGCATCCTCGCCCCACTGATCGGAATCTCCGCCACCGGCCTGCGCGCGCGGGTCGCGGACGGCCGACCGATCCGCTACCAGGTCCCTCCCGCGGTCGAGACCTACATCCAGGCGCATGGACTGTATCGAGGCGATGGTCCGGCCGGGGGCGATCGCATGGCGAGGAGCGCAGATCCAACGCACGGGTCTACCCCACCATGACCCGCCTGTTGATCGCGACCCACAACCCCGGCAAGCTGCGCGAGCTGCGCCAGCTCCTGGCCGAGCTGCCGCTGGATCTCGTCACGCCGAGCGACATCGACCTGGATCTCGATGTCGACGAGACCGGCGCGACCTTCGAGGCGAACGCCGTGCTCAAGGCCCAGGCCTTCACGCTGGCCAGCGGCCTGCCCGCCCTGGCCGATGACTCCGGCCTGGTGGTCGACGCGCTGGGCGGCTTTCCCGGCGTGGTCTCGGCGCGTTGGGTGGCCGGGTCGGACGCGGATCGGGTGGCGGCGCTGCTCGATCGCCTGACCGAGGTCCAGCCTGCCCGGCGGACCGCGCGCTTCCAGGCGGTGGTCGCGCTGGCGGGTCCGGATGGCTTCGTCGAGGTCGCGACCGGCGCGGTCGAGGGGCGCATCGCGGACGCGCCGCGCGGCCGGGGCGGCTTCGGCTACGACCCGGTCTTCCTGGTCGAGGATGGCGGCTATTACGGGGCGCTCACGCTGGCGGAGATCCCCGCCGCCGAGAAGAACCGCCTGAGCCACCGTGCTCGCGCCATCCAGGCGCTCTCGCCCGCGCTGCGTCGCCTCTCGGCGGTTAGCAAAACTTAACGTAGCATCCGCGTATCCACTCGCCGTTAGCCCGCGTCCTAATAGCCGGTTGATGCGCTCACAACAAACGCGGTACGGACGAACGCCGCAGAATGTATCGACCACCACTCTTTGGACGCAGGTTTGGTAGACCCATTTGCTTTGGTTGCAGGGGACAATTCAGGGGACGGGACTCGCGGGGCTGGGTAACACCAGCCCCGCGGCCATTTAATTTGCGTATGAGCTCTTGCTTGAATCCATGTCGCCGGACGCATGGGTTTCGCCGGGCGATCCATTGCTGGCCCAACACGCGCTTGCGTGATTCCCAGCGCTCGGGCGATCTCGTCGTTCGGGTGGCCGTCGGCAGCCAGGCGCGGCACCGCGACCGCGCGCCCTGTCGGGGAACGACGCCGGTCCTCCGTCCCGGTTTTGTCGGGCGGGCCGGTCAAGTGTAAGATGAGCGGCACGACTGGTCAGGCTACGGAAGCTCACAGATGCCGGCTGAATTCACCTACGATGTGTTCATCAGCCACCACCCCGCCGAGCGGGACTGGGTGCGTGGCGATTTGCTGCCGGCGCTCGAAGGGGCCGGCCTGCACGTTTGCCTGCCTGAGCGCGATTTCGAGATCGGGCTGCCCACCCTGGTCGCCACGGAGCGCGCGGTCGATGGCAGCCGCCACACGCTGGTCGTCATCACGCCGGACTGGCTGGCCAGCGCCTGGAACGACTTCGAGACGCTCTTGGTCAGCTCGGCCGATCCGGCGGGGCGCCGGCGGCGGCTCATCCCGCTCCTGCTGAAGCCGACAGCGCTGCCGGCGCGGATCGACCTGTTGACCCGCGCCGACTTTACCGACCCGGACGGCCGCGCGAGCGAGATGCGGCGGCTGGTCATGGCCCTGGGCACGCGGGCCCGGCTGTTCATCAGCTACAAGCGCGACCGCGAGCCCGACGAGCCGCTGGCGACGCGCCTCAGCGACGCGCTGGAAGCCGCCGGCCACAGCGTCTACATCGATCAGCGGCTCAGCGCCGGCGTCGACTGGGCCACCACCATCCGCCGGCAGATCGAAGCCTGCGACGACCTGATCGTGCTGCTCTCGGCCGCCTCGGTGCAAAGTGAGATGGTGGCCGAGGAGGTGCGCCACGCCGCGGCGCATCACGCCAGCACCGGGAAGGCGCGGATCATCCCGGTGCGCGTCCAGTTCCCCGATCCGCTGCCCTATCCCTTGAGCCAGGTGCTGGACCGCTTGCAGTATGCCCGCTGGGACGGCGAGGGCGACGACGAGGCGCTCGTCCAGGCGCTGCTCGACGCGATCCGGGTGCTGGCGGAACCGCCGTCGCCGGCCGCGGCGCCCGCCATGCCCGCGGCTGTGCCGGCGAGCGGCCCGGCCGTGCTCGGCGCACCCACGCCGCAGGCCGATCCGCGCTTCCTCGACTCGCTGCAGGAGCCGGGCGGCGCGGTGCGGTCCACCTCTGAGTTCTACGTCGCGCGGGCCGAGGACGAGCTGCTGCGCCGCGAGCTGGCCAAGCCGCTCGGCACGACGACGACCATCCGCGCGCCGCGGCAGACAGGGAAGACCTCGCTCCTGGTCCACGGCATCGTCGGCGCGGCCGAGCGGGGCGCGAAGGTGGCGCACATCGACCTCCAGGCGCTCGACGACGACTCCCTGGCCAGCATGGACAGCTGCCTCAACGTCATCGCCAAGCTGATGCTGCGCAAGCTGCGCCTGGATTCGGGCGAGGTCGACAAGGCCTGGCAGGCGGGGCTGGGCGCGGGCGACAAGCTGACGTACTTGATGGAGGACTACGTGCTCGACCGGGTGGAGGGCGCGATCGTGCTGGCGCTGGACGAGGCCGACCGCATCCTGCAAACGCCCTACCGCGACAACTTCTTCGGCTTGCTGCGCGCCTGGCACAACAGCCGCGCGATCGACGAGCGCTGGGACAAGCTGGACCTGGTGCTGGTGATCTCGACCGAGCCGCACCTCTTGATCAAGGACGTCAACCAGTCCCCCTTCAACGTCGGCCAGAAGATCCGCCTGTTGGACTTCGGCGCGGACCAGGTCGCCGACCTCAACCGCCGCTACCGCTCGCCGCTGGCGGAGGGCGATCTGCCGGAGGTCATGGCCTTCCTGCACGGCCACCCGTACTTGACGCACAGGCTGCTCTACACCTTGGTCACCCAGGAGCACACCTGGGCCGGGCTGCGGAAGGTCGCGACGAGCGAGCAGGGCCCCTTCGGCGACCACTTGCGGCGCTACGCCTGGCTGGTGCACGACCAGGCCGACTTGCGCGAGGCGCTGCGCGGCATCCTGCTCCACGGCGAGTGCGGCGATCCGGTGGCCTACTACCGCTTGCTGCAATCGGGCCTGATCATCGGCGAGACGCGCGAGAAGTGCCAGTTCCGCTGCGAGCTGTACGAAGCGTATTTCAGGGATCAACTGTGAGCGATCGCGTGTGAGCAGGCTGGGGGCGGTGGATCGCCGATGAGCGGATACTTCAAAGCCGGCGGCACGCTTGATCTCGACGCGCCCTCCTACATCGAGCGCCCCGCCGACGCGCAGCTCTATCGCCTCGCGCGCGCCGGGCAGCTTTGTTACGTGCTGACCACACGGCAGATGGGCAAGAGCAGCCT
>CAZCJG010000376.1:0-4596 GCA_964498575.1 uncultured Anaerolineales bacterium | reverse complement strand
GGCGACACCGAGCTGCTCGCGGCTCTCCTCGCGCGGCTGGACGCGTTGCTCGCCCATGGCGTGACCACGGTCGAAGCCAAGACCGGCTATGGGCTGGACACCGCCGAAGAGCTGCGCCAGCTCGACCTCCTGGCCGAAGCCGGCCGCCGCCACCCCATCCGCGTCGTCTCGACCTTCCTGGGCGCGCATGCCGTGCCGGACGCGTATCGCGGGCGGGCGGACGCTTATGTCGACCAGATCGTCGACGAGATGCTGCCGGCGGTCGCGGCGCGCTGCCCGGACGCCTTCTGCGACGTGTTCTGCGACGAGGGCGCCTTCTCGCTCGCCCAGGCCCGGCGCGTCCTCGCCGCCGCCGCCGGGCTTGGCCTGCGCCTCAAGGTTCACAGCGACGAGTTCGCCAACCTGGGCTGCGCGCAGCTCGCGGCCGAGCTCGGCGCGACCAGCGCCGACCACCTGGTGGCGACGACGCCGGACCAGCTCGAAGCTCTGGCCGCGAGCGGCACGGTGGCGGTGCTCCTGCCGGGGACGACCGTCGGCCTGGGATCGACCCGCTTCGCCCCGGCGCGCGACATGGTGGCGCGCGGCCTGCCGGTGGCCCTCGGCACCGACCTCAACCCCGGCACCTGCCCCTGTGAGAACCTCCTCCTCATCCTCGCCCTGGCCACGCGCTACCTGCACCTCACGCCCGCCGAGGCACTGGTCGCCGCCACACGCAACGCGGCCTACGCCAGCGGCCGGGGCGATGCCGCCGGCCGCCTCGAACCCGGCTACCCAGCCGACCTGGCCGTCTTCGACACCCGCGATTACCGCGACCTCACCTATCGCTTCGGCGGCAATCCGGTGGCGCGGGTGATGGTGGGGGGGATGTGGATCCAACGAGGGAACGACTGACCGTGTACGTCTATCGCTGTGATCATGGTACGCGCTCCACCCGCGCTACCTGCAAATGGCATAGCGCGATCGCGATCGCGTCGGCGGCGTCGTCCGGCCGTGGGATCTGGTCGAGCTCCAGGACCAGGCGCAGCATATCTTGCACCTGCCGCTTGTCGGCCCCGCCGTAGCCGGTCAGCGCCTGCTTGACCTGCAGCGGCTTGTACTCGAAAATCGGCACGCCCGCCTCGGCCCCGGCGAGCAGGACCACGCCGCGCGCCTGGCCCACGCTCAGCGCGGTCGTGGCATTGCTCGCGAAGAACAGCTCCTCCACCGCCATCGCATCCGGCCGCAGCTCCCGCAGCAGCTCGCCCAGCCCCGCGTACAGCTCTTTCAGCCGCAGCGGCATCGGCGTCGGCGGCGCGGTGCGAATCGTCCCATAATCCACCAGCCGCACTCGCCCCGACGCCCCCGGCGCCCCCTCGATCACCCCAAACCCGGTCGTCGCCGTCCCCGGATCGATCCCCAGCACCCGCAGCAGCCGCCCCGCCCCGCTCACACCCACCGATCCACCCAGCCCTCCCCCATTTTGCCCAAGCTGTCCAATCCGCTCAATCCGCGTATCCGCTTGTCAATCCGTTGTTCCCGTTGTTCAGGCCAGCGCGAACTGCTCCGCCACCTCCTCCGAGAAGTCGACGTTGGTCCACACCTGGTCGACGTCGTCGAGATCTTCGAGCACGTCGACGAAGCGCAGCACTTGCAGTGCCTGCTTGTCTTCGAGCTGGATCGGGGTGGTGGGGATCATCGCCAGCTCGCTATCGCCGGTGTTCAGGCCCTCGGCTTCCAGGGCGACCTTGACGCGCTGGAAGTCCGACACCTCGGTGTAGACGGTGACCAGGTCGCCGTCCTCTTCGACATCCAGCGCGCCGGCGTCGATCGCCATCAGGGCCAGCTCCTCGGGGTCGATCCCGCCGGTCGAGATGTTGATCGTGCCGCGCTGGGCGAACTGCCAGGCCACGCTACCGGTCTCGCCGAGGCTGCCGCCGTGCTTGGAGAAGGCGCTGCGCACCTGGCCGACGGTGCGGTTGCGATTGTCGGTGGTGGTGGCGACCAGGATCGCCGAGCCGGCCGGGCCGTAGCCCTCGTAGACCACGCGATCGAGCTGCTCGCTCTTGTCGCCGCCGGCGCCGCGGGCGATGGCGCGCTCGATGTTGTCCTTGGGCATGTTGGCGGCGCGGGCCTTGTCCATCGCCAGGCGCAAGTTGAAGTTCATCTCGGGGTCGCCGCCGCCCTCGCGCGCCGCGATCGTGATCGCCCGCGCGAGCTTGGTGAAGATCATGCCGCGCTTGCGGTCGGCCGCGCCCTTGCGGTGCTTGATGTTGGCCCATTTGGAGTGGCCAGACATGGTTTCCCCCTTGTCGATGGTCGATGACGGATGATGCCCGTACCAGGCGGCGCCGACTTGCGCCAGCGCGGCGTGCTTCGCTCGATATCTCTGACACGGGGCTCGATGCTCGATGCCTTTGACACCGGGCTCAATTATAGCCAGGTCGCGGCGGACGATGGCGCCTGGGCCGTTTGCCAATCGAACATCGGTTCGCGCCGAGGCGGGTCATGCGCGGTCACGCCGATCCCGCGGCCCGGCCTGGATCCGCTTGGCGCGAACCGAAGCGCCGCGCGTAGATCCGCGTCATGATCGCCCCGGTGTAGATCACCGCGACGGCGTACTGCAAGAGCGAGAGCACGACCAGCGGCGAGGCGGCGACCGCGATCACGGTGTAGGCCTGGCCCAGGTGCAGGAACAAGCGGAAGGCCAGGCCGCCCAGGACCAGCAGGCCGGCGCTGAGCGCGGCGCCGAGCCAGACGTCGCGCCAGGCGACCTGCGTGTCGGGCAGGAGCCTGTAGATCGCCGCCAGGAGCAGCGCCGCGATGGCGAAGCTCAGCGCGATGTTCAGCGTGCGGGCCGCGTCGATGATGTCGGGAACCAGCGCTTCGAGCACGTGGCCGAAGGCCAGGACCAGCGGGTGGATCAGCAGGCCGAGCGTCAGAAGCACGCCGGTGGCGATGACCAGCGCGAAGGACAGAGCGCGCTGGCGGACGAGGACGCGCAGGCTGGCGCGATAGTCCGCAGGCGGCGGCACTCCCCAGATGACGTTCAGCGCGTCGTGCAGCTCGATGAAGACCCGCGAGGCGCTCCACAGCACCACGATGATCCCGATCACCGTCGCGGGGACGGCGCCCGCCGGCGTCTGGAAGTTGGCGACCAGGTCGCTGACCACCTGGGCGAAGCGCGGGCCGAACAGCACGCCGAGCTGCGCCACGAGCGTGCTGGTCACCCAGGCCGGGTCGAAGACCAGGCTGGCGATGCCGATCAGCGCGACCAGGAGCGGGGCGGCGGAAAAGAGCAGGTAAAACGACATCGCCGCGCCCATGCGGAAGACGCGCAGCGCGCTCGCCTCGGTAGAGGTATCGAGCACGAGCCGGTAGGCGGCGCCGAGGAAGGCGCGGGGATTGAGGCGGAGAGCGGCATTCACGTGGATCGGGTTCCTTGAGCGTCGCCAGGAGGGATGATCCGTATTATAATCCGACCCCGAGTCCAGCGATGCCGCTTGAGTCCCGCCCCGAGCCCACCGATGCCGCCTGAATCCCACCTGCCCCGCCCGAGAGCCCGCCGATGATGCGCGATGCCTTCCTTGCCCTTTCCAACTCCAAGCGGCTGGCCCGCTTCATGACCGGCAGCCGCCTGGCCTGGTATGGCGCCCATCGCTTCATCGCCGGCCAGACGGTCGACGCGGCGATCGACGCGGTGCGCGCGCTCAACCGGACCGGGCTGGCGGCGACGCTGGACTACCTCGGCGAGAACGTGACGACGCAGGCCGAGGCGGACCAGGCCTGCGCGGCCTATATCGAGGCGCTGGACCGCATCCAGGCGGCGGGCGTGCACTCCGGCATCTCGCTCAAGCTCACCGCGCTGGGGCTGGACATCGGCGTCGAGCTCGCCGAGGCCAACTTGCGCCGGGTGGTTGAGCACGCCGCACGCCTGACCCGGCCGCGCTTCGTGCGCGTGGACATGGAAGGCTCGCCCTACACCGAGCGCAGCATCGACCTCTTCACGCGGGTGCGGGCCGACCATCCCAACACCGGCATCGTCGTGCAGAGCTACCTCTACCGCACGGCGGGCGACGTCGAGCGGCTGATCGCCCTGGGCGCGGGCGTGCGGCTGTGCAAGGGCGCCTACCTCGAGCCCGAGAGCGTCGCCTACCCCGCCAAGGCCGACGTCGACGCCGCCTACCTGCGCCTGGCCGAGCGCCTGCTGAGCCCCGAGGCCCGCGCGCGCGGCGTCTACCCCGCGTTGGCGACGCACGACGCGCGGATCATCGACTGGGCGAAGAAGTACGTCGCGGCGCGCGAAATCCCGCGCGACGCCTTCGAGTTCCAGATGCTCTACGGCATCCGGCGCGACCTGCAGGCTTCCCTGGTCCGCGAGGGCTACCGGATGCGCATCTACGTCCCCTACGGCAGCGAGTGGTACCCCTACTTCATGCGCCGCCTGGCCGAGCGACCGGAAAACGTCGCCTTCATCAGCCGCAGCGTGTGGCGGGAGGTGCGGCCTTGGGGGCGGGGCGGGTGAGCGGAGGCGATTGTCGCGCCTGTTGAGGCGATCGGCTGAGGCGTGAGGCCTGTGCGGTCGATCGCGATCCCACCGCGCAGCGCATCCCGGCCGGC
>CAZCJG010000375.1:0-4630 GCA_964498575.1 uncultured Anaerolineales bacterium | reverse complement strand
CCCTTCGACCGCATCATCGTGGGGCAGGCAGCGCTGCGCGAGGCGCCGCTGGTGACCAAGGACCATTTGATCCGTGCGCACTATCCGGACGCATTTTGGTCGGATGTCTGAGCACGGCCAAGAGCGACCGAGACCGCTTTACTCCGCCCCCGGCTCGCCATCCACCTCCGCCGCGTAGATCCTGCCCACCGCCGCGCCGATCGTCCGGAAGAACGGGTGCCACGGTTCCCAGTGGATGCCGACCTTCTCCAGGCTGTCGCCGTATGCTGCCTTGATCTGGTCCGCATCGAAGACCGGCGCCTCGCTCATCGTGCCCCACTCGCCGTTCTCTGTTCGCACCTTGCCTACCACGCTGTGAAACTCGCCGGGGGCGAGCTCGCTCAGGGCTGACGCGCTGTCGCCGACGAGCCGTTGGAGATCGCCCTCATGCACGTTGATCCCGCCCAGCGCGATCCCCCCAGCCGCAGCCTGATCGCTGACCCAGGCCCCATCGACCTCCGCCAGCGAGCCCGGATCGAGGACCAGGACATCGATCCGCTGGGCGGCGTCGGCGGCGAGGACCTCGGGCCAGGCGTGGGCCTCGGTGTAGTTGTAGCCCAGCTCGATGAAGCGCTGGCGCAGGGTCTCGGGCGTCAACACGGCGTTCTTGCCCGCGCTCGGCGTGCGGGCGAAGTAGACCGCGTGCGGGCGGGGGCCGGCAACGCTTACCGCTTCGACGTGGTCGGACGCGCGGTCGTACACGAACAGGTCCATCGCTTCGTTCCGATCGCCCTCCACCAGATTGTCCGCAACCGACCAGAACACCACCCGCCGGCCGTCGGCGGAGATGCGCGGGGTCCTGCTGGGGCCGTTCCCGAGACCGTCCTCGCCGCGGGTGATCAGGCTCAGCGCGCGGGTCTGGCGGTCGAAGAGGAAGACCTGGGGGCAGGCGTCGGGCGCGTCGCCGAAGCCGCAGGGCTGTGGAAGACCTCTCAGCTCATCCGGCAGCAGGTTGGCGGCGTTGGACTCGAACGCGATGGTGCGCCCGTCCGCCGAGATCGTCGGCGCGCGGCTGTCGCCGTCGGGCTCGCCGCCATCGGGCGCGAGGCTGATGCGCTCGGTCACTCCGGTCACTTGATCGGTCAGGAAGACGTCCGAGCAGTTGGCGGGGAAGCGGTACTGCGCCGTCTCCCCGCCCGGCCGCTCGCATTCCCGTGTGTCGCCCGGCACGAGCGTAGCATCGTGCGACGCGAAGACCCGGTAGCGGCCGTCGGCCGAGACCTCTCCCTCGACGACGTCGATGCCCAGCGCGCGGCGATCGTCCGGCTCGGCGTAGCGGACGGCGCGGGTCTGGCGATCGTAGAGCAAGACCGCGCTGCCCATTCCGCTGGCCCCGGCTCGTGCGGCCGGCGTCGGCACGCCGGGGATGGGATCGGACTCACCACCCGAATCGAACAGGACATGGCGCCCGTCGGCCGAGATCTCGACAGCGTAGGAGCTATCCGCGTACCCGCCATCGCCGAGCACGTACAGCAGCTCCACCTCGCCGGTGGACAGATCTTGGAAGTAGATCCCATCGCAAACACCCTCGGAGGTGCGCTTGGCGCAGGCATCCGAGAATTTGCCGTTCATCAGGATGTCGGCCCGCGACCGGAACGCGAGATAGCGGCCGTCGGGCGTGAGCGCCGGCGCGAAGCTCTCGCCGTCGAGCTCGTCGCCGCCGGCCCGGCTCATGCTGGTCCCGGCCGTGCCGGTCTCGATGCCGTCCTTGCTCACGCTGGCGCGCCAGGTCCTGCCTGTCTCAATATCCCGCACGAACACGTCGGTGCAGGATCCCAGCCGCTTCTTGTCCCCCGCCCACTGGCTGGAGCACTGGTTGGTGTCGCCCGGCACAAGGTTGCTCGCCCGCGAGGCGAAGGCCACCACTCGCCCATCCGCCGAGACCGCGAAGGGAAGCGTGCCCTGGACGGAGAAGACGTCCCCGTTGCCCGTCACGCTCAGCGCCGCCTCGTCGGCCGGAGCCGCGGCGACTTCGGGCGTGGCCGCGGGTGGCGCCGAATCGGCCGCGCCGGGCGTGGCATGGGCCACGCCTTCCGCGCCGTCGGCCGGCGTCGCGGGACCAGCCGGGGGCGCCGGACCGGCCGGGCTTGTCGCTCCGACCGCCGTCGCCAAGGGCGTCGCCGTGGCAGGCTCGCTCGGCAGCGCGCCGCGTCCCCAGCGGACCACCGCATCCCCCAGCCCGAGCCGGCCCGAGACCCCGCCCGCGACCAGCACGATCAAGCCGAGCACCAGCGCGGCGGTTGCGACGAGCGCCAGGCCCGGGCGACGGCGAGGGTTGTGGTCAGACTGCTGGTGGAACCGGGCATCCTCTTTACCCCCTCGTCGCGGGCTTGCGGCCACAGCGCCGGGCTGTTCGTCCTGGCGCGCCGTACGCGCGACCATGGCCGTTCGCCAGACCTCGACCGCGGCGGAATCCGGTACGGGGCTGGCCAAGCCGGATAGGGCGTGATCCACGCTCTCGAACTCGGCTAGCCGAGCGGCACAGGTCGCGCAGGTCGCGAGATGCGCTTCGACGCGGCAGCGCGTCGCGTCGTCCAGGTCGCGATAGGTACCGAGCAGTGTTTCGACATGCGGCGATCGGTCGTTCATGCGTCCATCTCCTTCGCGTAGGCGTCGCGAAACAGCTCGCGCGCGCGGCAGAGGCGGGTGCGCACGGCGCCCTCGCGCAGGCCGAGCGCCTCGGCGACCTCGCGGGTCGAGAGGCCATGGTGGCAAAAGAGCAGCAGCGGCGCGCGGTAGATCGGATCCAGCGCCGCCAAGGCCCGCTCGACGGCGTCGCGACTGGCGGCCAGGTCGGCGTCGCGGCTCTCGCCCCGCACCTCGGCAGCCTGCCAGGGGAGCCAAGCGAAGCGCCGCTGACGCTTCGTCGCGTTGATCGCCGTGTTGGTGGCGATGCGGTAGACCCAGGCGCGTGGGTTGGCGATGGCCGGGAGCTGGTCCCGCGCGTCGACCACCCGCAGAAAGCTCTCCTGCGTCAGGTCATGCGCCCAGTCGCGGTCGCCGACCAGCCGGTAGAGGTAGGCGAAGATCGCACTGTGATGCTGCTCGAACAGCCAGGCCACGGGATCACCGCGCGCGGCCGGGAAGGCACCGATGTCCCCTGCCATGTCACGCGCCATTGTAGCCTCGCCGAGTGCCGTCGCCATGTTTCACCTCGGGAGGGTGTGACAAACGGCGGGGGTGGATTGTTACTGCGGGAGGGGATTCCTACCGAGCGACCGCCCGGCAGGTCTCATGCGGACTCCACGATTGACTGTTGTCCTACCGCTCGGCGCGCCGCAGCCCGTCATGTCCGCGATTTGCACACACAGAACATACGTGCTAGTATTGTCGGGCATCAACTTCGTTGTCAGGGAGCATCCGACTGAGCCGATCCCCCTGATCTCACACAAGCAAGGAGTAGTGACCATGGCCGCGATCATCCCCTACCTGACCTTCAACGGCGACTGCCGCGAAGCGTTCACCTTCTACGGCCGCGCTTTCGGTGCCGAGCCCTTCATGCAAACCTTCGGCGACAGCCCGGGCGAGGTGTCGGAGGAGGCGAAGGACCGCATCATGCACACCCACCTCAACGCCGGGACGGTGCAGCTCATGGCTTCCGACGCGATGCCGGGTGAGCCGGCGACCATCGGCTCGAACGTGTCGCTGTCGGTCAACTGCGACAGCGAAGAGCAGCAGACGCGCCTGTTCGACGCCCTGGCCGAGGGCGGCTCGATCTCGATGCCGCTGCAGGACACGTTCTGGGGCGCGCGCTTCGGCATGTGCACCGACAAGTTCGGCATGCACTGGATGTTCAACTTCGACCGGCCGACCGGCTGAGTCGCGGCGGCGACGGGCGGCCACTCGACGCGTGGACCCCGAGGCCGGCCGAGCGGCGATGGGTGCGATCGCGAGTGGCCGCCTTCGACGGCTCCCTGATTCTCCTTCAACCGATGCGGGTGAACGACCTGCGCTTGAGCTGGGCCTCTCGTCACCTCTGGCCCTAGAGAATCACCGCAGCCCGGAGTTCCACAGGCTCGGCAGGTACAGCGGCGCTTGGGGCGTCGCGCCGGCCGCTTCCAGCACTACCAGGCCGCTGCCCGTCGCCGCGACATAGGCGCGCCCCGCCGCGTCCAGCGCGACGCCCCAGGCACGCTGGGTCGTCGCGTGCTCGGCCAGGGCCGCGGGGCGCCGCGGGTCCGAGACGTCGACCAGGGTCACGCGGCCGCTGTCGCTGGGACCGCCGCCGTTGGCCTCGGCCAGCCAAGCGCGGTCGCCCGCCGCCGCCACGCCGTAGGCCGCGCCCGCCGTGGCCAGCGAAGCCAGGTCGGCCGGCCTCGCGGGATCCCGCACGTCGACGATCCGCAGCCCGCCCGTGTTATCCGCCAGGTAGACCGTTCCGGCGGCGTGGTCGATGCCGTAGGCGCGGACGGCGGTGGGCAGTGACGCGATCTCGCGCAACTGGGCCGGGTCGGCGACGTCCAGCACCCGCAGGCCGGCCGGGCCGTCGGCGACGTACAAGGTGCTCCCGGCGAGCGCGAGGTCGGCGGCCCAGCCGGGGGTATTGAGGTGGCCGATCTCGCGCGGTTGTTCCGGATCCGACACGTCGAAG
>CAZCJG010000374.1:2679-4670 GCA_964498575.1 uncultured Anaerolineales bacterium | reverse complement strand
TGGATGGTGTCGCCATTGGCAACCGACTGCCAGACGCCCGGCGGTGGCGGTTGCAAGGGCGGCTCGTCCGTGCGCTGCGCCTGTCCGACCACGGTCAAGGTGGACCAAGCAGCCGCCAGGACGGCAACGGCGAAGATCGCGCGCAGGGCACGCGGCAAAGAGGGTGTGGGATTCATGAAGCAGGCTTTAGCTCAAAACGCCAATCCATAGGTTCAAACACCATGCGCAGCCCAGCGGGGCAGTCACCTGGCTGAACATCATGACGGTTAATCCCGCGTTATCGATGCGCGAGCTGGCGTTAAATGTCGGTAACCCGACGGGGATCAAGGCGGCAAGGCGTGCGAGTTAGACGCGCGGGCATCGGATTTCTTCCCGCGGAGCGCTGGTTCCCGCGGAGCGCTGGTTCCCGCGGAGCGTCAATTGCGGTCGCGGGTTCGCCGATCGTGCGTCCAGTCGGTCCAGCCGGCGATCTTGCCGTGCCCGGCCGGGCTGACGGCGGGGAAGTCGGCGCCATAGGCGCGGTTGACGATCCACGGTGTGAAGCGATCGTCGCCGCTGGTCGCCTCGTCGATGGCCGCGGGGCAGCGCTGGCTCAGGTCGACCAGAAAGGCCAGCGCGCGGCGAAGCGCCTGGTCTTGCCAGGCCCAGGCGTCGAAGCCCTGGCGCTGCAGGATCTCGGCCTGGACCACGGCGCCCTGCAAGGCTTCCCAAGGGTAGCCGAAGCGCTCCGGGCAGCCGGGGGTGAAGCCGCCCGCGCGGCGCATGTCGTCCGGCAGGGCGCCGTCGATGCGCACTCCTTGCCGCGTTGCCCCGGCCGGGTTGATGCCCACCGGCCGGCTGGGATCCGCCTGCCAGGCCGGGTCGCCATACTCGAAGCCGGCGTAGGCGGAACGATCGCCCAGAAAACCGTCGAAAACGGCCGCTACGCGGCCGAGATCCTGCCGATCGCCCAGGTAAGCCGACGCCGCGGCACGGCTGGCGCCGCACATCGTGCCCCAGTTGTTCGGCCGGAGCTCGTGGCAGGTGGTCAGCGATCGCCCGTCGGCGAGGATCCGCGTGCGCACCGCCGCGAGCCATTCGCGGAAGCGCGCGTCCTCGTCCGGGGCGAGCCCGACCAGGTCCGCCGCGATGACGTAGGCCGCCAGCTCACGGCCCAGCGCCAGGCTCCGGCAATCCTCGCCCGCCTCCGTGCCGATCGCGCCCAACACATTCCGCCGGACCTCCACCCGATAGCGCTCCTCGCCGGTGCGGGCGTAGACCAGCGCCTTGGCGAGGGTGCGGACGTTGTCGTTCGAATCCTGGTCGCACAGCGTCGGCACGCCGGGCTCGCGCTCGGCCGCCGCCCGCAGCGCATCCCAGGCCGGCCCTGCCGTCGGCAGCGCCCGCAGCGCGGCGCGCGAGATCCAGATCCCGTCCTGGACGGGCGGCCGGCTCGGCGCGATCCCCGGGACAGCAGGGGACGCCGTGCCGCCGTCGGCAGGCCGCCCCACCCAATCCCAAAGCCTGCCCATTCCCGACCAGGCGCCGACCAACAGCCGGCCGCCGCCCGGCCCGCCGGTGTACCAGCCGCCGCGGGAAAAGCCGCTGGCGACGACGATCAACACGGACACATAGAGCAGGCCGGCGAAGCTGCCGGCCAGGGCCCATCGAAGCATTCCCTCTCCCCCATCGCGATGTACGGGGATGATGCCACGGCTAGGCGGCGGGGGCTAGTCGCGGGGTGCGGGCGCCTCGAAATCCACATGCGCGAAGTCGCGAACATGCCGGTACCCGATCCGCTGGTAGATCTTGTTCGAGGTCGGATTGGCCAGGTCGGTGAACAGGAACACGAAGCGCCGCCCCCGGTCGAGCATCGCCTGGCTGACGGCCGCGACGCAGCTCGACGCGTAGCCGCGCCCGCGCAGCTCCGGCGGCGTGTAGACCGCGTTGACCGAGATGCCGTTCGGTGTCTCGCGCGAGACTTGCGCCTGGCTGACCGGCCCGCCATCGTC
>CAZCJG010000374.1:0-2579 GCA_964498575.1 uncultured Anaerolineales bacterium | reverse complement strand
CCCGGCCGGCGCCCGCGCTACCGCCTTCCCCAATAGGCCAGCGGCGGGCAGAGCACGCGCCGGATCAGGGCGGCGTAGACTTCTCGAAGCTGCTCGGGATCGGGCGATGATAGGTATTGGTCGGCGTCGCCCGCCATCCGGCCCAGCAATACCGGGTCCATGTGTGGCCCGACCCCGACGACGAAGACCGTCACCCCGACGGCCCGCAGGTTCTCCGCCTCCAGCAGCACCTCGGCGGGGGAGGCGCCGTTGACCAGGCCGTCGCTGAGGATGACCAGCACCCGGAAGCGGCCGGCATCCGGGTCAAGTGCCGCCAGCGCCCGGCGCCCCTCCGCCAGGCCGAGATCGATGCGGCTGCCGCTGGCCAGCGCGATCCGGTCCAGCCCGCCGTCCAGCGCCCGGCGATCGGCGCCGAGCGGGACCAACTGCCGCGCCCCGTTGTTGAAGGTCACCAGCGCGACGCGGTCGGTCTGCGGCCCGATCCCCGGCCGCGATCCCGCCCCCGGCCGCAGCCGCAGGCCATCCAGGAAGCCGCGTATCGCCTCCACCGCCGCCCCGAGCTTGCGCCGGCCGGCCGAGGTCGGCTCGTCCATGCTCATCGAGGCGTCGAGCACCAGCGCGACATCGCTGAAGACCTCGCTCGACGGGCACGCCTCGCGCAGCGCGAGCGGGAGGTAGATCGGCCGAGGGGGAGCCCGGGTGGGCGTGCGGGTTCGGGTCGACGTCGGCGTCGCGCTCGATGTGGAAGTCGGTGTGGGGGACGGTGTGAGCGTCGGGCTCGGTGTCGGGGTATCGGTCGGCGTCGCGGTGGGCGTCGCCGTGTCGGTGGGCGTCGCGGTCGCGGTCGGCTCGGGGACCAGGACGATCGAGGTGTCGATGCGGAAATGGCTGTCGTTGGTGTGCCGCTCGGCGAAGAAGAGGTCGAAGGCATAGGTTTCGCCGGGCGTCAGGCCGAGCGTGTCGACGTCGATCGATCCCGTCTGGGGGCCGTGGACGCCGCCGAGGTCGATGACCCGCGCGCCGTCGATGAACACCCACAGGTCGTCGTCTCCGATGAAGGTGAAGAACTCGCCACGTTGATAGGTGAACGCCGAGTGGATCTCGAGCGTGAAATGGTAGTTGTGGCGCCGGCCCTGGTTGCCGAAAAGCTGGCCGTCGATCGGGAAGAAGGCCTGGCTGTCGAAGCGGTACACCGCCGGGTTGCCGGTCGCGCGGTTGTCGAGCGGGATCGCCAGCGCCTGCGACTGGTTGATGCCCGGCACGTCGCGGTACCACTGGTCGAAGCTCGCCTGATCGGTCACGGTCGGGTGGCCGGTCGTGCCGTCGAACACCGGCTTGCCGTCCGGCCCGAGGCGCGCCCGCACGATCCCTGGATCGTCGCCCGAGTAGCGCTCGAAATCGGGGTGGCTGTCCTTGAAGTCGCGGATCGTGCCGGCAAGCGAGATCGTGTCGGCGCGGGCGGTGGGGCACAGGCTGATGGATAGTCCCAGTGCCGCCAGCACCGGCACGAGCGTGGTGCGCGCGTTCAGCATGAGGTTGATGATAGACGCGCTCCCCGAGCGACGCTCGATGTCTAATCCTCGCGCCGGCTGGAGACTACCAGCTCGTCGTTTTCCCAGCGCTGCTTGCGGTAGCCGAGCAGGTGGAAGACCTGCAGCGGGAAGCAGCGCGCGACCCGCGTGTCGACGATCAGCGTGCCGGGTCGCACGGGGTCGCGGCGCACGCCGGGCAGATGGGGCAGCGCGCGGCCGCAGCCGAGGCGCCGCAGGACCGTCGAGATATCCAGCCAATGCGCGTTGACCGGATGGGTCATGAAGAAGCCGTCCTCCCCCTGGCCCTGGTAGAGCGGCATCAAGATCCTCCCCCCCTCCCGCGCTCGCACCTCGCCGCGCCTGTCATGCGCCAGCGACTGGCCGGCCTCGACCGGCTGGAAGTTCGCGAAGCCGGGCGCCATGCGGAACTCGTCGGTCGGCTCGATCGCGTGGCGATAGCGGATCTCCAGCAGGGACGGCACGTCACCGCTCGCGGCCGCCAGCCGGGAGCGGAAGCCGTCGATCTCGGGCAAATCCCGCCGCCGCATCAGGCCGGCGGCGACCAGCGCCACCCACAGCACGGCTTCCAGGTTGTCGACCGCCGCCAGGGAGTTGTGCTGACCGCCCTCGACACCGAGGCACACGCAGCCGCGCTCGGAGAGATAGGGCAACATGGCGCCCTCGATCTGCTCCTCCAAGCCGAGCACGAGGGCCAGCGGGAAGCGCAGTGCGAAGGCCCGGTTGCGCAAGGTGTCGGCGAAGAGCGCGAACGGCGCGCTGTCCGACGACGTGGTGTGCATGTCGATCACGCAGACCGGTCCCGTAGCCGAGGCGAGGATCGCGTCGAGCCGGGCCGAAAGCTCGGCCAGCTCGGCGTCCTCAGCGACCAGGATCGGCCCGGACCCGCCGTCATCCCCCGCCACGGACCGGATCGCGGCAACGTGCTCCGGCGTCCACGACCGGTTGAGATCGCGGTCGATGTACCGCGCCCCACTCGCGAGCGCCTGGAGGTTGCCCGCCAGTGCGATCACCTGACCGCGGGCGGTC
>CAZCJG010000373.1:0-4680 GCA_964498575.1 uncultured Anaerolineales bacterium | reverse complement strand
TGCAGATGCCCGGGTTTGCGCCGATGCCGCTCGCGGGGCTCAGCGAAGAGCAGGCGGCGCTGCGTCTCGCCGCGGAACCCGCGTTCGATGGACTCGCCATCAAGGTGACGCGCCTGCCGCTTGAAAGATCGGGCCCCGAAGGCCTCAAGCCCTTCGGTTACGAACTCTTCAAGGATTCGCCGTCGACCTTCGCACCGGTCACCGACGTGCCGGTGCCAGCGGACTACGTGGTCGGGCCGGGCGATGAGCTCGAAGTCATCCTTTACGGCAACCAGAACCGCACCCTGCGCCTGACCGTCGGCCGCGACGGGCGGGTCAACTTCCCAGAGCTTGGCCCGATCAGCGTGGCTGGGCAGCGCTTCAGCGCGGTCCAGGGCAATCTCGAGCAGCGCGTATCGAGCCAGATGATCGGCGTGCGCGCGAGCGTCTCGATGGGCGACATCAGGGCGGTGCGCGTCTTCGTTCTGGGCGAAGCGAACCGGCCCGGCACCTACACGGTGAGCGGACTCGCGACCATCACCTCGGCGATCTACGCCGCCGGCGGCGTCAAGCCGATTGGCTCGCTGCGCAACGTGCAACTGAAACGCCAGGGCGCGATCGTGCGTCGCCTCGATCTCTACGACCTCCTCATTCGCGGCGACACGCGCGACGACGCGAAGCTGCTGCCGGGCGACGTCATCTTCATTCCGCCGGTGGGGCCGACCGTGTCGGTCGACGGCGAAGTGCAGCGCCCCGGCATCTATGAGCTGGCAGCCGATGCACGCAGCGGCGACGTGATCGAACTCGCGGGCGGGCTCACGCCCGAGGGCGATCCGCGTACCGCCTATCTCACGCATCTCGATGCGCAGCAACGGCGCATCGTCGTCAATGTCGATCTGTCGACGGCCGCAGGCCGCGCACAATCAGTTGGCAACGGCGACGTGCTGCGCGTCACGCGCCTGCCCCCCACGATCGATTCCGGCGTCACGATATCGGGGCACGTCTACCAGCCCGGTGCCGTCGCCTGGAGCGAGGGCTTGCGCCTGTCGAACGCCATCCGCTCGCTCGACGACCTGAAGCCCAATGCCGATACGCACTATGTGCTGATCCGCCGTGAATTGCCGCCGGGCCAGCGCATCGCGGTGTTGTCAGCGGATCTGGCTGCAGCGCTGCGAGCACCGGGCTCGGCGGCCGACATCCTGTTGCAACCGCGCGATCGACTAACGGTATTTGACCTCGAGTCGGGGCGCGCCGCGGTGGTGGAGCCATTGCTGCGCGACCTGAAGTTGCAGGCGAGCGCCGCCCAGCCGACCGAGTCGGTGAAGGTCGAAGGCGCCGTGAAGGTGAAGGGCGAGTATCCGCTCGAGCCGCAGATGCGCGTGTCGGATCTCGTGCGCGCAGGCGGCGGGCTCGATGACGCGGCGTTCACAGCGAGCGCCGAGCTGACCCGGTTCCGCGTCGTTGGCACCGATCGGCAGACTGAAACGATCGAGATCGACCTCGCCGCGGCGCTGGAAGGCGACCCCGCGGCGAATCTACCGCTGCAGTCCTTCGACGTGCTGCTCATCAAGGAAACGCCCGAGTGGCGCGAGCAGGAAGTCGTCAGGATCGAAGGCGAGGTGCGCTTTCCCGGCGAATACCCGATCCGGCGCGGCGAATCGCTGCGTTCGGTGCTCGAGCGCGCGGGCGGGCTGACCGCCCTCGCTTCGCCGCGCGCGGCAGTGTTCACGCGCGAAGGGCTGCGCGAACGTGAGCAGTTGCAGATGGATCGGCTCGCAGACCGCCTGCAGACGGACCTCGCGACGGCGGCCCTGCAGAGCGCGAATGCGAATCAGGTGGGCGCGGGGACGGCATTGACCGTGGGGCAGTCCCTCCTGACGCAGTTGCGCTCGGCCAAGGCGGTGGGCCGCCTCGTCATCGACCTGCCAGATGCCATCGCGGCGTCGCCGGGCTCGGATGCTGATATTGCGCTGCGGGGCGGCGACCGCCTCATCATCCCGAAGGAACGCCAGGAAGTGACGGTGCTCGGCGAAGTGCAGAATTCCACCTCGCATTTCTACCGCACCGGGCTCTCGCGCGACGACTACATCGACCTTTCGGGCGGCGTGACGCGCAAGGCGGATGACCGGCAGATCTATGTGGTGCGCGCCGATGGTAGCGTGGTCGCGCACGGCTCGAACCGCTGGTTCGCGCGCGCATCGGGCGTCAGGATGGAGGCGGGCGATACCATCGTCGTGCCGCTCGATACAGAGCGGATGCCGCCGCTGCCCCTGTGGCAGGCGGTGACGCAGATTCTTTACAACGTCGCGGTGTCGGTGGCTGCTGTCAATTCGTTCTAGTTCTTTGCGGTAGCTGTTGCGGAAGGCGACACACGGCAGACGATGTCGTGGCGATGCCGCTGGATCAATGACGGTGCTCATTTTGGGAAAATCATGAACGACCAAGGCATTCCTTCTCAGGCGTCACCCAGAGTGCGCCGGACCACGGCTTCCGGGGGCGCCCCTGAGCGCGCGATCACCGGCCGCCGCATCAGGATCGGGGTGGTCGGCTGCGGACGCATTTCAGCCAACCATTTCAAGTCGATCGAAGCACATGGCCACGACTTGCAACTTGCGGCGGTATGCGACACGAACGCCGCCACGTTGGAGGCGGCGAGCAAGAAGTACGGCGTGCCTGCGTATGGCAGTCTTTCGGAGCTCTTGCGCCACTCGGAAACGGACGTTGTGGTCCTGTGTACCCCGAGTGGCCAACATCCCCACCAGACGATCGAGATTGCACGTTCGGGGCGACACGTCATCACCGAGAAGCCGATGGCGACGCGCTGGAACGATGGTCTGCGGATGGTCCGGGAATGCGACCAAGCCGGCGTGCACCTGTTCGTGGTGAAGCAGAACAGGCGAAATGCCACGTTGCAGCTGCTCAAGCGCGCAGTGGAGAGCCGGCGATTCGGCCGCATCTTCATGGTGACGATCAATGTATTCTGGGCGCGACCGCAGTCGTACTACGACAGCGCGAAATGGCGCGGCACATGGGAGTTCGATGGTGGGGCGCTCATGAACCAGGCGAGCCACTACATCGACCTCGTGGATTGGCTCATAGGTCCCGTGGAGAGCGTGCAAGCGTATGTTGCCACGCTCGATCGCAACATTCAGGTCGAGGATACGGCTACGGTGGGGGTGCGGTGGCGCTCCGGCGCCCTGGGTTCCATCAACGTCACGATGCTGACATGGCCGAGAAACCTCGAGGGTTCGATCACGATCCTCGGCGAGCGGGGGTCGGTGCGAGTGGGCGGAGTTGCGGTCAACGAGATCCAGCACTGGGAGTTCGCCGACAAGACCCCGGAAGATGAAAACGTCAGGGCGGCCAACTACGAAACCACGTCGGTCTACGGTCTGGGGCACCCGCTGTATTACGAGAATGTCGTGAAGACGCTGCGCGGCGAAGCCGAGGCCGAGACAGACGGGCGCGAGGGATTGCGCTCGCTCGAACTCCTCATTGCCAGCTACGTATCTGCCCGAGACGGTCGCCGCGTGGCTTTACCGCTGGAGTTCTGAGCATGGCTTTTCAGTTTCATCCGACAGCGATTATTGATGCGGGCGCACAAATTGGTGATGGCACTCGAGTCTGGCACTGGGTGCATGTAAGTGGCGGAGCGAGGATCGGAAAGGATTGTTCCCTTGGGCAGAACGTCTATGTGGGGAACCGCGTCGTCATTGGAAACAACGTCAAGATTCAGAACAATGTTTCCGTGTACGATAACGTCACGCTGGAAGACGATGTCTTTTGCGGGCCGAGCGCGGTTTTTACAAACGTTTACAACCCACGATCCGCAATAGTCCGCAAAGATGAGTTTCGAGACACGCTTGTAAGACGAGGTGCAACACTAGGCGCCAACTGCACAATTGTTTGCGGAGTGGTGTTGGGACAGTATGCGTTCGTCGGCGCTGGAAGTGTGGTCAATCGAAATTTGCAGGACTTTGCGCTCGTCGTGGGAGTGCCGGCTCGGCAGGTTGGCTGGATGAGTCGATTTGGCAGGCAATTGGATCTTCCGCTTTCAGGCAATGCGACGACCACTTGCTCCGACACTGGCGATCTATATGTCCTTAGGGAAGGCGCCTGCAGTCTTGCGACACTTGCTTGAAGTTCCCAGCTCGCAGTGCGGGGGCAGATGCGGCGCACTCCGTCGCTAGGTATCAATTGTGTGCAGGTGGTTGCGGCTCACTCTCCACTGGAATGAATCAATGAACCTGCAGTCGGAGTTTTCTGGGGCTGGAGACCACGAGGTTTCCCTCGCTTGGTTGATGGGGTGCGCGTGGCGGCGCATTCGATTGATTTGCGCATGCACGATACTTGCCGGTGCGCTGGGTTATGCGATTTCGTACCTCGAGACCCCGGTATTTCGCGCTACTGTCGTCGTGATGGCCGCGACAGAGGAGGATCGCGGACTCATGTCGGGGATTGTCGGGCAGCTCGGATCGCTGGCATCAGTTGCAGGTATAGATGTCCAGTCACATGGTCGGAAGGAAGAGACGCTCGAGTTCCTCACATCACGCGCATTCACCGCGGAGTTCTTGCGTCGCCAGCAATCATTGCCGAAGCTCTTCCCAGAGCGCTGGAATGCCGCGTCCGGTGTCTGGGAGCGAGGTCGTGAGCCTACTTCTGGCGAGGCATTTCGCCGCTTCGACAAGAAGGTCCGCTCCA
>CAZCJG010000372.1:0-4682 GCA_964498575.1 uncultured Anaerolineales bacterium | reverse complement strand
CGTCGCGCCGGATCGACGCGAAGCCCTCGCGCAGGTTGAACACGATGACCGGACTGTAGGCCGCCAGCGCCGCCCCGAGCGCCAGCCAGGGCCAGGGCGAGCGGAGCCAGGATCGGCGTCCAGGATCCAACAGGAACCACACGGACAGCCCGGCCAGGAAGACGCTGACCGACGGGTGCGTGTGCAGCGCCAGCCCGCCGAGAAAGCCGACGAGGATCAGCAGGATCCCGGCTTGCCGCTCGATGGCGGCCGCGACGTGCCGCTCGGTGGCGACCCCGGCTTGCAGCTCGGTGGCGGCGCCGTGCCGGCGGACCGCGGCGACGAGGACCAGGGTCGTCAGGGTCGTCCACAGCGGCGTCGAGCTGTTGGACCAGGCGACCCGGCTTCCGACCAGCGCGTGGGTGAAGCTGGTGGCCATCAGCGCGCCGGCGACCAGGGCGGCGTAGGGCCGCCGGTCCGCCCGCGCGAGCTGGCCGCCCAGCGCGAAGGCCGCGGCGACGGTCGCCAGCCCGAGGAACAAGGCGAGCTCGCGCGGCAGGGACGCGGAGGAGCCGAACAGACCGAGCAGACCCGCCAGGAGGTAGGCCCACAGCGGGCCGTTGTAGGCGTCGGTGTGCGTCAGCGGCCGCGCGCCGCCGAAGGCGATGGCATGGGCGAAGAGCACCTCGGCGGTCTCGTCGGTCAGGTGCGGCACGACCTGGAGCTGCGGCGCGCGCAGGATCCACGCAAGGGCGAGGACGAAGGCCAGGGCGGCGAGCCAGGCCCAACGGGCGCTGCGGGGGGATCTCACCGTGGCGCCGGCGGGCCCGCGACTAGAGCGGGAAGGGGGTGAACAGGATGAAGAACGCCAGCAGGGTCAGAACCCCCAGCACCCGGCGCGGCGTGCCGATCGGCGTCAGATCGTTGAGCGCCGGGGGGTGCTCGATGCCCATCAGGAAGGCCACGCCCACCATCAGGATGTAGTTCAAGCTGATCGCCTGCAAAGCGAAGGCGGCCAGGGCGAAGACGAACACGCCCCAGGCCAGCCACTTGTGGGCCGGGCCGAAGAGGCCGTACAGGATATGGCCGCCGTCGAACTGCGACATCGGGAGCAGGTTGATCGCCGTGATGAGCAGCCCCCACCAGCCGGCCATGAGCAGCGGGTTCATCAGTATGTCGGTCCCCGGCCCGCGCGGGGGCGCGAGGATCAAGGCCAGCCATTGAAACAACAGGGGTTCGCCAAAACCGCCCTCGCCGGGGCTGACGGGCGCGACCTGGGATTGCATCATGCCCAGCACGAGGATCGGGATCGCCACGACCAGCCCCGCCAGCGGCCCGGCGATGCCGACGTCGAACAGCGCCTTGCGCGATTCGAACGGGGATTGGATGCGGATCACCGCGCCCATCGTGCCCGAGCCGGGCGGGACCGGGATGAAGGGGATGAAGTAGGGCAGGCTGACATCCAGCCGGTAGTGCCGGGCGACGAAGTAATGCCCGAGCTCGTGCACGCCGAGGATGGCCAGGATCGCGGCGGCGAAGGGGATGCCGAGCGTCCAGTTCTCCGCCGCCACCCGCATCAGCGTCCCTAGCGCGACCACCCCTTCGATGATCGCCGCGAGGATCGAATCCGGCATGGCGGCAGGCGCGTCGATCGCCAGGTCGGCGACGACATACTGGCTGGCACCGGCCAGGACGGTCGTCACCACGGTGATCAGGAACAGGATCAGGTTGGTCCGCCGCCGCGGCCGCGCGGCGACGGCCGGGGCGGGATAGGCGATCACGGTATCCCGGCCATGCTCCTGGCGCAGGAGCGGCACGAAGCCGTTGGCCTTGAAACGCCCGACGATTTGGTTGTAGATCAGCTCCGGGCTGCGCAGGAACTGGCCGGTAAACACCACCATGCTCCCGCCCCCACGCGTGGCGACCTCGTGGATCGCCATCGCACCGTCCAACCCATCCTCCAGGGCGAGGATGCGATCGTCGGACGGCACCCATTCAACGGTCAACTCGGATTCCTTTCAACGCCAGGCTGCCTCTCCTCCAAGTCTAAGCCGCCCGACCGCATCGGTCAAACACCCAAGACCCCGGCATCACCACCCATAATCGAGTCGCGCCGCCAACCGCGCCGGAAGGCCGGCCTTCCCGATCTTGTCCTGGGTGACGGCGATGGCGTAGGCGACGCGGTGGAAGGTGACCTGGCGGCGCTCCAGGTCCAGGCGCAGGTAGCTGGCGCGCGGATCGCCGTCGCGCGGCTGGCCGACGCTGCCGGGGTTGATCAGCCAGCGGGTGTCTTCGACGTCGCCGAGGGCCAGCGCCTCGTCCACGACGACCGCGCTGCGCACCACGCCGTCGTATTGGGAGGCATAGACGACGGGTACGTGGGTGTGGCCGAACAGGCACAGCGAGGTGGCGAAGTGGCCGAAGTTCTCCTCGGCCGTGCCGGCATCGAGGATGTACTCCCAGATCGGCTGGCGCGGGCTGGCATGGACCAGGGTCACGTCCTGGTCGACCCGGTCGACGCGCGGCTCGACGCGGGCCAGCCAGTCGCGCGCCTCGAGGCTGAGCTGGTCGCCGGTCCATTCGGCCGCCCGGCGCGCCTCGGGGTTGAAGGTCTCGAGGTCCAGCTTGCCCAGCGCCGCCCAGTCGTGGTTGCCCGCCAGCCAGACCTCGGGCTCGAGCGCCCGCAGGCGCTCGACGACGGCGTTTGGATCGGGCCCATAGCCGACCGCGTCCCCGAGGAACCACAGGCGGTCGAAGTGCCCCGCATGGGCCAGCACCGCCTCGAGCGCTTCGAGGTTCGCGTGGATGTCGGAGAGGACCAGTACGATCATGGTTGTCCTTGCTTGTCGCAGATCGCGGCGAGGCTGGTGAAATAATGGCTGTCGTTGACGCCGACCGGGCCGATCTTGACCAGCGTGATCCGCTCGAAGTGGGGGGCGAGCAGGGCCGACAGGCTCCGGGCCGTGAAGAAATTATAGTGGGTCGCTTCCAGGAGGTGCCAGGGGACGACATGCTCCGGGGCGCTGCGCGGGATGGCGCTGATATCCGGAACCGTGACGATCACGCGCCGCGCGGCGACCCGCACGATCTCGGCCAGCGCCGCCCGGTAGTCCGGCACGTGCTCGATCACCTCCACCGCGCAGGCGCAGTCGAAGGCGGCGTCGGGGTAGGGCAGCGGGAGCTCGCCGTGATAGAGGTGGATGTAGGAGGCCACCTCGGGCAGCAGCGCGGCGCGGATCGCCGGCCGGTCGATCTCGATGCCGAAGGCGTCCTGACCTTGCTGGCGGAGATGCCGGACCAGGTTGCCGCGGCCGCAGCCGAAGTCCAGCACCTTGCCCCGGGCGAACTCGGCCAGGCGCTCGATCTCGGCCGGGATGAAGTCCAGGGGCGGGCCGGACGAATAGATCTCGTCGCGAGACAGCACCTTCGGCTCCCACAGCAGGCCGACGTAGTGCGGCGCCGCCGGATCGAACGACACCTTGTCCTGCCAGACCGCCTTGCCGCAGACCCGCACCTCGACCCGCGCCCGTTCGAGGCGTTCGAAGCGCAGGAACTCGTGCGCGAAGCCGTGGAAGCCGTTGGAGACGCCGAGATGGCGGGCCACGTCCGGCCGGAAGATGCGATGGCAATCGCCCGGTTCGGCCGGTCGCCCGTCGATCCACAGCTCGACCGGATCGAGCGGCTCCCATACCCGTGTCCAGCCGACGACCGCGATCACGCCGCAGCGATCGAGGATCAAGCTGTCCAGCACGGTGTTGGCGGCGGTCTTGCGGAGGCTGATGTGCATGGCCTGGTGTCGCCACATCCACGGCGGGCGATGCGGCGGCGCGGGCTTGCCCGGGCTTGGGGCGAACAGGGCTGGCTGCGCTGAGGGCCGGAACGCATGTGGCGCGCGGAGTATACCGCGCCCGTTGCGCGCGTCAAGCGCCATCGCGACCCACCGGTGCCGGACCGGCGCGCGCATCCGTGCTAGAATCGTCGGCCGGACGGCGGGCCGCGTCGGCCCGGGTGGCAGGCGGGTATGGGACGGGCTGCGCGCTCGGTCGGGCAGCGTCCGCCCTGCGCTGTTGACCACCCCTTCATGCGCTGCTCACACCCGCCTCATCCGAGCCACCCATCATCGTGCTTGACCCAAAACCCTCAGGAGCGCGCCCATGCTCAACCGACGGCCCGTGGTCCTCGTCATCCTCGACGGCTGGGGCATCGCCGCCGATACGACCGCCAACGCCGTGGCGCTGGCCCACACGCCGGTCTTCGACCACCTGATGTCGACCTACCTGCACACCACGCTGCGCACCAGCGGTCACGACGTCGGCCTGCCGGAGGGCCAGATGGGCAACAGCGAGGTGGGGCACCTGACGCTCGGCGCGGGCTCGGTGATCGACCAGGACCTGCTGCTGATCGACAAGCTGGCGGCGGCGGGCGCCTTCGACGCGAACCCCGTGCTCCAGGCCGCCTTCGCTCAGGCGGGGCGCGCGCCCGGGCAGGCCCTGCACTTCGCGGGCCTGGTCGGCGCGGGCGGGGTCCACGCTCACAGCCGCCACCTCGTCGCGCTGCTGCGGGCGGCCCGGCGGGCGGGGCTGCCGCGGGTCTTCGTCCACGCCTTCACCGACGGCCGCGATACCCCGCCGACCAGCGGCCTGGGCTTCATGCGGGAGCTCCAGGGCCTGATGCGGGAGGAGGACCTGGGCGCGGTGGCCAGC
>CAZCJG010000371.1:0-4683 GCA_964498575.1 uncultured Anaerolineales bacterium | reverse complement strand
TAGTCGAACTCGCAGGCCTGGCCGATGACGATCGGGCCGGAGCCGATGACCAGGACGGAGCGGGGGACGGTCACGGGGTCAGTCCGCGTCGCTCGCGGCGGTGGCCGGAGACGGCGATGAGTCCTCGAAGGTGATCCGCGCGTACACCTCGCGCAAGGCCAGCGTGCAGTCGATGGACGCCAGATGGATCGAAGCATTCAGCCCATCGGCATCGCTGTAGGTCCAAACGTCCCCGCTGCGGGTGTACACTTCGATGAGCGGCGCCTTCTGACTGACGAGGACGTACTGCCGGAGCGACGGCATCCGCCGATAGCGCTGCCACTTCTCGCCACGGTCCTCGGACTCCGTGCTTGGCGAAAGGACCTCGAAGATCACCGCCGGGTTGAGCAGCAGGTCGTCGTCGAACACAGCTTCCCCGCACACCACCGTGAGATCGGGATAGGTGTAGCGGTCAGGATCGACCCTGACCATGAGGTCGCTGTCGAAGGGCTCGCAAGGACCTCCGAGCAGTTGGTTCGCGATGACACGCGACAGATCCAACTTGAGCCGGGAGTGATTGGGAGTCCCCCCGCTCATCGCGACGATATAGCCGTCGATGTACTCGCTCTTGTACTCCGCCTGGCGCTCCAGGGCGAGGTATTCCTCAGGCGTGACGCGGGATGGGATGAGTTGCGGTATGGCCATGAAGCGCTCCTGATGGTTGGTGCTGCACGATCTTGGGTGAATTCTAGCCTCTCACCACCGCCAGGAACTCCCCGAACAGCCCCCCCGCGTCGTGCGGCCCCGGCGCCGCCTCGGGGTGGTATTGGACGCTGAAGGCGCCCAGCTCCGGCGCGGCCAGACCCTCGACGCAGCCGTCGTTGAGGTTGAGGTGGGTGACCTGCACGCCCGCCGGCAGGCCCTCCGCCGCCAGCGCGAAGCCGTGGTTGTGGCTGGAGATCGCGACCGCGCCGCTCCGCTCGTCCCGCACCGGCTGGTTGCCGCCGCGATGGCCGAACTTGAGCTTGTAGGTGGTGCCGCCGAGCGCCAGGCCCAGGAGCTGGTGGCCCAGGCAGATCCCGAAGACTGGCACCCGACCCACGAGCGCACGGATGATGTCCACGATGTCGCCGAGCCGCGCGGGATCGCCGGGACCGTTGGACAGCAGCACGCCGTCCGGCGCCACCGCGAGGACCACGCTCGCCGGCGTCCGCGCCGGCACCACCGTCACGTCGCAGCCCTGCGCGGCGAGCAGGCGCAGGATGTTGCGCTTGACGCCGAAGTCGTAGACCAGGATGTGCGGGCGGGGCGCGGGATCGTCCGGCGCGGCGTCCATGCTCCGCGCGATGTCCTCGCCTTGCATGCCTGCCGGCACGACCTCCGCGCCGGCCTCGTCCCCGGCGTGCACCTCATCCCTGGCATCCTCCCCCTCGGAGTCCAGCTCGTCTTGGAGCTCCGGCTCCTCCCCGGCCGCAGCCGTGATCGCGAAACGATCGAGCGGATACCAGCTCGCCGCCGCCGGTTCGGTCCAGGCATAGGGCGCGCGGCAGGAGACCTCGCCGACCAGGTCCAGCGCGTTGATGTCGGGCGCGGCGCAGGCCAGCGCCACCGCGTCAGCCGGACCGCCGCCGTCCGATACCAGCGCGCCCGGCATCGCGCCGCGCTCGCGCAGGTGGCGGACCAGGGCGCGGGTGTCCAGCCCGGCGATGCCGACGATACCTTGCTCGCGCAGGTAGTCGTCCAGGCAGCCCGTCGCGCGCCACGAGCTGACCGACAGGCTGGCGCGGCGGACCGCGAAGCCGGCGACCCAGGCACGGTCGCTCTCGTCGTCCTCGGGGTTGACGCCGGTGTTGCCGATGTGCGGCGCGGTCATCACCACGATCTGCCGGCAGTAGGAGGGATCGGTCAGCACCTCCTGGTAGCCGGTCATGCAGGTGTTGAAGACCACCTCACCGCTGCACCGGCCGCGCGCGCCGAAGGCTTCGCCCGGCCACAGCGTGCCATCCGACAGGGCGAGGTAGGCCATGTCGGGCTCAGCCACCGGACGAGCCTCCGGCCCCACCGTTTCCCTCTGTGATCGGCGCCGGACCGGTGCGCCGCCCGTCCTCGCCCGGCACCCAGGGGACGCGCAGGTCGATCCCGTAGGCGCGCATCGTCGCCGGCCAGAAGAGCCAGAGCAGGCCGAGCATGGGTTGGAACAGCGGGAAGAAGCCGTAATCGACCCCGTACCAGCGCCAAGCCGTCCCGCCGATCACCGCGCTGGTCGGCATGAACGGCAGGGTCAGGGTCCCGACCACCAGCACCATCGCCAGCTCGAAGCCCAGCGCGTAGACCGAGAGCCACCAGGCAGGGCGCCGGCGGACCGCGAAGCCGATCGCGGCGACCAGGTAGCAGGCGCTTGCCACCGCGCTGAGCAGGGCGCCCAGGTAGAGGTGGACGTCGCCCGTAAACAGCAGCCCGCCCTGCTTGAAGAAGAGCTGATAGATGGCCCGCCCGCCGGTCGAGAAGGCCAGCACCGGGTAGGATACCGCCAGCACATAGCCCGCGGCGCTGGCCAGGGTCGGCAGCGCGCCGGCGGGCGCCTCCGGCTGCCCCGGCGTGACCTCGGGATGGGCGGCGGGTGTCAAGCTCACAAGCCAATCCTAACCGCGACCGCGGCCGGCGTCAATCCTGTCCCCGTTTCACGATCGGCAAGAACACCTTGCCCACCATGCGCCTCGGCCGCAACAGGTAGCCCATCGCGCGCCCCATCACCGCCTCGCGCTGCGCCGCGCTCGCGATGCCCTCGAAGCCGAAGCCGAAGAAGATCGTGTCCGGCGTCACCACCACCGCCCCGGCCGGATAGTCCGCCCGCGTCGCCCGCTCGAACGCCACGGGATTCGGCGCGCTGCCAGTGGGGGCATCGGTCGCCCGCCAGCCGCCCATGGGATCCTCGGCCCCATCCTCGAAGCCCACCGCCGCCGCGTCGGTCGAAGCCCGGATGTCGTCGACGAACACGCCCATCGATCCGGACCAGTTGAGGTAGGCGATCGAGATCTCGACCTGCTTGCCCGCGAAGGGCGACAGGTCGACCGACCATTCCTGCCAGCCGCCCGAGCGGCCGTTCGCCGCGTTCCAGGCGCCGCTGCTGCCGGTGGGGCGGCACACCGGGTTCTGGCCGCTGTCGTCGCGGGTCATGTAATGCGCCAGATGGGGGTCCGTGTCCACGAAGAAGCCGTAGGCGCAGTTGAGCCCGGCCTCGGGCGAGGTGTGGCCATTGCGATCGGCCAGCGTCGTCCAGTCGTCCCCGCCCGCCGTCCGGGCTTCGGCGAAGACCGCGTCCCACATCGGGTGGAGGTCGTAGTTGATCCACAGCGACAGGTTGCCCGCCCGCTGGCCCGTCAGATCGATCGTCCGCGTCAGCCGCTGGTAGGACTTGCCGGACGTGTTGGAGTAGACGGTGTGCTCGCCCGCGTGCGGCAGGCGGGCGGGATCGTCGTAGAAGCCCGCGTTCCAGCTCCGGAACTGCGGGAAAGCCTCCGGCGGGCTGTTGCGACTGGTCGGGATGCCGGCCGCGCTGTGATCCTGGTTGGTCGCCCCCGGTGCGCCGAAGCTCCAGGTGAGGCCGTCGAAGGGCGGCGCCGTGCCGGTGACCGCGTGGATCGCCGGCTCGGTCGGGGGCGGCGGCGGCACCGCGATCCAGCCGGAGAGCGTCCAGTCGCCGAAGTCGGCGTCCAGGTTGTTCTGGTACAGATGGCCCTTCGCGTCGTCCAGCGCCAGGTTGTCGACCCACCAGCCGGGGTAGAGCACGCCGCCGTCGGTAGCGTAGACCAGGCGCACCTGCAGCGGCTCGGCCCGGCCGGCGTAGGTCGAGAGGTCGAAGCTCAGCCGGCCCTCGCCGGAACCGGTCAGGCCCCAGCCGCGGTTGCCGCCGATGGGGTCGGCGACGGTGAAGCGCCCGCCCTGGTCGCGCAAGGCCGCCCACGTCGCCCCGCCGTCGGTCGACACCTCGACGAAGCCGTAGTCGTAGTCCGGCTCGATGCTCCACGCGCTGTCGAAGGCGAGGCTGACCGGCGCGGTCGCCCCCGACAGGTCGAAGGCGCGCCGGGCAGTGTTTTCGGCGTTATCCCGCCGACCGCCCCACCAGCCCGTCTTGTCGCCGGCGAGGTTTTCGAGGTCGATCGGAGTCTCGACCGTGCGCTGATAGCCGTCCACGCCGAGGTAGTACTGGTTGAAGTCGTTGCTCAGCGGCTTGCAACGGGTGTCGCCGTCCGGCACGCCGCAGGGCTTGTTGTCCTCGGGATCGTACTGGTGCTCCTCGGCGGCGTAGGGATAGCCGGCGTACTTGCCGGTGAAGAGGACGCGCCCCCCCTCGTTGAGGTACTGCCGCATCGCCAGGAGCAGGTCATTGGCGAGCTTGGACGCCGTGCCCGGCGCCATGCCCGGCTCGCGCGGCACGATGTCGTCGCCGGTGTACCAGATCACCGCCCGGTAGTGGCCGAGCACGCCCAGCGGCGAGGGCGCCGAGCGGCCGTGGGCGTCGACGTCGTAGACCTCGGCCGGGATCTCGCTGGCCGCCAGCGCGTCCAGGTAGGCTTGCAGGTAGCTCGGTCCGTCGGTCTTGGCATAGGTCGGCAGCGCGCCGGTGTAGTCCTCGGCCGCCACCACCAGGACCGGCGCGCCCGAATCGACCTCCACCGTGTAGCTGAAAGGCTCGCTCGCCGC
>CAZCJG010000370.1:0-4697 GCA_964498575.1 uncultured Anaerolineales bacterium | reverse complement strand
CGTCGGCGTCCTCGTCGGCTTCGCGGGGATCGTCCTGATCTTCAGCCCGGACCTGCTGGCGAGCATGGCGGCGGATTCCGGCACGCAAACGACGGCGACCGCCCGATCCCTCGGTCTGCTCGCCTTCACCGCGGCCGCGGCCTGCTACGGCGGCGCCAACGTCTACGCGCGCCGGCATCTGCGCGGCCTGGCGCCGCTGGTTGCACCGACCTTGCAGATGACGCTGGCGGGGATCATGCTCGTCGCCCTGTCCCTGGCCTTCGAGGCGCCGCTGGCGGCGCGCCCCAGTGCGGCGGCGCTCGGCGCGGTGCTCGCGCTGGGGGTGGTCGGGACGGCGCTGGCCTACATGCTGTACTACCCGCTGATGGCGCGCACCAGCGCGACCTTCGTGTCGATGGTGACCTACCTGCTACCGCCGGCGGGTGTGGTCCTCGGCGTGCTGGTGCTCGGGGAGCGGGTTGGCTGGAACGATGTCGCCGGCTGCGCGCTGATTATCGTCGGGGTGGCGGTGGTCAGCCGAAGGTGAGCGCACGCGAATTCCTTGTCTTCGGTGCGTTCCAGGGCGATGAGACTCTTGATTTTCCCGAAGCGATTTGGCATGATACGGCCTCAGCTCGACTTTGGCCATTCTCGACCCGACAGACTGATCTGTCAGGGGAAGGGAGCACGGGCTGGATCTTGAGGGAGTGAGAGTTGACATGCCGGCGAAACGCCAGGTTCTCGTGTACCAGTTCAAAATTACGCTCCTTGCGCGCTACGGCGCGCCGCTGGCAGCGAACGGCATGAAGATCGTCGGCACCTCAGGCTCAGCCGCCTCGTCGAAGAGCCAAGGGCGGGCCTGCTTGATCGCCAGCACGCCGTCGCGGTCGATCTTGTACTCGATCTCCATGGCGAAGTCCGCGCCCGGGCGGATGCCGTACAGGCGGCGGAACTCCGCGTCGATCACGCTCAGGTCGCTCCGCAGCTCCGCGAGATGCGCCGCCGACATCACCTGCGCGCCGTCGGCCACCTGGTTAGAGCGGCGCACGATCGTGTAGCCGCTGCCCTCGGCGGCGCCCAGCAGGATCTCCTCGGGGATCGAGAGCGCGTCGGGATTGGTCACCAGATCCTCGCCAACCTGGGTGTTGAGGTAGTAGGTGTCCGCGGTCTGGTAGATCGGGTCCGTCGTCACGCCGACCCCGTTGGCGCGCTCGCCCTCGTAGTTCGGGTGGACCAGCACGCCCATCGCCGTGGCCAGGTGGTCGATGCGGTAGAACTGGCGCTCGTCGAAGGCGCGGAAGTTCCACAGGCTGGCGTAGACCTGCTTGATCGACTTTGAGATGTGCCCTTCGTCGGGATGATGGGTGAAGGAGTCGTAGAGACCAGCGCCACTGAACCGCGGCAGGTCCTCGTTGTTGGTGCTGGACCGGCAGCGGATGGCGGTGCCCGGCGGGAAGGCCGCCTGCATCGCGGCCAGCGCATCGAGCATCCACGGCGGCATGTCGGCGGCCTCGATCCGGTCGCGCAGCAGCGCGAGCTGCGCGTCCTGCACGCTGTAGTCGCTCGCGAAGGCCGGGTCCGCGAGGAGCGCCCGCACCTCGTCGTAGAAGCCATTGAACTTCATGAACTCGTCGTAGAAGTAGAAGGGCACGGCGAAGCCGTCCGGGACGCGGCCTTCGGGCAGGCCCAGGCGCCGGAGGGTGGCGAGGTTGGCCGCCTTGACGCCGTAGCTGTTCCACTGCTCGAAGCGGACCTCGGCCAGGGGAGCGATGGTCCTGGCGCCGAGGTCGCGCGCCGGGACCTGCGGGCGGGCGGGCCGCCGGTCGGCGTAGAAGGCCTCGACCTCGGCCAGGCTGGCCTCGCGCAGCTCGTACTCGCGCCGGTCGACCCGGTAGTAGACGTACTTGCCGACGAGGCTCGCGATCCGCGCGTCGTCCAAGGCGCCGGCGATGTAGGCGTTGGGCACCTGGTCCTGGATCGCGCGCAGGTTCACGTGGGAAAGGGGCGTCTGCGGGACGGTGGTGATGATGCCGCCGACCCGCGGCAGCTCGTTGGGGAGCGCGGCGTACAGGACGATGTCGCGGGCGGCGGGCCGCTCCTCCAGGTCCATGACCCGCAGCCGCCCGTAGCCCTCGGCGAGGTTGAGCGGGATGTAGCCGACCGCCGTTTGAATGTCCTCGTCCAGGAGGACCGCCACGCGCGAGGCGTCGTAAAGCGCCTTCTCCTGGCGATAGCGCGGCAGGGCGGCGTTGGGCATGGGGTAGTAGGCGAAGTTGTTCGCGATGAGCGGGAAGCTCGCCGCGAACAGCTCGTAGGCGCGTTGGACATCGGCGAAGGGGTAGCTGTCGTTCGGCTCGAACTCGAAGCGGTAGATGCCGACGGCGCCGCTGGGCGCCAGCACGTGCGGGTGGTAGACGATCTCGCCGCGCATCTGCCCCGCCGCCCCCTGGCCCGGCCGGCCTCCCCCGCCTCCGGGCAGCCCGATGGCGCGCGCGAACTGGCCGTGCGCGCGATGGGTCTCGGTGTTCATGAAGTAGACCTTCGGGTGGTCGGTGTTCATGTCGAGCAGGTAGAACTTC
Source organism: uncultured Anaerolineales bacterium (assembly GCA_964498575.1). Taxonomy (GTDB): domain Bacteria; phylum Chloroflexota; class Anaerolineae; order Epilineales; family Epilineaceae; genus CAZCJG01. Next base: position 2,139 of record CAZCJG010000370.1, on the reverse strand, counting down.
ACGAACTCCAGATCCTGCAGGTGCCGGTCGATCAGGACCTCGGGTCCCTGGTAGGACAACTGCTCGAAGGTCGCCCGGTCGGCGATCGAGACCACGCCATCGCGCGGCGCTATCTCCTTGGCCGGGTTGAGGGGGGCGAGCCGGCCGGGGTTCGCGAGCTCCTCCAGGTCGTCGATGCCATCGCCGTCGATGTCGCCCGGATCGGAGACGGCGAACCGGGCGACGCGATAGTGCTCCCTGGGATAGGCGGCCAGCGGCTCGGTGAGCGTCGTCGTCCCCTCCGCGCCGCGGGCCATCGACACCGCCGCCTCGGGACCCGACGGGAGATCCCGGCGCGCGTAGAGCACGAAGTAGTCGTCCGGCGAGGAAGCCACCCGGATCCGGGCCCGACCGCTGGCGTCGACCGAGTAGTCGAGGATCGGCGCCTCCTGGGCAAATAGGCCCGCCGGCGTGGCCGCGAGACAGAACAGGATGGCGCAGATCAGCGCAGGCAGCTTCATCGAAGGGACTTCCTTTGCATAGAGGGACCCGAAGACCAAAGGCCAAGCAGGCGACGCGCCGCTGTCTCAGCGATCGGGCTGGCTTATCGGATTATACGCCGATGGATCGCGCGGTGATTGCGATCATGGGATGGTTAACGCGATTCGGGGATCGACGGATAGTGCCCGGTGCTGGACTCCCCCGGCCTCGGCCAGATGGTGGTCGATCGTCGCCGGGCCGCGGCGCCTGCTTGCCACGCCTTGCCTGCCGGTGATATCATCGCCGGCCATGGTGCCCGGTGTCCTGGCCTGGATCTCCGCCTCGCTGCTGGTCTACGCGGTGGTGGTCAACGGCTTGTGGTTGTTGCGTCACGGTCGGCGCGGCCATGCGGCGTGGCTGGACTCTTCCGAGGCGTCCCACGTGGCGACCGTGGCGCGCGGGCTGTACCTGCTCGGGATTCCGGTGCTGGCGATGGCGCTGCGCGCGCCGGGCTTGAGCGCGCCGGTGCTGGGCTTGCCGGTGCCGGGGGTGCTGGACCAACCGCGGGATGCCTTGATGCGGGCGCTGGGGCTCGGATCGCTCTGGGCCCTCGGCCTCGCGGTCGTGGTGGCTGCCGCCGTGGTCGGTGGGGACCTGTGGTACCGGCAGTCGCTGGGGCGGCCGGCCGGCCTCGTGCGCGGGCGGCTCTCCGCCGCGACCCTCGGCTATCTGGCGCTGGGAGCGCTGTGCCTGGAGGCGCATTGGGCCTTCTTCCGTGCCGGCTTCCTGTCGCTCGGCCTCGAGAACCGGACGCTTGCGGTCTACCTGGCGCTCGCGCTGCTCGGTCTGGAAGCCTGGATCAATCCCGCGGCGCGCGCCGCGCTCGGCGATCCCGACGTGCTGGCGCCGCGGTCGCGCACGGCGGCGCTGGCCATTCTCAGCATGTCGGTGTTCCTGGCCACGGGCAGCAGCCTGGCCTGCCTGCTCGCACATGTCGTGGCCGCTTCGGCCTGGCTGCTGGCTGGGATCGCCGCTGCGACCACCGAAGTGCCGAGCACCGCGCCGGCGGCACAGGGGGCGGATGCGATTGAGCCGACCGTCGTCTGAGCCGACTGTCGTCTGAGCCGACCGTCGTCTGAGCCGACCGTCGTCTAGCGTGGTCTGATCCCAGACAGGGATCGCTTCGATTGGCCGCGGTGCGTGCTGACGGCTTGCTGACGACCGTCGTTGTCCGCCGGCCCGCACGGGCGGCGAGCTACAGGGGCAGGTATTGCGAGAGGATGATGCCGCCGAGAAGCACGATGGCCAGGATGCCGATGCGGGCCAGGTCGCGCTTGACGTAGCTGTAGGTTTCGGAGAGCTCTTCGGCCGCCGCAGGCGCCGGGGAGCTGGCGGGAACACGCCGCGTGGCGTCGGTGGTTCCGGGGCGCGGGCGGGCGACCATGCCGGCGGGGGGCTGCGCCGATGGCGGGCGGCTGCGGGGTTGTCGTCTGCGGGCCATGGGATCTCCTCTTCACAGGCCGCGGCCGTCCGCCGCGACAAGGCCGCGATTATAGTCAGTCTCCTGCGACGGGCCAAATCCGCGGCTGCAATGCGGCTGAGCGTGAATCCCCTCTCCCGCTTGCGGTGCAGGGGTGCGGGGTCCCCGACGCGCCTGCCGTTGGCGCGTTGGGGTGCAGG
>CAZCJG010000369.1:0-4699 GCA_964498575.1 uncultured Anaerolineales bacterium | reverse complement strand
CAGGCCGCGGATGGCCCCGCGGCGCTGCCAGACCGCCAGGATCACCTCGATGATGGTGTCGAAATGGCTTTGGGTGTAGACACGGCGCGGGATCGCCAGGCGCACAAGGGATCGGACTGCATCACATCGCGGGTCATGGCGAAGCTGCGGGCGCGCGAGCCGCCGCAGATCTGGCGGTACGCGCAGGCACCGCACTTGCCCTCCAGCACATCGCTGTCGCGCAGCACGTGGAAGAGGGGGTGGTGGCGGTAGACCCTGATTGGATCGTCGTGGCGCACGTTGCCGCACCACAGCGGCAGGAAGCCGTCGTGGGTCGCGGCGTCGGGACCGTCGATGCTGATCGCGAGCTGGGCGAGGCCGGCCTCCGACAGGCGGCGCAGCAGGTCCGAGGTGACCAGCGGCGTGGCCGAGGGCGTCAGCCCCATGTTCAGGCCGAGCCGGGCGCCGTGGGCCACCAGGTCGACCAGGTCCGGCCGCTTGGCCGGATCGCCGCCGGTCAGGACGACCAGCGGCACGCCCGCCGCCGCGAAGGCGTCGAGCAGCCGCTCGGCCTCGTCGGTGCCGAGCTCCGCCGGGTCGCGGTGGGGCACGGCATCGGCGCGGCAGTGGGCGCAGACCAGGTCGCAGGCCCGGGTGGTCTCCCAGATCGCGATGAAGGGATGGTCGTCGAATCGCATGCTGCTCTCCCGCCCGGCGACGTTCGGGGAGCCTCGGGGCGCTGGGCTCCCGACCGCCATTTTCGCCACAGGCGGCGCGATGGACGTTGCGCTAGCGCAAGGTGGACCCGATTCGGACCAGGGACAAGCTCAGCAGAGACAGCCCTCCTTTCGTTGCTCAAGCCCTGGTCCGATTTGCCTGTTGACCCGCCGCCCAACCGGCGATATCCTTGTCCCCGTCGTTCGGCCCACCCGTCAACCAACCCAAGCGAGCGCCAAGCCATGACCCACGCCTTGCCCACCCTCCTCCGCCCCGGCCTCGCCGCCTGCCTGACCCTCGCCGTCTGCGCGATCGTCGTCAACGCGATCGCCGCCCACACGACCCGCGCGCCGGTCCGCGCCCAGGACGACCCGCCCGGGCGCTACGTCGACCTGGTCTTCGCGCGCGTCGAGCGGACCAACGGGGTGACCTATGGCTCGGCGATCGACAAGCCGACGGGGCGGACGGTGGACCTGAAGCTCGACATCTACGCGCCGGCGGGTGACACGGTAACGCGGCGGCCGGTGTTCGTCTTCCTGTTCGGCGGCGGCTTCGTCGCGGGCAACCGGACGAACGAGCCGCGGGTGTACTGCGAGCAGATGGCGCGGCGGGGCTACGTGGCGGTGGCGATCGACTACCGGATCAACCAGGGCGACCTCGCCCGCGACGGCATCCCCGCCGCCGTGTCCGATGCCCGCCAGGCCCTGCGCTGGCTGCGCCAGAACGCCGACGCGCACCGCCTGGACGTGGAGCGCGTCGTCATCGGCGGCTCCTCGGCCGGTTCGATCACGTCGCTCTTCGCCGCCTACACCGATCTGGAGCGCGGGCCCGACGATGACCGCTCGGCGGTGGCGGCGGTGGTCGACCTCTGGGGCGGCTTGTACACCGAGGTGCGGCAGATGGAGGCGGGTGAGCCGCCGTTGGTCATCATCCACGGCACGCAGGACAACGTCGTGCTCTTCAGCGAGGCCGAGAAGCTGCGCGATCGCGCCCAGGTGGTCGGCCTGCCGCACCTGTTCCATCCCTTGCAGGGGCAGGCCCACGCGCCCTACATGCCCGTCGAGCTGATGGCGGTCGCCGCCCCCTTCCTCTACGCGCAGCTCTGGCCCGCCTCCGCGGCGCCCTCGCCGACAGCGATCCCGACCGACGTCCCGACAGCGATCCCGACCTTGACCCGGACGCCCGAGCCGACCAGCACCCTCCAGACGCCGCCTTCCGCAACGTCGCCTCCGACGCCAAGCCCGGCGCCGGAGGCGACAGACGCTCCGGTATGGGGGGTGTATCTGCCGCTGACCGAGCGAGACTGACGTCCGGCTCGTGGCGTCACCGGCGCCGCGTTCGATTCCGAACGATGTCGTCAGTGCGCCTCAACCGGCGTAAACCGGTTCGCCTTCACGCGCCCGGCGCAGCGCCTCGATGTCGATCTTCTTCATGCCGAACAGCGCCTCAACCGTGCGCTTGGAGGCGGCCGGGTCGTCCCCGCCCATCAGCGCGGGCAGGTCCGTCGGCACCACCTGCCACGACACGCCGAAACGGTCCTTGAGCCAGCCGCAGGGCTGCTCCTCGCCGCCCTCGGTGAGCGCGTCCCAGACCTCGTCGATCTCGGCCTGCGTGTCGCGGTGGAGGACCAGCGACATCGCCTCGCTGGGGGTGAAGATCGGGCCGCCGTTGAGCGCCATGAAGCTTTGCCCTTCGGCCTCGAACTCGACGGTCATCACCGAGCCGGGCGCTTTGCCGGACGGGCCCGAGCTGACCTCGTCGTAGCGCACCACCTTGCCCATCGAGCCATTGCGCAGCACGGAGGTGTAGAGCTTGGCGGCCTCCTCGGCCTGGTCATCGAACCAGATGCAAACGGTAATCATGATACGACTCCTTTCAGTGTTGTTGAGGTTGTCGGGGCGTTTGCCGCAACGCACCCAAGGTTAGCACGTACGGCTCGGATTCAGCCCGACCAGTCCTGATCCTGAATCGCGGACCAGGGGATCGCCGCTCCGGCGCTGCGGCGCTGCGGGGGATCGCCGCCATAGAGCAGCCAGCGGTCGATGCGGCGGCTCTCGCCCCGGCTGGCGAGCGCGTCGGCCAGAGCCTCGAGCGGCCGGAAGAACTCCGAGGCCAGAGTGGCGCCGGACTTCGCTTCGATCAGGCTGAGATGGTCGGCGGTGTCCAGGACGACGTCGATTTCCACGTCACGCGGATCGCGGTAGTGATACAGGCGCGGCTCCAACCCCCGATGAACCCGCGCCTTGTAGATTTCCGACGCCACCCAGCTCTCGAAGATGGCCCCGCGCTGTGGGTGGTGGACCAGTTGGTCCGCGCTCTGGATGCCGAGCAGATGGCAGGCGAGCCCGCTATCCACGAAGTGGAGCTTGGCCGCCTTGACCGCCTGCTTGCCGAGGTTGCGGTGCCAGGCCGGCAGCCGTAGGCAGACGAAGCTGGTTTCGAGCACCGAAAGCCAGGCGCGCGCGGTGTTGTGCGAGACGCCCGCGTCGCCGCCGAGCGAGGACAGGTTGACGGTCTGCGCCGTGCGCCCAGCACACAGCTTGAGGAAGGTCGTGAACGCCTGCAAGTCGCCGACGTTGAGCATTTGCCGCACATCGCGCTCGACGTAGGTGGTCACGTAATCAGCGAGCCAGCGCCCGGGGGGGAAGCCCTGGTCATGGATGCGTGGGTAGCCGCCGGACCAGAGCGTGTCGAAAAGCCCCGTCGGCGGACTCGGGAAGCGGCGCAGCTCATCCAGGCTGAGCGGCAAGAGGTGCAAGACCCCGGTTCGCCCGGCCATCGACTGCGCGATTGCCTGTGAGAGCCCGAAATGCTGTGAACCCGTCAGGACGAAGCGACCCGCCTCCGGGTTCCCATCCACGTCGACCTGCAGATAGCTCAGCAGCTCCGGCACATGCTGGATCTCGTCGATGATCGCCCCGGCGGCATACTGGGCGAGGAATCCGCGCGGATCGGTCCGAGCGAAGTCGCGGTCGTCGAGCGGCTCGAGCGAGACGTAGGCCTTCTCCGGGAAGGTGCCGCGGCACAGCGTCGTCTTGCCGGACTGGCGCGGGCCGGTGACGGTGATGATCGGATAGTACTGCGCGAGCTCGCGCAGCGGTGCCTGGAGGTTGCGTGGGATCATGGTTCAAGTCGAGCGACGGATGCACGGATTGTAAGTCAGACTTACAATTTATGCAAGGCGGGACGGCGGAGAAGCCAGTGGGCAACGATCCGCCCCGGTGGTGATGAACTGTGGGTCCCATCGTTGATTCCACGGCTGCCTTGGTTCGACTGAGGCAGCCGTCCGCTCGATCCGGGCGAAATGACAAGCGCACCGGCCCATGTTATACTCGCCCCTGCGAAACCTTTGCCCGACGACTCGACCTTCTCGCCTGCCGCCACTTCCTGAAGGAACCCCACCGCCATGCCCATCCCGACCACCATGCGCGCCGTCGTCAAACCCGACCCCGGCGAGGGCCTGGCGCTCACCGAGCTGCCGGTGCCCGCCTACGGGCCGGACGAGGTCCTGATCCGCGTCACCGCCACGTCGATCTGCGGCACCGACGTGCACATCTACAACTGGGATGCCTGGAGCGCGGGGCGGATCAAGCCGCCGCTGACGCTCGGCCACGAGTTCGCCGGCGAGGTCGCCGCCACCGGCGCGGCGGTGACCGACCTGCCGCTCGGCACGCCGGTCTCCGCCGAGTGCCACGTCGTCCTGCCCGGCGCCCGGAACGTCGTCCCCGGCCAGGAGCACCTGGCGGCCGACATGGAGGTGATCGGGATCGACCGGCCGGGCGCCTTCGCGGACTACGTCGCGGTGCCGCGGGCGAACGTCTGGGTCAACCCGCCGGACCTGCCGCCGGAGATCGCGAGCCTGCAGGACCCCTTCGGCAACGCGGTGCACACGGTCCACGCCCAGCCCGTCGCGGGGCGCACCGTGGTGATCACCGGCGCCGGCCTGATCGGCCTGATGGCGATCCTGGTCGCCCGCGCCGCCGGCGCCGCCGCGGTCTTCGTC
>CAZCJG010000368.1:0-4699 GCA_964498575.1 uncultured Anaerolineales bacterium | reverse complement strand
CTTAGCCGCGGTTTCCAACCGCCTGGCTGGTGGCCGAACTAATGACCGTGGCCTCCTGCGACACCGCGAGTTCGATACGGTTGCAAAGCGCATGGGGGTGGTTGCCCGAATTTCACACGCCGACGTTCTTGTTTGGCGCGTTCATGTCGAGCACGCTGTTCACATTGCCTGGGACAAAGGGACCAACGACCCAGTGCGCTCGTGAACGCGGACAATTCTGGCTGAATCAGCCCGCACCAGCACCAGGAATGTTCCCATGAGCACCATCCGCGTCGAAGTCACCCTCATCCACGACGTCCGTCCCCACTCCAACGCCGACGCGCTGGAGCTGGCGACCGTCGGTGGCTGGCAGATGTGCGTCAAGAAGGGCGCCTACACGAGCGGCGACCCCGTGGTGTACTTCGAGCAGGGCACGACCCTGCCGCGCGAGGTCGCCGACCGTCTGGGCGTGACGCAGTACATGAAGGAGCGGACCGACATCAACGGCGATCGCGTGCTCGTGATCCACCGCGTCCGCCTGCGCGGCGAGCCCTCCTTCGGCCTGGTGATCGCCCCCGAGCCGGGCATGGAGGTCGGCCAGGACGTGGCGGACTTCTACGGCGCGGCCAAGTTCTTCCCGCCCGTCAGAACGGTGGCGGGCGACTCCGAGACCAACGACCCGCGCTTCCCGGCTTATCTCGAGATCGAGAACATGCGCAGCTACCCCGACGTAATCAGGGAGGGCGAGGAGGTCGTGGCCACCGAGAAGATCCACGGCACCAACTGCCGGGTGGGCTTCGTCGTGGACGGTGAGCAGGTCGTGCCGATGGCCGGCTCGAAGGGCCTGCGGCGCAAGGAGCCCGAAACCGACGAGGCCAAGCGGCTGAACACCTACTGGTACCCGCACACCCTGCCCGCCGTGGCCGCCCTCCTGGCCGACCTGCGCCAGACCGGCCACGAGCAGGCGGTGCTGTACGGCGAGGTCTACGGCCGGGGCATCCAGTCCTATACCTACGGGCAGAACACCATCGCCTTCCGCGCCTTCGACCTGATGGTCGACGGCCGCTTCCTCGACCACGATGCGTTCGACGCCCTCTGCCGGCGGCACGGCGTCGACGTTGTGCCCGTCGTCTACCGCGGCCCCTTCTCGCTGGCGACCATCCGGCGACTGTCCGAGGGCGATTCGCTGGTCGGCGGCGCCGAGCCGCGCGAGGGCCTGGTCGTGCGGCCGGTGGTCGAGCGCCAGGATGTGCGGATCGGGCGGGTGATCCTCAAGTACGTCAGCGACGTGTACTTGTTCGGCAAGGCGGCGGAGCAAGATACGACGGACCTGTAGGAGGCTGAGGCCGGGGAACGACGCCCCGTCTCGCTGATCCCGCCCCCCGCCAGCCGCTTCCACGGCCGCCTTTCGCGTGCTAGAATAGCCGGCCATGACCGTCATGCCATCCCCCCGCCTCGCCGAGCTCGTCGTCGAGTGGTTCGTCGAGCGCGAATGGACCGAGGATGAGTACCTGGAGTTCGCCAACGCGCGCAACGCGATCATCGAGCTCGTCGACGGAAAGGTGGTGATGCGGGAGATGCCGACGCCGAGACACCAGACAGCGGTGCTGAATCTTGCCGTCATGTTGCGCGCGTCAGCTCATGGCAAAGTCTTCATCGCGCCCATGCCGATACGCCTGTGGGAGAAGAACATGCGCGAGCCGGACGTGGCGTTCTTCCTCCACGGCCACGTCGACCGCATCCACGATCAGTACACCGATCCGCCCGATCTCGCGATCGAGGTGCTCTCGCCATCCACGCGCAACGTCGACTTGGATGACAAACACGACGAGTACGCGCGGGCCGGGATATCGGAGTACTGGACGGTGGACCTGAAGGCTCGGACGATCGACGTCCGCGCGCTGATCCCGGCGGACGGCCGCTACGGCGCCGCGCGGCGCTTCGGGGCCGGCGAGGTCATCCAGCCGGGACCAGCGCCGGATGTTTGGGTCTCGATCGACCAAGCCTTCGCCGGTTAGGGCCGCGCCGCGGGAGCCACCACGCATGACCATCGCCATCCTGCACGCGCCCGACCTGCGCCTGGAGGTCGACCTCTTTCCGATCGCCGACCTGTCGGAGGCCGACTTCGTCGCGCTGTGCCAGGCCAATCCCGAGCTTCGTTTTGAACGCGGCGCGAAGGGGGAGATCCTGATCATGCCACCCGAGGGCGGAGAGTCCGGCCACCGCGGCCAGACCGTCGGCGTCGCGCTCGCCCTGTGGGCTGAACGCGACGGTCGCGGCACCACGTTCGGCTCGTCCACGGGCTTCCGCCTGCCGGACGGGGCGACGCGATCCCCCGATGCCGCCTGGGTGCGCTACAGCCGGCTCGCCGCGCTGACCCCCGAGCAGAGGCGGCAGTTTCTCCCGCTGTGCCCCGACTTCGTGATCGAGGTGCGCTCCCCGTCGGATCGCCTGGACGACCTGCACGCGAAGATGGTGGAGTACATGGCGAACGGCGCCGAGCTCGGCTGGCTGATCGACCCCGATACCCGGACAGTGCATATTTACCGGCCGAATGAGCCGATCGACGTGCACGAGCAACCGACATCGATCAGCGGCGACCCGGAGTTGCCGGGCTTCGTGTTGCCGCTGCAGGGTGTCTGGGTACCTAGATTCGAGCCTTGAGACCACCGCCTCGCCACCGACCGCCCGTGGAACGCAAATATTGGAAATGACCCCCAGCATCGCCCCCGACCAGATCCTCGCCAACCTCAACGAACCGCAGCGCGAGGCGGTGCAGACCATCGACGGTCCGGTGCTGGTGCTCGCCGGCCCTGGCTCGGGCAAGACACGCGTGCTGACCAGCCGGGTCGCCTGGCTGGTCGGCATGGCCGGCGTGCCGCCCTGGCGCATCCTGGCGGTGACCTTCACCAACAAGGCCGCGCGCGAGATGGCCGCCCGGCTGGAAGGGCTCATCGGCCGGGCGGCGCTGGACCAGCTCACCATCGGCACCTTCCACGCGATTTGCGCGCGCATCCTGCGGCGCGAGGCGCAGACGCTGGACTTCGACCCGAGCTTCGTGATCTACGACACCGACGACCAGCTCCGCGTCGTCAAGCGAGCGCTCGAAGCGCTGAACGTCGATCCCAAGCAGTACCGCCCGCAGGCCGTCCTCGGGGCGATCAGCACCGCCAAGAACGAGCTCATCCGCCCGGTGGACTTCGTCGCCCCGACCTACTGGCACGAGATCGCCGGGCGGGCCTACGCGCGCTACCAGGCGCTGCTGCGCGACAACAACGCGCTGGACTTCGACGACCTGCTCCTGGAGACCGCCTGCCTGATGCGGGACAACCCCGAGGTCCGCGCGCGCTACCAGGCGCGCTACCACTACCTGCTGGTCGACGAGTTCCAGGACACCAACACCGCCCAGTACGCCCTGCTCCGGGCGCTGGCCGCGGCGGAGATCCCGGAGGCGCCGCACAACCTTTTCGTCGTGGGCGACGAGGATCAGAGCGTCTATCGCTGGCGCGGGGCGGACTACCGCAACATCATGCGCTTCCGCAAGGACTTCCCGGGTACGCGGACGATCCTGCTGGAGCAGAACTACCGCTCGACCCAGCTCATCCTGGACGCGGCGCAGGCGGTGATCGACCAGAACGCGCATCGCACCCGCAAGGCGCTGTGGACGGAGGCCGGCGCGGGGCTCGGCCTCGCGCTCTTCGAGGCCTACGACGAGGGCGAGGAGGCCGCCTACATCGTGCGCGAGATCGAGCGGGCGGTGGGCCGCGGCGCGCGCTACAGCGACTTCGCGGTGATGTACCGCACCAACGCCCAGTCGCGCGCCATCGAAGACGCGCTGGTGCGCTACCGCGTGCCCTACCAGCTCGTCGGCGGCACGCGCTTCTACGACCGGCGCGAGGTGCGCGACGTGCTGGCCTACCTGCGCTTCCTGCACAACCCGCGCGACCAGATTGCCCTGGAGCGCATCATCAACGTCCCCCCGCGCAACATCGGCCCCAAGGCCTGGGCCAGCCTGGTCGACTGGTCGCACGCGCTCGGCGCCTCGCTGTGGGACGCGCTGGCCTTCATCGCGGCCGAAGGGGATCGCGACGACGCGGGCATCCAGGACATCCCCGGCGCGCCGCCGCTGGACACCCGCACGCGCAAGGCGCTGGCGGGCTTCCACGCCGTGATGGCGGGGTTGTTCGCCGCGCGGACCGGCCTGCCGGTGACCGCGCTGCTGGACCAGGTGCTCGACGCGACCGGCTACCAGCGCTACCTGCGCGACGGCACGCCGGAAGGCGAGGAGCGCTGGGAGAACGTGCTCGAGCTGCGCGGCGTGGCCTTCGACTTCGAGCAGGTACCGCCACCCGAGGGCCTGGCGGCGATGCTGGAATCCGTCGCCCTGGTCAGCGATGTCGACAGCCTGGAGGACGGGGCGCGCGAGCGGGTCACCTTGCTGACCCTGCACAGCGCCAAGGGCTTGGAGTTCCCCACGGTCTTCATCCCCGGCATCGAGGAGCGCGTCCTGCCCCACGTGCGCTCGCTGGACGATCCCGAGGCGCTGGCCGAGGAGCGGCGGCTGTTTTACGTCGGCATCACCCGCGCCATGCGGCGGCTGGTCCTGCTGCACACCTTCCGGCGCACCCTCTTCGGCTCCAGCGAGGTCACCGAGCGCTCGCGCTTCCTCGACGACCTGCCGCTGGAGGTCTTCGAGGACGGCGCGCTCTCCGCCCGTACC
>CAZCJG010000367.1:0-4797 GCA_964498575.1 uncultured Anaerolineales bacterium | reverse complement strand
GGCTCGTCGAGGATCAGGAGGGCCGGGCCGCGCACCAGGGCCATGGCGATCATCACCCGTTGGCGCATACCCCCGCTGAGCTGGTGGGGATAGCGTTCGGCGATCCGCGCGGCGTCCGCCAGGCGCACCTGGTCGAGGGCCGCGGCGATGCGTTCGCGCTGCGCCGCCTGGCCCGTGCCGGCCGGCAGCAGCTCGGCGATCTGGGCCCCGATGGTCAGCGTCGGGTTGAGCGAGCCGCGCGGACTCTGGGGGACGAGACCGACCTGGTCGCGCCACAGGCGGCGCAGGGCGGCGCCGTCCAGGCTGTACACGTCATGCCCGGCCAGTCGGACCGTCCCGGCCGTGACGCGGCCGCCTTGCGGCAGGTAGCGCAGCGCCGCCAGCGCCAGCGTGGTCTTGCCCGATCCGCTCTCGCCGACCAAGCCGACGGTCTCGCCGGGGTGGACGTCCAGGGTGACCGCACGAACCACGTCCGTCCGCGCACCCCGGCGGTCGTAGGACACGGTGAGGCCGCGGATCTCCAGGGTCGCGGGGTGGCCAGGGCCGGCGGACGCGTGCATCGGGCTAGCTCGCCTCGTCGCCCTGGAGCACGCGGCGCAGGCCGTCCGCCGCCAGGTTGACGCCGATCACGAGCAGGGCGATCGCCGCGGCGGGGAAGAACAGCGCCCAGGGGGTGATCGCCGCGTCGTTGCGCGCCTCGCTGACCATCAGGCCCCAGTCCGGGCTGGGCGGCTGCACGCCGACGCCGAGGAAGCCCAGCGAGGCGACGAGGAAGATCGCGTAGGCAAACCGCAGCGCCGTCTCGACGGTCAGCGCGGGTAGCACGGTAGGAAGGAGCTCGCGCCCGAGGATGTGGGGCGTCGACTCGCCTTGCAGTCGGGCGGCGGCGACGAAGCCGCGGTTCTTGGTGCCCAGGACGACGCTGCGCACCACGCGCGCGACGATCGGCGTGTACACCACGGCGATCACGATCAGGATCGCCGGGCGCGAGGGTCCGACCGTCCCGAGGCACAGCAGCGCCAGGAGCAGGGCGGGGATGGCCAGCAGCCCGTCGAAGGCCCGGAACAGGCTCTCGTCCAAGAGGCCGCCTTTGTAGCCGCTGACCAGCCCGATCGCGCTCCCGATCACCACCGCGACCAGCGTGCCGAAGCCCGCCAGGACCAGGACATCGCGCGAGCCGATGATCACCCGGCTGAACACGTCGCGCCCGAGGCGATCCGTGCCGAACCAGTGCGCGGGCGAGGGCGGCTGCCGCGCATCGGCGTAAACCTGCTCGGTCGCGCTGTAGGGCGCTACCGCGGGACCGAGCACCGCCAGCGCCAGGAAGACCAGCACGATCGTCGTCCCGATGGCGGAGGCCGGGCGGCGATAGAGGGCGGCGAGGATCACCGGACCACGGGCAGGCTCACGTCGATGGGGTTGGCGCAAGCCGGAGGCGTCCGCGCAGGGCGGGCGCGCGCAATCGTCGGTTCGGGTCCTTGCCGGGATCGCCGGCGCCGGCGCGCTGTCGGCGCGGCGCCCGCGGATGGTCGCTCACCGCGCCCGGATCGCCGCCAGGTCGGTTCGTCCCGCGAAGGGCTTGAGCGCGAAGCCCTCCCAGCCTTCGCGGATCGCCCCGAGCTGGGCGAAGAAGTAGGGGATGATCACCGGCCCGCGCTCGATCAGGATGCGCTGGATCTCGTGGTAGGCATCGATGCGTTCCTGCTCGTCGCCGGTCGTGCCCGCGACCTCCGCCAGGCGATCGAGCTCGGGGTCGCAGAAGTGGCTCTCGTTCCACTTCGCACCGCACCGGAGCATCACGTCCAGGTAGAACTGCGGCACCGGCCGCGACCCCCAGCCGGTGATGCCGAGGTCGACCTCGAGCCAGCCGTCCTGGTCGCCGTAGTACACGCTTTCGGGCTCGACCACGACGTTGACGTCGACGCCGATCTCCTTCCACTGTTCCTTGAGCAGCACCGCCAGGTCCGGCCGGTCGCCGGAATCCGGCACGTGCAGGTCGAGCTTGATGCCGTCCTCGTAGCCCGCGTCGGTCAGCAGCTTCTTCGCCGCTGCGATGTCGCGCTCCGGCAGCGGCGTGTCCTCGCTGTAATAGGTCTGGTAGATCGGCCCGATCGGGCTGTCGCGGCCGGTCCGCCCCAGCCCCTGGGTGACGGTCTGCACGATCGCCGCGCGGTCGGTCGCCAGCTTGAGCGCCTGGATGACGACGGGATCGTTGCCGGGCGGCCGGTCCGCGCGCAGGCGCACCAGGTCGAAGCCGTTGGTCGGCACCGCGACGGTCTCGATGTCCGGCTCGGCTTCCAGCGTCTGGTACAAGGACGTAGGCATGCGCGTCGCCAGGTCCACCTGCCCGCCGCGCAGGGCATCGACCGCCGCGGACTGCTCCTGGAAGAAGATCAGCTCGAGCCGATCGACCCCCGGCTTGCCCGGGACAAAATAGTCCGGGTTGGCCGCCAGGGTCATGCGGTTCTCAGGCTGGTAGTCCTCCACTTTGAAGGGCCCGGTGCCGTTGAAGGTGGTCTTGGGGTCCGGCGTCTCCGCCTTGAGCACGAGCGCGTGGTTGTCGCTGAGGTCGTAGGGGAAGAAGGGGTTCGGCTTGGACAAGGTGAACTGGACCAAGTCAGCGATCGGTTGTTCGACCGCATCTCGCATCTGGGTGACCTCGACCTTGGCCACGTTGGCGTACAGGTCCGCCGTCGGCAGTTCCAACTTCGGGTCGCGCAACCGGTTGAAGGTCCACGCCACATCCTCGGCCGTCAACGGCTGCCCGTCGTGGAATTTCACGCCCTCGTTCAACTGGAAGGTCCAAATCAGCCCATCTTCGCTGGTGTTCCAGGATTTCGCCAGCCGCGGCTGCACCTGGTTGTCGGCGTCGATGTCGACCAGGTAGTCGTAGACCGCGTTCAGCACGGCGATCTCGGCGTCCGAGGAAGCAAAGGCCGGGTCGAGCTGTGCGGGCACGTCGAGCGCGACACGCAGGGTGGTGGGATCGGTGAGCGCGGCGGATTCCGCTGTCGCGGCGCCCATGGTCCCGGCGCCGACCGATTCGGTGATGCCGGTCGTTGAGCCATCGCCCGCTGGCGCTCCGCCCCCGGGCGTGGTGGCAGTCGGACTACATGCGGCCAGGGCAAGGGCCAGGATCAGCAGCGTGCGGTGAGCAAGCCAGGGGTGGTTGATCGTCATGGTCATCCTCCTCGAAACGATGGCGCGTCGGATCATATCACGGCCCCGCGGATCAGGCGAACACTTGAGCAGCGCCGCCAAGCATAGGCGCATCGCCGCACACAGTCAATCACCCACCCCCGCGAACACCGCCATGTCCGGCGCGCCGACCACCGGCTCCGGCCAGGCCCGGCGCGCCTCGGGCGGCACATCCTCCAGCGGGCGCAGCCACAGCCCGAGCACCCGCCCGGCGATGGCGCGCAGCACGTCCTGGCCCGCCGCGACGTCGGCGCCCATCGGCGCTTCGAGGATCGCGTCGGCGAGCTGCAGGCAGATCTCGACCGCCGCCGGGGTATTGAGGTCGTCCTCCAGCGCCGCGGTGGCGCGCGGGCCGTACAGGCTCGGGTCGAGCTCCGCTCCCCGGCCACTCTCGCGGAGCATCGCCGCGTGCAGCGTGCGGGTCCAGGCGGCGGTGGACTCGAAGACCGCTTCGTCCCATTCCCAGGCGGTCCGGTAGTGGTGGCGCAAGAGGTACAGGCGGATCGTGTCCGGTTCCCAGGCCCCGAGGAGGTCGCGGACCATGACCAGGTTCCCCAGGCTCTTGGACATCTTCTCGCCGTTCATGTGGACCATCGCCACATGCAGCCAGAAGCGCACCCAGGGCTGCGAGTCGGTCAGCGGCTCGCTTTGCGCGGTCTCGCAGGCGTGGTGCGGGAAGGCCAGGTCCGCCCCCCCGCCGTGGACGTCGACCTGTGCGCCGAGCAGCGCCAGCGCCATCGTCGAGCACTCGATGTGCCAGCCCGGCCGGCCCGGTCCCCACGGGCTGTGCCAGGCCGGCTCGCCCGGCCGGGCCGCCTGCCACAGCACGAAGTCCAGCGGGTCCTGCTTGTTGGGATCGTCCGGGAAGTTCCCGCGTTGGTTCGCGATCTCCAGCATCTCGTCGCGCGACAGGCCGCTGTGCCGCCCGAACGCCGGATCGCGGTCGACCGCGAAGTACACGCTGCCGCCCCGCGCATAGGCCAGACCCCGGTCGACCAGCGCCTGCACGTTGCGCCGGATATCCCCGACGTAGGCGGTCGCGCCGACGAAGTGATCCGGTGGGCGCAGGCCGAGCGCCGCCAGGTCGCCGGCGAACCGCTCCGTCCACTCCCGGCCCAGGCTGCGCCAGTCCGAGCCGACCTGGCCCGCGCGCTTGATGATGTCGTCGTCGATGTCGGTCACGTTTTGAACGTATCGGACGGGCCAGCCGTAGGTGGTCTCGAAGTGGCGGATCAGCACGTCGAACACCACGTAGGTGAAGGCATGGCCGAGATGGGTGGTGTCATACGGCGTGATCCCGCAGACGTAGACGCCGACGGGCCGGCCGCGTACCGGGCGGAAGCGTTCGAGGGACTGGCTGGTAGGGTTGTAGAGTCGCATGGGCGAGAGCTTACCACAGGCGCGGGGAAATCCAGTGCTACAGTTAATGCCCGCCCCACCTCCGGTGTCAATGCGAGTAGAACCCTTCGCCTGACAGGCGCGCCAGCGCGCCGAGCGACCGGCATCCGGCTTCAGCAGACTCTGCTTCGGGAGGGAGTGGCACGTGATCGCGAATCGACTGATGGTTTCGGCCCAGGGAGTGGCCGCCATGCCCGCTTT
>CAZCJG010000366.1:0-4802 GCA_964498575.1 uncultured Anaerolineales bacterium | reverse complement strand
AAGCTGTCGGACTTCGACAGCTTGACCCTGGAGATCTGGACCGACGGTGCGCTGACGCCGCAGGAAGCCCTGGCGCAAGCGGCGGCGATCCTGGTCGAGAAGTTCCGCTTCATCGCCGGCTTCGGCGGCGAGGTCGCGGAGGTCGCGGAGCCCGAGGGCGAGGGCATCCCGATGCCGGTCTACGAGACGGCGATCGAGGAGCTCGACCTTTCGGTGCGCGCCTACAACTGCCTCAAGCGCGCGGGCTTGACCCGCGTCGGGGAGATCCTGGAGCGCATGGCGCAAGGGGACGACGAGATGCTGGTGATCCGCAACTTCGGCCAGAAGTCGCTCGACGAGCTGAAGGATGCCCTCGTCGCCAAGGGGTTCGGCGACTACGTGCCGGTATCCAGCGGCCCCAGCGCCGCCGTGAACGGGGAGTAGGACCATGCGACACGCGAAGGTAGGCCGCAAGCTCGGGCGCAAGACCGGGCCGCGCCGAGCACTGATCCGGAACCTGATGACCGAGCTGTTCCGGCACGAGCGGATCCGGACCACCGAGGCGAAAGCCAAGGCGATCCAGGCCGAGTCCGAGCGCATCATCACGCTGGCGCTGGACGGCAGCCTGCACGCGCGGCGCCAGATCATGCGCGAGATTCAGGACCGGGCGATCGTCGAGAAGCTGATTCACGTGATCGGCCCGGACCTGGCCGGGCGGCCGGGCGCAGGCGGCTATACGCGCATCATCAAGATCGGCGCGCGCGCGGGCGACGGGGCGCCGATGGTATTCATCGACCTGGTCTAGCGCTTGCGCTATCGAGCGATCCTGGAGTACGACGGGACGGACTTCGGCGGCTGGCAGCGCCAGGCCGCGGGGCGGACGGTCCAGGGCGAGCTGGAGGCGGCGCTGGGCAGGCTGACCAGCGGCTCGGTCGCGGTAGTCGGGGCCGGGCGGACGGACGTGGGGGTCCATGCGACCGGCCAGGTCGCGCACTTTGATATCGAATGGCCGTGGTCGGCCGAGGCGCTGTGGCGCGCGGCCAACGCGGTGCTGCCGCGGGACATGGTGCTGCGAGAGATCGACGAAGCGGTGCCGGACTTTCACGCGCGGCATGACGCGCTCGGGCGCAGCTATCGCTATACGCTGTGGGTGGCGCGGGCGCGCTCGCCGTTGGCGCGGCGGACGAGCCTGCACCTTCATCCGCCGCTGGCGGTGGAGGCCATGGCGGAAGCGGCGGCGCGCTTCGTCGGGACGCATGATCTGGCCGCCTTCGGGCGGGCGCTGACGCCAGGCGGGGCAACGGTGCGGCGGATCGACCGCTGCGACGTGGGCGAGGCTGGAGGTTACATCGAGATAGATGTCGAGGGCAATGCCTTCCTGCGGCATCAAGTCCGGCGGATGGTCGGCGCGCTGATCGAAGCCGGGCGGGGCCGGATCGCCCCCGAGGCGGTAAGCCGGGCGCTGGAGGGCGAGATCGGCGCGGTGAAGGCGCGCCGGGTGCCGGCGCAAGGCTTGACCTTGGTGGCGGTGCGCTATCCGGCCGCCGAGATCGTGGGCCCTGGCGGGGTGCCGGGGCGAGAACTGGGAGAGCAAGACGGTGAAGACCTATACGCCGAAAGAAGCTGAAGTCGAGCGCGCCTGGTGGGTCATCGATGCCGAAGGCGAGACGCTTGGGCGCTTGGCGACGCGCGTGGCGACCATCCTGCGCGGCAAGCACAAGCCGGCCTACACGCCGCATCTGGACCTGGGTGACTACGTGGTGGTGATCAACGCCGCCAAGGTTGCCGTGACCGGGCGGCGCCTGGATCAGAAAACGTATTACCGGCATTCCGGCTATCCCGGCGGCCTTAGCGAGACAACGTTGCGGAGCATGTTGGCCAAGCACCCGGATCGGGTGATCCGGCTGGCCGTGCGCGGCATGCTGCCGCGCAATCGCCTGAGCCGGCACGTGCAGGACAAGCTCAAGGTCTATGCCGGGCCGACGCACCCGCATGGCAACCACAGGCCGCGGATGCTCGATCGGGGCGCGCAGGGAGCGTCCGCCCCGGCTGCCCCGGCTACGGCGACGAAGCACGCGGACCAAGTCGAGACCGGAACCGGCGAATAGGCGCGACAGAAGGAGCAAGACCGCATGAACGTGACTGGTGAGTACCACTATGGTGTCGGTCGGCGCAAGACCGCCTCGGCGCAGGTGCGCTTTTACTCGGGCGGGGATGGCACGATCGTCGTCAACAACAAGCCCTACGATCAGTACTTCACGCGCATCCCCGACCGTCGCTCGGTCGAGGGCCCGCTCAAGGCGGCCGGGCTCGGGGGGTACACCGTGACCGTGCTGGTAACGGGCGGCGGCGTGACCGGTCAGGCCGGGGCGGTGATGCAGGGAATCGCGCGCGCGTTGGTCAAGCTCGACCCCAACTTGCGCGGTTCGCTCCGCCGCGGCGGCTTCCTGACCCGCGACCCGCGCGAGAAGGAACGCAAGAAGCCGGGCCTCAAGCGGGCACGCAAGGCGCCGCAGTACACCAAGCGGTAGAAGCTCGCGGAGATCCAGACGTCGCGTCGGACACCCTGTAGGGGCAGCCCCCTGTGGCTGCCCCTATGCGTGCACCACGGGATCTCCCAACCCGGCCTGCGCGATCGCCACGTCCACCGAGATCGGCGTGCCGCCTGCCGCCGGCAGCGCCAGCCAGGCCAGGAACTCGCGGTTGCCGTCCGCGCCGGTGATCGGCGAGGCGATGGCGCCGAGGAGCTGCCAGCCGCCGGCCTGGGCCGTGCCCAGGACGGTGACGAGCACGCTGCGATGGACGGTTGGATCGCGCACGACGCCGCCGCGGCCGACCCGCGCCCGGCCGGCCTCGAACTGCGGCTTGACCAGCGCGATCGCCTGGCCCCGCGGCTCGATCAGCCGGCGGACGGACGGCAAGACCAGGCCGAGCGAGATGAAGGCGACGTCGATTGTGGCCAGGGCGATGGGTTCGGGCAGGCCGCCCAGCGCGCGGATGTCGGTGCGCTCGAGGTTGGTCACCCGCGGGTCGGTGCGCAGCTTCCAGGCGAGCTGGGCGCGGCCTACGTCGACAGCGTAGACCCGCGCGGCGCCGCGTTGCAGGAGGACATCGGTGAATCCACCGGTCGAGGCGCCGACATCCAGGCAGACCGAGCCCGCCGGATCCAGGCCGAAGGCGTCCAGGGCGGCGGCGAGCTTGAAGCCGCCGCGGCTGACGAAGGGCAAGGGCGCGCGCAGGCTGATCTGGGCGTCCACGGCGACGAGCTGGCCGGGCTTGTCGTGCACCCGGCCGGCCAGGCTGACCTCGCCGGCGCGGATCAAGGCCTGGGCACGCGCGCGGGTCTCCGCCAGACCGCGCTCGACCAGCAGCACATCCAGGCGCTGTTTACGCATCGTCATCGATCACGATCGTCCATGTCGCGGATCATCCCGCTGCTCCATCGGCTGACGC
This sequence comes from uncultured Anaerolineales bacterium, assembly GCA_964498575.1. Taxonomy (GTDB): domain Bacteria; phylum Chloroflexota; class Anaerolineae; order Epilineales; family Epilineaceae; genus CAZCJG01. The sequence goes on along the minus strand of CAZCJG010000366.1, from coordinate 1,370 downwards.
ACCCGCTGCTCCAACCGTTGACGCAACCCATCGCCCCAACGGTTGATGCAACCCATCGCCCCAACGGTTGACGCCGGGCGGGCCACTGTCTAGAATCCTGTGCCGTGAACCCAGCACGCCGGCAGCGCCGATCTCCCCCGCGCGCGCTCCTCGCCGCGATGCGCCCGCGCCAGTGGACCAAGAACGCCTTCGTCTTCGCCGCGGTCGTGCTCACCGGCGGGCTCAGCGATGCGCGCCAGGCCCTGGCTGCCCTGGCCACCTTCCTGCTCTTTTGCGCGATCTCCAGCTCGGTGTACCTGATCAACGACCTGGTCGACATCGAGAGCGATCGCCAGCACCCGGAAAAGCGCTTCCGGCCGCTCGCTGCCGGCGAGCTCCGACCCGCCGTCGCACTGGCCACGGCGATAGGTCTGGCGGTGCTCGGCCTGGTTGGTGGATTCGCCATGGGGACGAGCTCCAACGGGCTGCCCATGGTCGGGCTGACGATTTCCGCCTACTTGGCCCTGCAGCTCGCTTACACGCTGGCGATCAAGCACATGGTAATCATCGACGTGCTGGCAATCGCCGGCGGCTTCGTCCTGCGCGTCCTGGCCGGCGGGGCGGCGATCGACGAGCCGATCATGCCCTACCTCTACCTGTCGATGATCTTCCTCGCGCTCTTCCAAGGATTTTCCAAGCGCCGCCACGAGCTGCAAGTGTTGTCGGACTCGGCCGGCGATCACCGGCCGAGCCTGAACGAGTATACCATGCCGCTGCTCGATCAACTGATCGGCATCTCCGCGACGGCGACCGTGGTCACTTACGCGCTGTACGCGATCAACACGCCCCATCGCCCGGAGCACATCTCGCCCAACGTCCTGCTCCTCACCATCCCCTTCGTCCTGTACGCGGTCTTCCGCTACCTCTACCTCGTGCAAGTACGCGGCACGGGTGGCGCGCCCGAGGAGATCCTGCTGCGCGATCGGCTGCTGTTGCTGGACGTCGCGGCCTGGGTGGTGCTGTTGATCGTGATCCTCTACGGGTTCCCCCCCGCCGCGACTCCCTGACGGGATCTCACGTCTCACCGCTCCCGCCTTCTTCCACACGTCCCCAGCCTCCCCCGCCCGGCGTGCGGATGATCAGGACGTCACCGGGCCCGGCGTCGAGCACGGTCTTGGCCGGCAGCGGCTCTTCGCGCTCCGGCGCGTCCGCCCTGATCACGCTGTTCGTCCCGGGCTGCCCCGAGCTGCCGCCCGCCAATCCCCAGGCCGCGCTCGCGCGCCGCTCGGTCAGCAGCGCCACCCGCGCTGGGCCGAGGAAGCGCAGGCGCCGCTCGATGCCCTCGCCACCGCGGTGGCAGCCCGCGCCGCCGGACTCCCGGCGCAGGCGAT
>CAZCJG010000365.1:0-4826 GCA_964498575.1 uncultured Anaerolineales bacterium | reverse complement strand
GCATGAAGCCCTGCACGAAGGTGCTGTAGGTCTCGTTGATCAGCCGCTGCGACTCCGCCGCGATGGTGCCGAACACCAGCGAGCTCTTGCCCGACCCCGAGACGCCGGTGAACACCGTCAGCCGCCGCTTGGGAATCTCGACGCTGACGTCCTTCAGGTTGTTCACCCGCGCGCCCCGGACGCGGATCAGGTCGTGGCTGTCGGCGGGGCGCGGCCTGGTGGACTGCGTGTCCGTCGTCGTGATCATGCGCAGCTTTCTGTAACGGCCCAGCCGCCCGCATGGGTCGGCTCGACCGAAGGGCGAGGCGTCACTGTTGCGCCTCGGCGCGTGCCTTGAGGGCTTGATTCATCGCCGCGAAGCCACGCTCGGTGCCTGCTCGCAGTGAGCCGCGGAGCACCAGCGGGACAAGCAAGCCGGTGAACACCTCCGCGTGAACGAAGTGAACGCTTCCAGGCGAGATCTCGGTCAACTGAAAGGAGTGCTCACCGTCGAAGAGGCCAGGGACAAGCAGTCGCCCCTTCCAACGAAACTCCTTTCGCGGCTCGAACACGAGCAACCGGGGTGTGATCGACATGGCACGGCCGCCCTCGGGCTGAAGTGTGACGTGCAGCTGCGATCCCGGCCCTTGCTCTCCGCTGATGGAGCGAACGAAGGGGTTCCATGCCGGGTACGCCGAGAAGTCCGCCAACACGCGCCACACCCTGTCCAGCGGCGCGGCAATATCGATCTCGGAGTGGATGTGTCGCATAGCATCGACCTGACGGTGGTGTGTCGCGTGTGACGCCTCACGCGCGGCTTCAGCGGCGGCGTGTAACGCTTGCCCCCGCATGTTGTGGCTAGGTGTGGGTCAGGATCTCAGGCCCCCTTCTCCTCGTCCTCTGCCATGGGTTCCCAGAGCTCGACCTTGTTCCCGTCGGGATCCATGATCCACGCGAACGTGCCGTTTTCGTCCGAGTCGGGTCCACCGATGACCTCCACGCCCTCCGCACGCAGTTGCGCGAGCAGCTCGCCGAGGTCGTCGACCCGATAGTTGACCATGAAGGACGCATCGCTTGGGCTAAACCACTGACTGTCTCGCTCCGCGACGTGCCATACCGTAAGGCCTCCGTCCCCGGCCTTGTCGTCCGGCCACTTGAGGATGGCGCCGCCGAAGTCCTCCAGCGGCATGCCCAAGTGCTTCTGATACCACGCGGCCAGCGCGGCGTTGTCCCCCTTGCTCTTGAAGAAGATGCCCCCCACGCCTGTTACTCTCGCCATTGTTGCCCTCCTATTTGTCCAGCCGCCGAGCGTGCCGGCTCAGGCGCGCGGCATGTCCACGTCGCCTGCAATCGATGGTTCGGCGGCCTTTGACCCTGCGATCCAGACGGTCTCGTCCTGCCGGTGGTAGGCCTGATATGGATCCCGTTTCTGAAACCGTTCGACAAGGTCTCGTGCCCGTACGTCGTCAATCGTCATGCGTCGTCAATCGTCATACGTCTCTTCACCGTCACTCCCGCCCCGCCGGCGACGCGATCGGCATGAACGCGTCCGGGAACACGCCCCGCCCGCTCGCCCGGCGCACCTCAGTCAGGCCCGTCATGCCGCCGGCGACCAGGACGTAGCGGCCTTGGGGGATCAAGCGCTGTGCGCTCATGATCACGACCTCGTTCTGGGCGGCCCGAGTGGGCGCGAAGCGGCGGCTCAGCACCCTGCGTTCAGCCGGAACGTCGAGCCATGGGATGACCGTCAAGTACTCGGCGGCGATATCCAGGCTGTCGATCACACTGAGCGCGCCGTCCAGGTCGATCCGGATCGACTGGAGCGTCGCGGCATGGCCGTTCGGCCCGAAGCCCGGCAGGTGAAGACCGCCCGCCCGCGGCGGGAAGGCGAGCAGGGCGTACAGCCGGTCGTTCTGCCAGCCCAGGCTGAGCACCCCGCGCGGAGCGCTCGCCGATCCGGTATCCAGCTTGGTGGTCTCCACCGCTTGCGCGGGATTGGACACGTCGAAGGCACGGATGCCGCCATTCAAACCGACATAGGCCATCCGGCTGCCGGCCCCTGTCAGAGACAGGATATCGCCTGGTAGTGCGGTCCGCCCGGCCTCGCGCGGACTCGAGGGATCGCGGACGTCGACGGCGACCAGGTCCTTTCCCGAAGCGAGCAGCGCCGTCGGACCGGCAATCCCAAGATCGCCCGACCAGCCGGTGCCGGGGGCGAGCTGGGCCGATCCCAGCTTCACGGGTCCGTCCGGCGGCGTCAAGTCGATCGTCCACAGCTCGTAAGGGCCGCCGCCATCCGCCCCGCCGACAATCGCGACAGCGACATCGGACCGCGCGTCCTGGACGGCCACCGCCCGCATCACCCGCCCGGCGCCAACCGGCAGGCCGGGCAGCTCGCGCGGGCTGGTCGGGTCGGCTACGTAGACCACGCGCAGGCCGTCCGTCCCCGCCGCGACCAGGAGCTTGTCGCCGCGGCTCACCAGCCGCGCGCCGGTCCAGGGCGTCTCCCAATGGCTGACCACCTTCGTCGGATCGTCCAGCGGCAGGGTCCAGATCGCGCCGGCGGTCAGCGCGTAGGCGTGGGACGGGCCCGCCGCCGCGTCCAGCACGTCGCCGACGGTCACGATGGTGCCGTAGCGCACCGGGCTGGGGGTGGTGCGGATGTTGTAGATGCCGACGGTGGCGTCCGCCATGCTGAACAGCACCTGGCGCGAGATCGCCAGCGCGCCCCAGGGGCCATCGGTATGCCGGGCGACCTGGACCGGGGCTGCCGGATCGGCGAGGTCGTATTCGAGCAGAACGGTCCCGGCACCAACCCCGGCTAGAGCCAGCGAGATGTAGAGACGGGATGTCGTTCCGGCCAGGGTCGTTGGGTCCATGCCCGGAGCGAGGATGGCGATCGCATCACCCGCTTCCGGCGCCTCCGGGCGCGCGAGGTTGAAGACGAGAACCTGGCCGGTCACGCTGAGGTAGGCGTAGTTGCCGATCCACACCATGTCCTTCGGAGCCGAGCTGACAAAGTACATCCGGCCGAGCTCATGCACCAGGGTCGGGTCCGCCGCGTTCAAGGTGATCAGTGCCCGACGCCCGGTCTGATCCGGGTCGTCGGCGACCAGGAGCAGCTCGACGGTGCTCTGTGTCATCCGGGTGATCGGCATCGGCCGAGCCGCGTCCGGGCTGGCCTTGAACTCGCGCACGCCGAGCAGGCGCGGCTGCTTCGGGTCCTGCACGTCGAAGATCTGCAGGCCGATCTTGCGGTCGGCGACGAAGGCCGCGCTGCCGTGGACCGCCAGGCCGGAAAGCTCGAACCCCACGTTCGGGACCGTCCCCACGACCTCGGGGTTCAGCCGGTCGCCGATGTCCAGGATGAACAGCCCCGCCGCCGGGATCGCCGCGTACAGCCGCGTGCCGTCGATCGCCAGGTGTGTGGCGAAGCCCGGCAAGGCCTCGCTCTGCCCGATGTAGTCCGGCGCCGTCGGGTCCGAGACCTCGTACACCGTGATCCGCGGGCCGGCGGCGAGGTACAGCCGGTTGCCGAAGCGCCCGGCGAAGGGCGCCTGCGCGAACAGCCATCCGCCGGCCTGGCCCGCAATCGTGAGATCCGGCGGGGCCTGGGCGAGCGCGCCGCGTGGCTCGCCCGCCGCCAGACTGACAACCCACAGTGCCACCGCGACCGACGCGGACAGCCTTCCAAGCTTACGCGACGCCATCATGCCCCTCCTGTCTTGGCCCCTCACCCGAACGCCCGCCCGAACCGATTCTCGATAAACAGCGCGTAGGGCACCTCCTCCTGCCGCACGAAGCCGCGCGCCTTGATCCGCCCCTCGGCGTGCAGGTCCAGCACCGCGCAGACGCCGTTGGCGGTGGTGATCTGGATGGCGCCCCAGTGGATGCCGTCGATCTCGGCGTTGTGGATCTTCTTGGCATAGGCCTCTTGGGCGTAGACGCCCCGCCGCCAGCCGGTGGCGGTGACGAAGACCAGCACGACGTCCTGCGCCGTGTGCGGCAGGGCGCGCTCGAGGATGTGCTTCAGGGTGGCGCGGTCGTCGCGCAGCTTGAGGTCGTGCAGCAGCAGCGCCATGATGTCGCGGTGGCCGGGGTAGCGGATCGTCTTGTAATCCATCTGCCGCACCCGGCCGCGCCAGGTGTCGGCCAAGGTGCCAAGGCCGCCGGAGGTGTTGAAGGCCTCGTACTCCTCGCCGTCGATGCAGAACACCTCGTGCCCGGCCAGCGGCGGCAGGCTGACCATGTCGCCGTCGACCACCGCCTCGCAGGGGTTGCTGTACTCGTTGATCAGCCCCTCCGTGCTCCAGGTCAGGTTGTACTTCAGGCGGTTGTGCGGGTAGAGCGGCAGCGCCCCGACCCGCATCCGCACGCTCTCGACCGTGTCGAAGCGCTCGGCCAGGTGCTCGGCGACAATCGAGATGAAGCCCGGCGCGAGCCCGCTCTGCGGGATGTAGGCGACCGGCGCGTCCTCGGCCAGGCGCATGATCGCCTTGGTCGTCGACACGTCCTCGGTCAGGTCCAGGTAGTGCGCCCCCAGCGACCGCGCGGCCTCGGCGATGGCCACGTTGCAGTGGAAGGGCGCGCAGCTTACCACGTAGGCCTGCCCCGCCAGCGCGGCGGCCAGGGACGCCGGATCGCGGAAATCCGCCACGACCGGGCGGGCGTGCGGCAGGCGGCTGCCGTCCGGCAGGGTGATCGCCGCCTCGGCCTGGGCAGGATGCTGGTCCACCGCGGCCACCGCGTAGTCCCCCGAGTCCGCCAGCAGGTGGCAGACCAGGCGCCCGACCTTGCCGGTGCCGAGCACCGCGACCTCGATTCGATCCGTCATGCCGTTTGCGCTC
>CAZCJG010000364.1:0-4833 GCA_964498575.1 uncultured Anaerolineales bacterium | reverse complement strand
CCTGGGCGGGGTCGCGCAGGCGGTGGCGGACGTCGCTCCACAGGACCGCGCCTTCCAGGCTCTCCTGGACGATCCGGTCCAGCGCGCGCCCGCCGGCCAGGCCGAGCACGCGCGGGCCGAAGGCGACGTTGTCGTAGATGCTCTGCGGGAAGGGGTTGGGGCGCTGGAAGACCATCCCGATGCGCTGGCGCAGCGTCACCACGTCGACTTCCGGGCTGTAGACGTCGGTATCCTCCAGGCGCAGCTCGCCCTCCGCCCGCGTGCCGGGGATCGTGTCGTTCATCCGGTTGATGCAGCGCAGGAAGGTGCTCTTGCCGCAGCCCGAGGGGCCGATCAGGGCGGTGATCTGGTGGGCGGGGATGGCGAGGTTCAGGTCGATCAGCGCCTGGAAGTCCCCGTAGTAGAAGTTGAAGCCCTTGACCGTGATCTTGTCCGACATCGCGTCACCCCATCTTCGGCCGCTGGCGATCGCGGCTCCGGCGATCTCGAGGCGCGGCGCCCATCAGCCGAACCGCCCGACGATGTAGTCCTCGGTCCGCGAGTCCTGCGGCGTCGAGAACAGCTTGTCCGCCGGCCCGACCTCGACCAGCTCGCCGTCCAGCAGGAAGCCGGCGCTGTCGGCCACCCGCGCGGCTTGCTGCACGCTGTGCGGGACCATGATGATCGAGTACTGCGCCTTGAGCGCGCCGAGCGACTCCTCCACCGCGGCGGTCGAGATGGGGTCCAGCCCCGAGGTCGGGTTGTCCAGCACGATCACCTCGGGCTCGAGCGCGAGGCTACGCGCCAGGCACAGCCGCTGCTGCTGGCCGCCGGAGAGGGCGAAGGCCGAGCTGTCCAGGCGGTCCTTCACCTCGTCCCACAGCGCCGCCTGGTGCAGCGACTGCTCGACTCGGCGATCGAGCAGCTTGGCGTCGCGCACGCCGGCCATCCGCAGGCCGTAGGTCAGGTTGGCGCGGATCGAGCCGGGCAGCGGCGTCGGGATGGCGAAGACCATGCTGACCTGCCGCCGCAGGTCCGAGACGTCTACCCCGCGCTGGAAGATGTCGCGCCCGTTGAACAGCACCGTGCCCTGGATCCGGCTGTCGATCGTCAGGTCCGACAGCCGGTTGAGCAACCGCAGCAAGGTGGACTTGCCGCTGCGCGAAGGACCGAACAGCACGAACAAGTGGTGCGGCGGGACCTCGAACGCGATGCTCTTGAGCGCCTCGGTGCCATCGGGGTAGGTGAAGTAGACGTCCTTCAGCGCGATCTTGGCCGCGGAGCCGGGCTGGGTCATGCGGCTACCACTCCCGCTGGCGCCGCATGCGGGTGCGGATGAGCGTCGCGACCATGGTCATCGACAGCACGACCAGGAGCAGCACCAGCGCGGTGCCGTATTGGATCGAGAGCGGCATGCCGGGCACCTGGGTTGAGATCACGTAGAGGTGGTAGGGCAGCACCATCGCCTGGTCGAAGATCGAATGGGGCAGCTCGGGGATCGAGAAGGCGGCGACCGTGAACAGGATCGGCGCGGTCTCGCCGGCGGCGCGGCCGAGGCCGAGGATCATGCCGGTGATGATGCCCGGCAGCGCGTGCGGCAGCACCTGGTGACGGATCGTCTGCCACTTGGTTGCCCCCAGGCTGAGGCTGACGGTGCGGAACTGCGGCGGCACCGACAAGATCGCCTCCTCGGCTGTGCTGATCACCACCGGCAGCGTCATCAGCCCGAGCGTGAGCGACCCGGCGACAATCGAGGTCCCCAGCCCGAGGAACAGCACGAACATCCCCAGCCCGAACAGGCCGTAGACGATCGACGGGATGCCGGCGAGGTTGACGATCGCCATGCGCACCGTGCGCGTCAGGCGGTTGTCGCGCGCGTACTCCGCCAGATAGATCGCCGCGCCGATGCCGACCGGCATCGCGACGATGGCGGTGCCGAAGACCAGGAGCAACGTCCCGACCAGGGCCGGCATGATCCCGCCCTCGCGCATGCCACTCCGCGGGAAGGCCGTCAGGAACTCCCAGCTCAGCGCCGACATGCCCTTGGCCAGGACGTACAGGATCACCAGCACGATCGGAATGATGACCAGCACGGCGACGGTGGTGACCGCGCCGATCGCCAGGCGGCTGGACTGCTGTCGGGTCATCAAAACTCCCGCCGCTGGGTCGGCCGGTGCCCGCCGACGAAGCGACTGGCCAGCGAGTTGATGATGAAGGTGATGACGAACAGCACGATGCCCAGCGCGAACAGCGTGCTGTAGTGCAGGCTGCCGCGCTCGACCTCGCCCATCTCGGCGGCGATGGTCGCGGTCATCGTGCGCACCGGCTCGAAGCCCATCCCCAGGCCCAAGGGCGGGATGTTGGCGGCGTTGCCGGTGACCATCATCACCGCCATCGTCTCGCCGATCGCCCGCCCGACGCCGAGCATCACCGCGATCACCAGGCCCGAGCGCGCGGCCGGCAGCACCACGCGCCAGATCGTCTGCCATTTCGTCGCGCCGATCGCCAGCGCCCCGTCGCGATAGGCCCTGGGCACGGCGTAGAGCGCGTCCTCGGAGATGCTGATGATCGTCGGCAGGGCCATGTAGGCCAGGATCAGCGCGCCGGTGAAGGCGGTCAATCCGGTCGACGCCCCGGCGGCCTGGACCAGGGGCGCGAGCACCACCCAGCCGAGGAAGCCGAGCACGATCGATGGGATGCCGGCCAGGATCTCGATCAAGGGCTTGAGCACCTCGACCTGCCGCGGCGGCGCGATCTCGCCGAGGTAGATCGCCGTCGTCAGCCCCAGCGGCACGGCGATGATCACCGCGCCGATCGTCACAAGCAGCGAGCCGACCAGGAGCGGCAGGAAGCCGAACAGGCCCTCGATCGGGTACCAGCGGCTGGCCATGAGCTGGCGCAAAGGGATGTCCAGGAAGGCCGCCAGGCCCTCGCGCAGCAGGAACACGAAGATCAAGGCGATGATGAGGATGGTCGACACGCCGGAGAGGCGGACGAGGGCCTCGATCGCGCGCTCGCCCCAGCGGCTTCGCGCGGTGGCCCCGATGGCGGGCTGCGGTTCGTCGGCGGGCGCGGTGATCGACGGATCATGCACGGTCATGTCGGTTCACTCCGCGGGCAGGGGGACGAAGCCGAGCTCGGCGACGATCTTCTGACCGTCCGGGCCGCGGATCCAGGCCAGGTAGTCGGCGATCGCCCCGGCCGGCTCGCCGGCGGTGTACATGTAGAGGTTGCGGGCGATCGGGTAGCTGCCGTCGGCACCGCTCTGGACCGAGGGCCGGATGAAGGGACCGGAGGCGTCCTTGGCGACGGCGACGAGCTTCTCGTGCTCCGGGTCGACATAGCCCAGGCCGTCGTAGCCGATGGCGCGCGGGTTGCGCTGCACCTCGCTGGTGATGCCGACCGAGGAGGGCATGAGCAGGGTCTGCGGCGCGAAGATGTCGGTGTTCTCGCTGTCGCCCAGGCGGACGATCTCTTCGAGGAAGTAGACATGCGTGCCCGAGTTGGTCTCACGCGAGAGCAGGATGATCGGCTCGTCGTTGCCGCCGACCTCCTTCCAGTTGGTGACGCGCCCGGTGTAGATGTCGGCGAGCTGCGGGATCGTCAGGCGCTCGACCGGGTTGTCGGGATGGACGATGATGGCCAGGGCATCGACCGCGACGACATGCTCGACCGGCTCGAAGCCATTGGCCTTGGCGTCCTCGATCTCCTCGGCCTTCATCTCGCGCGAGGCGTTGGCGATGTCGACCGTGCCGTGGATCAGCGCCGCGATGCCCGTGCCGCTGCCGCCGCCGGTGACGGCGATCGACACCTCCGGCCGGAGCTCGCGATAGGCTTCCGCCCAGGCCAGGGCCAGGTTGACCATCGTGTCCGAGCCCTTGTTCTGCATGGTGCGCCCGGCCCCCGCCTCCCCCGCCGCGGCCGCGCCGCCGGCGCGGCAGGCGGACAGGGTGACGAGCATCACGAGCAGCCAGGCAACCGTGGCAAGACGGGGCGGTGGCTGGGGCAGGCGTAGGTGGAGCATGGTCAGCGGTGGGGTAGATGGCGCAAGCTGGTGTTTACTCGACGTAAATCGCGCGTCAAATGGCCTTCACAGAGCGGCGCTATCCTACTACAGGGCGGTGGATCCGGTCAAGTCCGCCGGCCAAAGGTTAAGAATCTTCAACACAGGCTTTAAACCGCGTTGGGGCGGGATTAATCCCGAGTTGGTGGCGCCCGGCTATGCTCGGCCGTGGCCGACCCAACTCGACTCCACATACAGGGGGAAACCACATGATCCACATCCCAACGCGCCTCGTGGTCGCCGGCCTTGTGCTGGCGGCCTGCGCCGCGGCCGTGCTCGCCACCTCGCCCGGCACACCTGCCGTGCGGCTGGCCTACGCCCAGAGCACGCCCGTACCGACCGCCGCGGTCGGCACCAAGATCCAGGCCGACAACGCCTGCTACGTGCGGCTGCCGGACATGCCGCCGACCAGCCTGGGCGCCGGGCGCTACGGCGGCCACGGCGCCTACAACCCCAAGACCGGCGTGCTGGCCTACGCCGGCGGGGCCGACAAGGCAACCGACGAGAACACGGTGGTGTTCTACCAGATGTACGCGATCAAGCTCGACGGTGACAAGGCGGCCTGGAAGAACATCCCCTACAGCAGCGGCGTCGGCTACTACCAGGATACCGACCGCGGCTGCCGCGAGCTGGCCAGCGTGCAGATGAGCGACACCAACTCGGCCTCGGTGTTCGGCAAGGACGGCTGCGACAACGGCGTCTTCGACCCCGGTGCTGCCGGCAGCTCCAAGAACGCGGGCGGCGACATCAAGGAGCTGCAGATCGGCGACAGCGCCAGCTCGTCCAGCGTC
>CAZCJG010000363.1:0-4834 GCA_964498575.1 uncultured Anaerolineales bacterium | reverse complement strand
CCTTAGCCGCGAATTCCATTCGCCGGGCTGGTGGCCGAAATAATGACTGTGGCCATCCGGAGGCCGTCGAACAATGGGTTGCAGCGGACGGGCTGCGCCCGCCGCTGAACCCAAACGTTTGTCAGTCTGATAGACCAAGTCGGCGAAGGCCGACAAGCCACCCCAACGCGCCAACGGCAGGCGCGCCGGGGGCCCCGACGCTCAGCCGCAGGCCCTTAGCCGCGAATTCCATTCGCCTGGCGGGTGGCCGAAGGGGTGACGGTGGCCCGTCATCCGCAAGGCCGAACGATCGGCGACAGACTCCCCTGGCGCGCGTTGACGCGCGCTATCTCCGGGTGCCTGAGCTGGGCCGCGCCCCGACACGGGCCGGGGCCCCCACCGTCGCCTCCGCCGTCGGCTCCCCAGGATCAGGCGTCGGCTGCGGCTCCGTTGTCGGCGGCTCCGCGGTTGGCTCCGGCGGCTCCGTCGGCGCCGGCACCGCCGTCGGCTCCTCTACCGTCGGCCGCGGGGCCAGCGTCGCGGGTGGGGGCGAGGGCTTGGCGGTCGCGGCCGAGGTGGCGGCGGGCGTCGAGCTGGCCGGAGCGATGGTCGTCACGGTCGCCGGCGATGTCGCGGCGGTCGGCACCGCCGTGGTTGGCGTGATGCCGCTGGTCGGGGTCGCGACATCCTCGGTGGCTTCCTCGGTCTCCTCCTCGTCTCCGGGCTCCCTTGTGGCGATCTCCTCCGGCGGCTGCGGGATGCCATGGGCGATGGCCCAGGCGCGGTGCTCCGGGGGGTAGATCTTGAAGATCACCACGTCGACGCGGTCGTCCGGCGTGTCCGGGCCCGCGCGCTGGCCGGTGGCGCGGTCGATGCGGATCGCCTGCCACAGGTCCTTGTCCGCCGGCAGGGGCAGGCAGGTGTCGCCGAACCACATCAGGCGCCGCCGGGGGCAGGCATCGCTCGGCAGGGTGCCGCTGTCCTCGCAGACCTCGACCTGGCGGACGCCGGGCGGCGGGCTGAAGTCGGTGATCGGCACGCCCTTGTGCGCCTCGCGCATGAAGGCGTTCCAGATCGGCCCGGCGCCGGTGACGCCCGACACGCCGCGCATCGGGCTGTTGTCGGCGTTGCCCACCCACACGCCGGTGACGAATTGCGGCGTGTAGCCGACCGTCAGGTTGTCGCGATAGTCGTTGGTCGTCCCGGTCTTGACCGCCGCCGGCCGGTCGAGCTCCAGCGCCGAGCCGGTCCCGAAGGCCGGCACACGCGCCTCGTTGTCCGACAGGATGCTGGTGACGAGGAAGGCGTCGGCGGGATCGACGACCCTCTGGCGCGCCACGCCGCCGTCGTCGACCGGGCCGGGGCGGCAGGGGTGGGCCGGATCGGCCTGGTCGCAGACCACGTTGCCGGCGCTGTCGCTGATCTTCAGGATCGCGACCGGCGGATGGCGGTAGCCGCCGCTCGCCAGCGCCCCGAAGGCGCCGGTCAGCTCGACCAGCGGCATCTCGCCCGCGCCCAGCGCGACGCCCAGGCCGTAGTCCGGCCGGTTCAGCGTGCTGATCCCCAGCCGTCGCATCAGGTCCAGGAAGGCCGGCAGGCCCGCGGTTTGCAGCGCCTTCACCGCCGGGATGTTGTAGCTGTTGGCCAGCGCCGTGCGCGCGGTGACGATGCCGTGCTCCTGGCCATCGTAGTTGACCGGCACATAGGGCGGGTTGGCGCCATCGGGAAACTCGGTGGTGATGTCGGCGATCAGGGTGCCGGGGTTCCAGCAGGCTTCGGGACTCTGTGCCTCGGAGCTGCGGCCGCGGTCCATGAAGTTGGCGAGGTAGACGAAGGGCTTGGTCGAGCTGCCCGGCTGGCGCGGGCTGGTCGCCATGTTCACCTGGCCGCTGATCGCCGCGTCCTCGAAGTCCGCGCTGCCGACGAAGGCGACGATCTCGCCGGTGTCGGGATGCATCGACACCAGCGCCCCATTGGTCACGTGCCGCCCGGCCAGTCCGGCGACCTGCTCCTTGACGATGTCCTGCGCCTTTTGCTGGAGGTCGATGTCCAGCGTCGTCGTTACCGTCAGCCCCAGCTTGTAGAGCGCGTCGGGGCCGTAGAGCTGTTCGACCTGCTCGCGGACGAGCAGGGTGAAGTGAGGGGCGTTGAGGTCGAAGCGCACCGGCTTGTAGCGGGGCTCCTCCGCCTTGGCCGCCTCCGCCTGCTCGCCGGTGATATAGCCGGCCTCGACCATCAGGTCCAGCACCACCGCCTGTCGGGCCCTGGCGCGCTCGGGGTTGGTGTAGGGATCGTAGTAGGCGGGGGCTTGGGGCAACCCGGCGAGGAGCGCGGCCTCGGCCAGGGTCAGGTCCTTCGGCGCCTTGCCGAAGTAGGACTCGGCGGCGGAGCGAGCGCCGTAGGCCAGGTTGCCGTAGAAGATCTCGTTGAGGTAGAGCTCGAGGATCTCGTCCTTGCTGTAGCGCCGGGTGATCTCGTTGGCCAGCACCGCTTCCTTGATCTTGCGGCTGACGCTGCGCTCACTGGACAGGAAGGCCTGCTTGACGAGCTGCTGCGGGATGGTCGAAGCGCCCGACACGACCTCGCGCTCCTGGATCGCGTACCAGGCGGCGCGCAGGATGGCGATCGGGTCGACGCCGGGATGGCTGTAGAAGTGCACGTCCTCGGTCGCGATCGTCGCCTGGAGCAGGTAGGGCGAGATCTCGGCCAGGGGGACGAGCGTCCGCCGCCCGGCATTGGGATCGAAGGTCTCGTTGATCGGCTGCCCATTGCGGTCCAGGATGCGCGTGCTGCGGAAGGTCGCCGTCCGCGCGCGCAGCTCGTCCGGCGGCGGCAGCTCGGCGGCGAGGTAGATGTAGCCGGCAAGTGTCAGCCCAAACAGGACCAGCGTGATCCCGGCGACGACCGCGACGACCGTGAGCAGGGCGCGGCCGGTGCAGCCGGGGCGAGTGGGAGGAGCGGCGGGTGGGGGTGCCTGGAAGTTGGGACTTGGATTGCGGCTCATGGCGGGTGATTCTGGACGAGAAGCGGCTCATTCCCGCCGCGCCCGGGATCGAGCCAGCACATCGTCGGCAGGAAACGCTTGCGCGACACCCTGATCAAGCGCCTGATCACGACGAATTGCCTCGCCGAGCCACAGGCTCTCAACTTCGGCTTCGCTCATGGTATCAAGGCTGTCGAGCAGCTCGGCGGCGAGATACGCCCGATCGTCCAGGCCAAGCCGGAGCACTTCAAACCTGAGTTCTTCGATGCTCATGTCGCTAACTCCTTCATGCGATCAGCCCAGTGGTCCAACCTGACGCGCCGATGTGCCCTGGCCTCTCCATCGATTCAGGCTCGGCACGGAGCAAGTCTATCACAATGCTCCTCGGTGTGATACCCACTGCGGCCCCACATCGGCGACCGTCATGACTTCGACCACCCAGGCCATGAATTGACCACAGAGACACAGAGCCACAGAGAAAGGCTCTCTCTGTGTCTCTGTGGTGACATCGCCGTTTGCACATGGCCGAAGTTGTGACTGAGGCCGCCACATCCATCACGTCTCACCCCACCGCCACATCCAGCGCCACGTCCAGCGCCGGCGCGCTGTGGGTCAGCCAGCCGACCGAGAGCAGGTCCACCCCGGTCGCCGCCACGCGCGCCGCGGTCTCCGGCCGGATGCCGCCGGAGGCCTCGGTGATCGCCCGCCCCCTCGCCAGCGCCACCGCCTCGGCCAAGAGGGGCGGCGCCATGTTGTCCAGCAGCAGCGCGTCGACGCCGGCCTCAAGCGCTTCTTCGACTTGCTCCAGCGACTCGACCTCGACCTCGACCTTGACCAGGTGGCCGACCGCGCGCCGCACGCGCTCGACGGCCGGGCGGACGCCGCCGGTGATCAGGCGGTGGTTGTCCTTGACCAGCACCGCGTCGTCCAGCCCGAAGCGGTGGTTGGCGCCCCCGCCGGCGCGCACGGCGTACTTCTCCAGCGTGCGCAGGAGCGGCGTGGTCTTGCGCGTGCAGACCACGGTCGCCGGATAGGGCGCGACCGCCGCGACGACGGCGCGCGTCGCAGTCGCGATGCCGCACAGCCGGCCGAGGATGTTCAGTGCGGTCCGCTCGCCCGAGAGGATCGCGCGGGCGGGGCCGCTGACCACGGCGATCGTCGCGCCCGCCAGCGCGTCCGCGCCGTCCGGGACCAGGACCTCGACCGCCACCCGCGGATCGAGCAGCCGGAAGGCCGCCGCGGCGACCTCCAGCCCCGCGATCCGCCCCTCGGCCCGCGCGACCAGGTCGGCCCGCGCCGAAGCGGCCATTGGCACGATCGCGTCGGTCGTCAGATCCCCCGCTCGCCCCAAGTCCTCCAGCAGCGCGCGGCGGATGAGGTCCTCGTACATGATCGGGTAGAGCGGCGCCAACTGTTCCACGGCGATCCCGCTCACAGCGCGCGCTCCGCGGCCGGCTCGGACATGCGGGGCGCACGCGTGGCCGATTCCAGCGAAATGTCCAGCGCCTGGTCGCGCAGCACCACGAACATCCGCCGGCCCCAGCGCGGGTCCGGCTCCGGGAAGTCCGCCCGATAGTGCGCGCCCCGGCTCTCGCAGCGCACCAGCGCCGCGACGGCGATGAGCCGCCCGGCCACCAGCGCATTGCGCGCCTCGCCCATCGCGTGGCTGGGTGCGGAGGTCGACAGGATGGCATCGAGATCCTGCTCCAATCGCCCGATCTCGGAGAGACCACCCGCCAGTCCCACGGCGTCGCGGATCAGGCCGGCGTGGTGCCACATGAGGTGGCGCAGGGGTGTGGTGAGGAGGCCCTCACCCCCCCGACCCCCCTCCCCCAAAACGGCTGGGGGAGGGGGGAGCCGGGTGGGGTTGGC
>CAZCJG010000362.1:0-4841 GCA_964498575.1 uncultured Anaerolineales bacterium | reverse complement strand
TGACGCCGGCCGACACGCTCGACGTGACCTTTCAGGTGCTGCGCGACGACGGCCGCCGAGCGCCGCGTCGGATCAACTTGACGAACCGTACGCTCGACGGCCGCCGGAGTGGCAATCATAGCGTCGCCAGCACGTTCATCCCCGGCACGACCTTTACCGTTACGCTCGATAGTCCCGTCCTCGGCGTGCGTACGCTCAGCACTCCGCTGCCCGTGCTCAGCCTGGAAAGCCTGTCGGCGACGCGCGCCGCGGGCGCGGCCCCGCCCGGCGCGGCGCTGACGCTGGAGCTCTATGCACCGGATGCCGGTGACGATCAGCCGCCCTTGGCGCGCCTGCCCGTCGCGGCCGGGGCGAACGGGCGCTGGGAGCTCACGTGGCCGGCGTTGGGCCCGCTCTTGGCCGGCGGGCGGGCCGTGATCGTGCTGACCGTGGGAGATGGCATCGAGGTGGCGGCCAGCGCGATTCGGCCGCGGTACACCGTGGCGGTGGACGGCGGCCGGCTGGTGGCCCACCTGCCGGCCTTCGCCCGGTTCAGCGTGAAGGTGCTGGCGCCTACGGGAGAGGAAATCGGCCACACCGGCAGGCTCGGCGCCGGCACGGGCGGGCAGGTGTCGCTGGACTTGTCGCCGGACGGCTCTTGGCAAGGCGACCCGCGCCTGCCCGCCGGGGAGCTTTCGGCGCTGGTCCGCGGCGGCACGGTGGAGGTCGATCTGGGCGACGGCGATCCCACGCGCCTGTTGATTCCCCAGCTTTCGGCGACCAGCGACGCGGCGCGCGACGTGATCGCCGGCACCGCCCCGCCCGCGGCCGAGCTGGAGCTGGAGGTGCTGGCGCCGAGCGAGACCCTGCGGTTCACGGTGCTGGCCGACGAGGCGGGGCGCTGGTCGCTGGATCTGGCCGGCCGGGTCGATATCGCGGTCGGCGTCGGCGCGCGGGTGCGGTACGTGGACCGCGCCGGCCACCGTTATGAGATCGACACGGCACCCATTCGCATCGTGGCCCACCCGGAGGGCCGGCACTTGGTGGCCGCGCCCTGGACGGGGCGGCCGTTCCGGGCTGAGGTGCGAGATCGGAGCGGACGGCGGGTGGCCACCACGTCGCAAGTGGCGGACAAAGGTCCCGACGAGGGCGATCGCCGACAGGCGCTGACCTCGACGCTGGGGAGCTGGCTGGTCGATACGCTGGGACAGGAGCCGCCGATGCTGGCCGGCGACACGCTGTGGGTCCGCATCGGCGACGACGAGGCGACCTGGGTGCTGCCGATGATCGAGGCGCGCATCCACCCGGACTTGGAATTGGTGGTCGGGACCACCGATCCCGGCGCCCGGATGGAGGTGATCGCCGGCGAGCTCGACGATCCGCTGGCGGTGGTGGTGCCGGTGGTCGCCGACGCGAATGGCCTCTTCCGCGCGGATTTCGCGGGGAGAGCCGACATCCAGTTCGGCTCGGGCGTCCATGTGCGGCGCTTCGACGGGCCGCATGTGCTCTTGCGCTTCTTCAACGCGCCCGCCATCTTCGTCCACGCGGATAGCGCGTGGGTGGTAGGCACGCTCGAGCCGCACGTCGCGATCGACCTGCGCCTGGAGAGCGCGAGCGGCGTGCGCGCGACGGGTCGCACGGTCGCCGGTGGCGGCGCGGGCTTCAGCGCCTTCCTGCGCGACGCGGCCGGCGAGCCGGTGGTCCCGCGCGCGGGCGAGCGCATCGTCGTCGAATCCGCCGAAGCCCAGCTCTACGGCCGGATGGACTTCGAGATGCCCGAGATCGGGATCGAGGTCGAGGCGGATCGCCGCACGGTCGGCGGTCCGCGCCCGGCGGCATCCTACTTCAGCGTCGGCGCGGGCCGCGTCGACTACGGTTGGCCGATCATCTTCAGCACATCGTCCGTTCCCTATTCCGAGCTGCCGGCCGAGAGCGGGCGCTGGAAGGGGCGGCTCGGCCGGGCGCTGCGCCCGGGTGATTCAGTCGGGGTCACGGCCTACCTGCGCAGCGGGCACGGCGTCAGCCGCGGGCACGTTGAGCCGATCCTGGCGGTGGAGCACGGCGGCCCGAGCATTTGCGGGCTGACCCAACCCCTCGCCCCTACGCGCCTCGTGCTGGAGGCCGCTGACGGCAGCCCCCGGTCGTCGCTGGTCACGCGGGCCGGCGAGCACGGCGGGATAGACCTGAGGTGGGTGGACGAAAGCGGGCGCCTGGTCAACAGCCGGGCCGGCGACCACGTCCGCGGGCGCATCGGCGACACCGACATCGACATCCCGCTGGGCGTCTTCACGGCGACGATCGACACGGCGGCGGGCGTGCTGACGGGCCAGATCCGGCCCGGCGGTTACCCGATCCTGACAGGCCCGGCACGCAACTGCCTGTTCGGGCTGTCCGGGGACGACTCGCGTTGGCTTGCCGAGACGGGTAACAAGGAGTATTGGGAAAGCTACGGCATCGGCGGGCCGCCGGCGGACGGCCGCATCCGCCTCAGGCTCCCGCCCGCGGCCATCGCCGACCGGGGCCTCGACATCCACGTCGACAGTGCGGAGGGGCACCGCCTCTACCGCTGGGTGCATCGCTCCCTCAGTTTGAGCGCCGACGTGACGACCGGCGATGTCGCGGGTAAGTCCGCCCCCGGGGCCAGCGTGTCACTGACCTTGGTCGGCCCTGATGATCGTCCGCGGGGCACCGCCACCGCCGTGAGCGACGCCGGCGGCCTGTTCGAGGCGCGCTTTACGGATGCCGCGGGCAGCGTGGTCATGCCCGCGGCCGGCGACAGGATCACCGCGTCGGCCGCGACCGAACCCGGCGCCGACATCATCCTTCCCTCGGTCCAGACCGCCGAGATGCAGGTCGAGCCGCTGGACGTCGATCCGAACGCGGCGGCCATCGTCGGCCGGGCGCCGGCGGGCCGCGATCTCGGCTTGGCGCTCACGGTGCGCGGCGTCGGATTGCCGTGGATCAAGCTCCGGGCGGCGGAGGACGGTCGGTTCGCCTTTCGCGCCGATGACGTGCCGCCGCGCGCGGGATGGACGCTCGCCGACGTCTCGGCCGGGCGCGTCGAGCTGGAGCAGGAGGGCGGGCATCGCACGGTGGTCAGTTGGCGTACGGAGATTCAGACCGGTGTGCCAGTTCACTTGCCCTGGCTGGGCACGGGGCGTTAGTCATGCGGGGCGGCTCGCTGAGCAGTAACCAAGCTCTAAGAAAACAGCATGAGGAGGGTGAGATGAGGTCCAAAGTGTGGTCGCTGCTCGGCGGGTGCATCGTCGCCGGGGTGCTCGTGGGTTCCGTGATGCTCGCGACGCGTGTGGAGGCCCAATCCGGGTCGGCGTTGCCGTTGGAAGAGGTCGAGGCGGCGTGTACCAGCACCAACCCGTACTTCGTCTCGCCAGTCTATGCCGAGGGATCGGAGCTCAACGACCCGGCGCTGATCGCGTTTCACGACACGCGCAACAACACCGAGCACTACACGCTCGCCACGCAGCGCCAGGTCGGCGCGCTGTACGGCCTGGCCTATCACCACGAGCAAAGGAAGCTGTATGCCGCGGCCTATCACAAGCGCGGCACGGCCTACGGCCCGGGCGGGCTGGGCGCGATCTATCGGGTCGACCTGGTCAGCGGCGAGGTCAAACAATGGCTGACCGTCCCGGATGTCGGCCAGGGCCAGCACGCCCGGGCGGGCGACTACTGGCCGGACACGATCGCGCGCGACGTCGTCGGGATCCGCGGCATGGGCGACATCGATCTGGACGACACGGGCGAGACCCTGTACGTGATGAACCTGAACTTCCAGGCGCGCAAGATCTATCGCTACCGCGTCTCCGACGACCCGGCCTCCGATAAGAAGCTGCTCGGGACCATCGACATCGGCTCGAAGAACGAGCCGTGGGCGGCGCAGGCGCGGCCCTTCGGGCTCAAGATATGGCATGGCAAGCTCTATCACGGCGTGGTGAACTCGGCCTATGCCAGGGACGGCGAGCCGGACGACAACGCGGCCCTGGCGGCCTATGTCTACGAGTCCGACCTCGACGGCGGCAACATGCGCGAGGTGAGCCGGACGCCGCTGCGATTCGACCGCGGCGACGCGGTGGGCAACGTCCCCGCGCGGTGGCGGGTGTGGCGCGACGGTTACCACGAGTCCGGCGGCGGCGGCGTCGGCCGCGGCAACGGCCGCTACGGCTTCGGGGTCTATCCCCAGCCGATGCTGGCCGATATCGAGTTCGCCAACAGCGGCGACATGATCCTCGGCTTCCGCGATCGCATGGGCGACATGACGTTCTTCGACCCCGGCGGGCGTAACCCGGACGGCGAGGGCACCGGCATCCCCGCCGGCGACATCTTGATCAGCCGCCGCCAGGCCGACACCTGGGTCACCGACCCCTCGCCCGAGTTCTACGCGCAGGACGCCGGCCCCGGCCTGGGCGCCACCCGCGGCGCGCACGACGAGACCGGCTTCGGCGGCCTGGCGCGGGTGAACGCGGCCGACATCGTGCTGACCACCGCCCTGGCGCCGGAGCGCATCAGCTCGGGCGGCGGCTACTGGTTCGACAACGTCACGGGGCGGAACACCGCGCGCGAAGAGCTCTACCGCCACGAATCCCAGGTCAACTTCGGCAAGGCCAACGGGCTGGGCGACGTCGAGGTGATCTGCGGTCCGCTGATCGCCACCGCCACCCCGACCTCCACCGACACCCGGACTCCGACCAGCACCCGCACCGCCACCGCCACGGCAACCGCGACGCCGACGGCGACGAACACACCCACGGCCACCGACACGCCGACGATCACCCCGACGCCGACCCCGGCCGTGATCTACCTCCCCATGGCCGAGAAGAGCAAGCTCTGCCTCTCGGACGCCTACC
>CAZCJG010000361.1:0-4893 GCA_964498575.1 uncultured Anaerolineales bacterium | reverse complement strand
ACGTTCCCATTCAGTGACCAACTCCGTCGCAACGGTGTCGAAACCGATCGTCACGGATCTTGCGTCATTCAGTATGCTCCAGACTTCCCCCATCTCGTCCCCTGTCAGATTACGCCGCAATTCAAAGAGAACCTGCGGTGCGATGTAGACTTGAAACTCGTGCAGCCTGTCGAAGATCAGAGTCCGGCACGCCGGATAGTTCGGATCGGCTCGCAACGCGAAAATGATGACATTTGTATCTAGCGCTACCTGCACATCACGGATAGAGCTCACGCGCTACCTGCTCCCGGATATCGCGGAGTTCCTGAAGTACTTCCTCGGGTGACTGATCAAGCTTCCCTTCGCGAGCCAGGCGCGCACGATACTGCTCGGACAACCGCTCCCACCTCTCACGAATGCTCAGGCGAGTGTCCAGGCCCTCCGCCACCAAGTCACCAGCGAGATCCTCAACCGGCCGATGCTCCTGTGCTGCCGCAAGCGTTACACGATCGTACACATCTTTCGACAGTTGCAGCGTAATAGAAACACGCTGCTCAATTGCGATCATGGTTTCACTCACCCTTTCCCCTTGCGACGTGCCCACCGGCGCCGAGCTCGAAGCATGGCTTCGGAACATCGCCGCGGCTCACCTCGCGCCGGTGAGATTATACCACCACCCTACCGATCCACCTCGCCCAGCACCGGGTCCAGGCTGGCCACCGCCGTCACCAGGTCCGCGATCAGGCCGCCCCTCACCATCGTCTCCAGCGCTTGCAGGTTGGTGAAGGAGGGCGAGCGCATGTGCACGCGCCAGGGCTTGCCGGAGCCGTCGGACACCACGTACATGCCCAGCTCGCCGCGCGGTGCCTCGACGCCGGCGTAGGCCTCGCCCGGCGGGGGCTTCAGGCCCTCGGTCCACAGCTTGAAGTGGTGGATCACCGACTCCATGCTGGTCGCCAGCTCGTGCTTGGGCGGCGGGGCCACCTTGCGGTCGGCGGTGATCCAGGGCCCGCCGGGCAGCCGATCCAGCGCCTGCCGGGCGATCTTGACCGCCTCGCGCATCTCCGCGGTGCGCACCAGGTAGCGCGCGTAGGCGTCGCCGGCGGTGGCGGTGGGGACCGCGAAGTCGTAGCTCTCGTAGCCGCAGTAGGGCAGCGCCTTGCGCAGGTCGTAGGCCACGCCGGTGGCGCGCAGGATCGGGCCGGTGACGCCCCAGGCCAGGGCATCGGCGGCGCTGATCGCCGCCACGCCCTGGGTGCGCTCTTTCCAGAAGGGATTGCCGGTCAAGAGCGTCTCGTACTCGTCGATGGCGCCGGGCATGCGGCCGAGGATCTCGTCGACCGCGCTCTCGAAGCCCTCCGGCAGGTCCAGCGCCAGGCCGCCGGGGCGGATGTAGCTGGCGAACATTCGCGCGCCGCCGGTCATCTCGACCAGGTCCAGGATCAGCTCGCGCTCGCGGAAGCAGTAGAGCATCATCGAGCTTGCGCCCAGGTCCAGCGCGTGGATGCCCAGGCAGACCAGGTGGCTGGCGATGCGGTCCAGCTCGGCCAGGATCACGCGGGCGACGGTCGCGCGCTCGGGGACGTCGACCCCGAGGAGCTGTTCGACCGCCAGGACGTAGGCCAGCTCGTTGTGGATCGGCGAGAGGTAGCCCATCCGCGGCGCGAGGGTCGTCCCCTTGACGTACTGCTTGCTCTCGAAGGTCTTCTCGATGCCGGTGTGCAGATAGCCGATATCCGGCGTCACGCTGAGCACGCGCTCGCCATCGAGCTCGGCGATCACGCGCAGCACGCCGTGGGTGCTGGGGTGGTGCGGGCCGATGTTGATCACCATCGGCTCGTCGACCACCGGCTCGGCCGGGGCGATGGCCTTGGGCGGCGCGGGCGGGGGGGCGAGGAGATCGAGCGCGTCCACGGGCCTCATCCTTCGACCACGATGTCCAGCCACGCCAGGTCCAGCCCCGGCGCCTGTATCAGAGGGAGCATCCGACCTGCGACCACGATCCGATCACTCCTGCGCGAAGGTCTTGTGCGCATAGACCTCGTCCTGGTTGAAGGAGAAGGCGACCTCTTCGTACTGCAAGGGATGGTCCTTGCGCAGCGGGAAGCCCTCGTAGTCGACCGGCATCAGGATCCGCCGCAGGTCCGGGTGATCGGCGAACTCGATTCCGAACAGGTCGTAGACCTCGCGCTCGTGCCAGTTGGCCGTCGGGTAGACCGCGCACAGGGTCGGCAGCACGGGATCGTCCGCAGGCACCGGCGCCTTGATGCACAGGAGCCGCGCCGGGTCCTCGGCCCGCGGCGCCGCGTCCCCCGCCACGACGCCGGCCGGGATCGCCGTGAAGTGGTAGACCACCTGGAAGCGCGGCTCGGCCGTCAGGAAGTCCACCGCCGTCACCGAGCGCAAGAGCTGGAAGCCGCGCTCGTCACGCAGGTAACGCGCCACCGCCTCGATCGCCTCGCGCGCCACCAGCGCGGTCGGCTCGCGGCCGCCGCCGCCCTCGTCGTGCGCCAGGACCTCGGCGCCGAAGCGTTCGACCAACGCAGGGAGATCCGCCATCGCCGCGGCATTATAGGGAGAGGGCCGAGGGTGGTCAAACGCCAGGTCGGGGCGACAGACATTTGGAGATTAGCGCGGCGTCAGTCCAATTAAAGGTTCGCGCGCCGGGACGCGCGTCAGCCGCCGACGCTCACCCCGACCAGGCGCCCGATGCCGTAGGTCACCGCCGCCGCCGCCAGGCCGAAGAGCACTTGGCGCGTGCCGCTGAAGAGCACGGTGCGGCCGGTGAACAGCGTGATCCCGGCTCCGATGGCGAACAGGCCGACCGTGCTGACGGCGATGCTGACGACCACGGCGGTCATACCGCCGGCGAAGATGAACGGCGCGACCGGGATGATGGCGCCGAGCGCGAAGAGCAGGAAGGACGTGATCGCCGCCTCCCAGGCCGAGCCGCCGAGCTCGCTCGGATCGATGCCGAGCTCCTCGCGCGCCAGGACCTCCAGGGCGCTGGCCTCGTCGCCGATGATCCGGCGCGCCATGTCCAGCGCCTGGTCCTCCGGTACGCCGCGCGCCTGGTAGATCAGCGCCAGCTCCTCGGCCTCCTCCTCGGGCGACGCGGCGATCTCGGCCTTCTCCGTCGCGATCTGGCTGGCGAAAAGCTCGCGCGCGCTCTGGACCGAGAGCCACTCGCCCAGCGCCATCGAGATCGCGCCGGCGAGCAGGCCGGCCAGGCCGGTGATCAGGATCGCCTGGCCCGATAGGGCGGCGCCCGCGACGCCCATCACCAGGCTCAGGTTGGAGACCAGCCCGTCGTTGGCGCCGAGCACCGCCGCGCGCAGGGCATTGCCGCCGCCGGAGCGATGCCGGCCCTCCAGCCGCGCCAGCGCCTCGCCGGACATGCCGCCCGCGGTCGTCGTGCGGATCGCCGCGAGCAGCCGCGCGTGCGAGCGCTCGTCGGCGGCGAAGGGGTCGATCGCTTGCCGCTGGTAGCCGGCGCTGTCGGCGGTCTCGGCGCCGGCGATCGTCGGCAGCACCATGGCGACCCCGAAGCGCCGCGCGATCCAGATCAAGCTGCGAGTGCGGAAGGATGGGCGGTAGTCCGGCGGCGTGGTTCCGGCGGACGCCAGCCGCGCCCGAAATGCCTCGGCGTGGCGCTCCTCGGTCGCCGCCATCCGGCGGTAGACCTCGGCCAGCTTGGGATCGGGCTCGAGCTCGGCGATGGCGCGGTAGAGCGTGGCGCCGTCGCGCTCCTTCTGAAGGTTGGCCAAATCGCCGTCGATGTCGCTGCGGCGGGTTTCTTCGGGCATGGCGAGACTCCTCGTGGTGGCCGCGGATGCGGGTCCCCTGGCGAGACGTCCTCTATCTTGGCACGAAGATCGGATGGGGTCCAGAAGAGGCGGGAGGATCGCGCGGGGAGAATTCGGCCACGCCGCCGTCACGCTGCTCGCGGGCCGCGACAGCCAACTCGCGGGCTACAACAACCAGCGCGCGAGCTGCAAGATCCGGCACGCCGCCTGCGACAGGGGGGTAGAATCGCCGATCCACGGTATGGATCGAGCCCACGCAACACTCTGGAGGTCAAAGTGAACAAGACAATGGGGATCGCGGCTGCCGCCGTCGCGCTGGCGCTGTTCGGGATAGGGGTGGGGGGCCTCGGCGGGCCGGGGCAAACGCAGCATGCCTACGCCAGCCGCTTGGCCGGGATGGCGGAAGCGGCCGTGTCGGGCATCCAGGTTCAGAACCTCGATGCGGCGCTGAGCGCGCAAATCACCGCGGACTTCTTCCACCAGTCCGGCGGGCCGCCGATCTCGATCGTCCGCCCCGACGTGCCGGCCGGGTCCGCGGCAAACTTCTATTTGCCCGCCGAGACGGGCCTGCGAAACGGCGCCTACGCCGCGGCGATCGCCTCGGATCGGTGGATCGGGTCGATCGCGCGAACCGACTGGAACGCCAGCGGCGGCGCGGCGATCTACTCCCACGCGCAGCCTGCGACCGACGTCGTGAGCCCCTTGGCGATGAAGCAGGCCGGGGGGCAAACCTCGCATGTCACGATCCAGAACACGGACCAGAGGCAGCCCGCCATCGCCCAGGTCGCGTTCACGCGCAGCGGCGACACCGCGCCGATGAAGACCTTCGAGGTGTCGATCGGGCCGGGAACGTCGACGACGCTCGATCTGGACAGGCACCCGGACTTCGCATCCGTTCCGGCCGGAACGGTAGGCGCGATGCGCATCACCAGCCTAACACCGCTGGCCGCCCAGGCTTTTGTCGACATCGTCAATAGCCCCAAAGGCGTCTACGCGTTCGAGGCTGTGCCGGCGGAGCAGGCGGCGGCCAAGCTGTATGTGCCGTTGTTCCGAAACAACTTCTACGGGACGACGGGCATCAGCGTGGTGAACCCCGGGACCAGCCCGG
>CAZCJG010000360.1:0-4948 GCA_964498575.1 uncultured Anaerolineales bacterium | reverse complement strand
GACGGCCGCGCTGGCCGGCGCCCTGGATAGCACGCCCGACGCGCCGGACGTCGATTTCTTTCGTTTCAAGGCAAAGCCACAGTCGCTCGTCGTAATCGACCTCGATGGCACGGCGACCGGGCGCGGCACGCTCAACGATCCCTTGCTCGGCGCGCTCAACCGGGACTGCCAGTTCCTGGCGGTGGATGACGACGGCGGGGTGGACGCCAACAGCCGCCTGCGCCTGACGGTACCCTGGGATGGGGCGCTCGTGGTCGGTGTGACGGCTTGCTGCGATGGCGGCTTCAACGGTGGCGGGATCGGCTCCTACACGCTGACCGCCGGGCCGGCCCCGACCTTGCGATCGATCAGCGGTCGCATCGTCAACGCCCGCACCGGCGCGCCAGTGCCAAGCACCGGGGCGACCCAGGTCTCGGTCGCCCTACAAATCTGCGAAAACGGTCCCTGCAGCATGCTCATCGCCTCGACGTCCACCGATGCGCAAGGGCGATTCCGTTTCGAGCGCGACTACGGCGGCAATCCGCTGCTGGTGTCGACGTATAACGTCGTTGTCAACGCCAACAGCTACATGACGCTCCAAGGCGAGCCCTTCGACACCGCCGCCGACCAGGCGGTCGACCTCGGCGACCTGCAGTTGATGCCGCAGCCTGTAGCCGGCTCGATCAGCGGCCGCGTCGTCGACCTGGTCACCGGCGCGCCGCTGCGCGGCAACACGCGGCCCTTCGCGCGCGTCGAGCTGCGGGCCTGCGAGCCGGACGGTTGCTACTACGGCACGGTCGCCTCGGCGAACACGGATGCGCAGGGCCGTTTCCGATTCACGCGCGACATGTCGGGCAACCCGCTGCTCGCGCGGGACTATCAGGTGGTCGTCTCGGCGAACCAATACGACGAGCTGGCCGGGGACCGCTTCAGCGCCGCCGAGGGTCAGCAGGTGGATCTGGGAGACCTGCGCCTGCGCTCCCATCCGCTGCGGTTTACCGAGATCCGCCCTTGCGGCAACCTGCCGCTGGAGGGCGGCGACTGCGCCTACAGTGTGCGGGTGACCAACGGCCTCTCGACCACGCTCGAAGCCGGGATCTGGAGCCTGGTGTCGATGGCGGACGAGACGGGCTCGATGCGTCCCCTGTTCCAGGCCGGCAATCCCGTGGCGCTGAGCCTGGCACCCGGTGCCAACCAAGTGCTTCAGTTCCAGTTCCACGTTCCCGAGTCGGCGCCCGACAACCACACGATCTGCGCCGAGGCGCTCGGCGGCCGGACGCCCGACCCCCAGTTCAACGTGCTCGGGCGGGCGGACCTGTTCTGCATCACCAAGGGCACCACCGGCTTCGCCCTGCTCAGCGATGCCGAGGCCAACGCCGCGCAGCACCCGCAGACGGATGAGCTGGTGACAACGGAATGAGGCCAGTGGCTTGATCAAAGGTGTCCGATGGGGGCGGGTCCGGTACCCGCCCCCATTAGCTTTGGTCCTATTTCGCCCGATCCCAATTTGCCATCCGAACACCTGTTCTGATACACTCTCCCACCGTGGCTCCCAGTCCCCTGAACGCCTTCGAGGACTGCCCACCCGGAAAGGCCACTCCCAGCGATTCCCAGCCCGCCGGCGGCACCCCCACCGCCGCCGGCGGGCACGCCGAGCGCGCCATCGCCGATATCGCCAGCGCGGTCAACACCGTGCTGCGCGACCAGGTGGTGCGCGTCGGCGCGCGCGCGGCTGCCTCGGTCCCGCCGCTCTCGACCGGCTACCCCGCGCTCGACGCCGCGACCGGGCTGGGCGGCCTGCCGCGCGGGCGCATCACCGAGATCGTCGGCCGGACGACCTCCGGCCGCGAGACCATCGCGACCCGCACGGTCGCCGCGGCCGTCGGCGCCTGCGCCTGGGTGGACGTGGCCGGGCTGGTCGACGTCGACGCCCTCGCACGGACCGGCGTGGACTTGGGCCGGCTCTACATCCTGCGGCCCCCGGACCCCATCGACGCCCTCGCGATCGCCGGCCAGCTCCTCGCCGGCGGCCACTTCGAGGTCGTGGTGCTGGACGCCATGACCGACATGCCGCCGGGCGGCGCGACGACGCGGGCGGTCGAGCAGTTCGTGCGCATCGTCACGCCAGCACTCGGGCGGTCGACCACGATCTGCCTCGTCCTCTCCAGCCCCGAGCGGGAGGAGCGCGCGCTGCGGCACGCGGCGGCGCTGCGGATCGGCCTGGTCAAGGTCGGCCTGATCCGCGCCGGCGGGGTCTTTCGCGGCTGGCGGACGCGCGCGACGGTGCTCAAGGCCTCCGGGCGCGAGCTGGCCGACTGCGGGATCGAGGTGTGGCTGTGAAGCTGGTCCCCCCTGTCCCGCGCATCGCCTGCGTCAACTTGCCGCACCTCGCCGCGGCGGTCGAGGCGCGCGACGACGCGGCGCTCGCCGGCAGGCCCTTCGCCGTCGTCACGGCGCGGGATGGGACCGATCGGGTGCAGGACCTGTCGCACCCCGCGCACCTGGCCGGGGTGGCGCGCGGCATGACGGCGGGCCAGGCGCGCCAGCTCTGCCCGGAGCTGCTCATCCGACCCGCCCGGCCCGAGGCCTGCCGCGCCGCGCTCGGGGCGATGCTCGACACGCTCGCCGAGTTCACCTCCGTGGTCGAGCCGGCCGAGACCGAGCGGAGCTGGCTCTCCATCGCCGGCATCGTCGGCCGCGGCGGCACCGAGCCTGCCCTGACGACGGAGATCGTGACGCGCGTGCGCGAGGCGACCGGCCTGCCGGCCCGCGCCGGCGTGGCCCACGGCAAGCTGACCAGCCGGATCGTGACCCAGTACCTGGAGCAGCGCGACACGATGGTGCTGCCGCCCGGGCGCGAGGTGCTGTTTCTGGGCAGCCTCTCGACGCGCTACCTGCCGCTGCCACCGCCCGCTTTCGAGCAGCTCCGGGCGCTCGGCATCACCAAGATCCATGCCTACGGGGCCCTCCCCCGGCGCGGCATCCTGCCTCGCTTCGGCTACGCGGGCCTGCGCGCCTACGACCTGGCCCATGGCCTCGACGACACGCGCGTCCAGCCGTGGACCGCCGAGCCCTTCATCGAGGCGAGGCACACCTTCCCCGATCCGATCGCCAACACGCGGAGCCTGAGCTACCGGCTTGAGCAGCTCGCGCGCGAGATCTCCGGCCCACTGGCTGAGCGCTACCAACTCGCCGGCGAGCTGGTGCTGACCGTGGCCTTCGAGCGCGGCGAGGCGATCTCGCGGCACCGCACGCTGCTCGAGCCGGCGGGGAGCGCGCGCGTGCTGGCCGGCCACGCCGAGGCGCTGATGGCCGAGATCGGCTGGCGCGCCCCGGTCGAGCGGCTGGTGCTGGCAGCGCGAGGCCTGTGCATCGCGCCGGCCCGGCAGATCGCGCTGTTTCGCCAGGCCGAGGAGGCCCAGGCCGGCGTTGAGTCCACGCTCGCCCGCATCCAGGCGCGCTACGGCGAGGACGTCGTGCGGCAGGGCCGGCGGGCCGAGCCGGATTCGCGCTTGCACGAGCGCCGCGGGACGACCGTGCCGTGGCGCAGCGCCCAGGGCTAGGAGGCGACAGGACCATGCGCATCCATGCCGCGCCCAAGGGCATCGAGGTCCGCGCGGGCGAGAGCGGCGCTCCCGTACTGCTCTCCATCGACGGCCACCCTCATCGCGTCAAGACGGTCGAGGACGTCCTTGAGCCGTGCCTGGACTGGTGGTCGCCGGCGGGCGAGGCGCACCGGGTGTACTACCTGGTGACGACCGACCGCGGCCTGATCTGCGAGGTCTACCGGGATGTCGCGACCGGCGCCTGGTACCTCGCCCGCACCTTCGACTAGCGACCGCCGCCCCGCCATGACCGGCTACGTCGAGCTGCACTGCCACAGCCACTACTCGTTTCTCGACGGCGCGAGCGCGCCCGAGGACCTGGCGCGCCGTGCGTCCGAGCTGGGGATGCCGGCGCTCGCGCTCACCGACCACCAGGGGCTGTACGGCGCCATCAAGCACCGCGGCGCCTGCCGGGAGCATGGCATCCGCCCGATCTACGGCGCCGAGGTCGCGTTGGCGCCGTCGGGCGAGCTGCCGGGCGGCCACCTCACGCTCGTGGTCGAGAGCGCCGCCGGCTGGGCCAATCTCTGCCGCATGCTCTCGGCCGCGGGCCTGGCCGGCGCCAAGCGAGATCGCCCCGTCGCCTGGGATCTCCTGGACGAGCACGCCCCGGGCCTCGTCTGCCTGACCGGCTGCCGGGACGGCGTGCTCGCGGGTCCGGCCAGACGCGGCGACCGGGCGGCGACCCTCGCGGCCGGACGGCGCCTGGCGGGCATCTTCGGCCCGGGCCGCTGCTACGTCGAGATCCAGCGGCACCTGGACCAGGGCGACCGGCGGCTCGGCGCGACGCTAGTGGGCCTGGCGGAGCACCTGGGTCTGCCGATCGCCGCGACGAACAACGTCCACTATGCCTACCCGGACGGCTA
Source organism: uncultured Anaerolineales bacterium (assembly GCA_964498575.1). Classification (GTDB taxonomy): domain Bacteria; phylum Chloroflexota; class Anaerolineae; order Epilineales; family Epilineaceae; genus CAZCJG01. The sequence continues at coordinate 498 of CAZCJG010000360.1, read as the reverse complement.
CCGCCTGCAGCACGTCCTGGCCTGCATCCGGGAGCGTACGACGCTCGCCACGGCCGGCGCCCGGCTCTACGCCACGCAGCACCGCTACCTGAAGGGCGCCGCCGAGATGGCAGCGCTTTTCGCCGACCTTCCGGAGGCGGTCGCGAACACCGTGCGCATCGCCGAGCGCTGCGCCCTCGACTTGGACCTGGCGCACGCGCGGCTGCCGGCCTTCCCACTCCCGCCCGGCGAGACCGCCTTCAGCCACCTGTATGCCCTCTGCTACGCCGGCCTTCGCCAGAAGTACGTGCCCCTCACGCCCGCGGCCAGCTCGCAGCTCGCGCGTGAGCTCGCGGTGATCGAGGCGCGGGGACTCGCCGGCTACTTCCTCGTGGTCCACGACATCGTGGACTTCGCCCGGCGCGAAGGCATCCTCTGCCAGGGCCGCGGCTCGGCGGCAGGGAGCGTGGTCGCCTACGTGCTCGGCATCACGCCGGTGGACCCGCTGGCGCACGGGCT
>CAZCJG010000359.1:0-4948 GCA_964498575.1 uncultured Anaerolineales bacterium | reverse complement strand
GACCGCCGCCTGGCCGTTGCCGGTCGCGCAGTCCCAGGCCAGGTCGCGGCCGGGCGCGAGCTCCGCCAGATAGGCGTACAAGGCCGCCGGATAGCGCGGGCGGTGGCGGGCGTAGGCCGCCGCCTGATGGGAGAAAAAGTCGTCGAAGCGCATGTTGGTCCTTCCCACCGGGGGGCATGGGGTTGTAGACAAGCATCTTGCGGTTGTAGAATGGGGCGCGGCGGCGGCTGGCGGCACGACATCCTGCCCCAAGCCGTGAACGTCGCGCCGTTCAAGCAGTGCCCGAGCGATAGAATGACCACAGTATATCCCAAGCCCGCCCCCGAAACGCCGCCCCCGCTCCAGAAGCCGGTGAGGCCTGAGCCTCGCGCGCTCCCGCTGACCACCCTGATCCCCGAGGCCGAGATCCACGCCCGTGTCGCCGAGCTGGCGCGCCGGATCGACGCGGACTATGCCGGGGTGGACGAGATTCTTCTGATCGGCGTCCTGCGCGGCGCCTTCATCTTCCTGGCCGACCTCTCGCGCCAGCTCACGGTGCCGCACCGGGTCGACTTCATCGCGCTGTCCAGCTACCCCGAAGGCACCGTGTCCACCGGCGTGGTGCGGCTGATCATGGACTTGCGTACCAACGTCACCGGCAAGCATGTGCTGATCATCGAGGACATCGTCGACACCGGCTATACCATCGAATACCTCGAACGCACCCTCGCCGCGCGCCAGCCGGCTTCGCTCAAGACCTGCGCGCTCTTGCGCAAGCTGGACCGGCGCGTGGTCGACGTCAAGGTCGACTACCTGGGCTTCGACATCCCGGACGTGTGGGTCGTCGGCTACGGCCTGGACTACGGCGACCACTTCCGCACCTTGCCCTACATCGGCGTGGTCGAGCCGACGATGCGCCCGGACTGAGGTGCGTTGGGCCGGCCTGAACGGCGGCAGAAATGTGGGACGGCCGGTCCAAAAGCCTGAACCGGCCGTCCCACCGCCTCGCCATGAAGAAAGAGTTTGAGGCAAGGAATAGCCTTGCCAGTTTCAACGTCCGCGTTCAACACCACCGTTCAAGCCCGGTCCCGGCCATGCTTCCGCGCCATGCCGCGCCCACCGCTCGACTCGATTGACATACGGCCACATAGATCGATGGTCGGCATCGGCACCCGGCCAGCGCAAGCGCCGAGAGCCACGAGCGCGTTGATCATAATCACCGCTCGCACAGGGTACAAACCCCGCAAGCCGCCCTTATGGGCCATGTCGCGACGGAAAAGTGGCGCCCGCTCGCGCCGCGCCACACCGCCGCAATGGCCCGATTTACAGAGGTAGCGGGCTGCGCGAGCGCGCCGGCGTCGGGCTGGCGACGCCTCGGCGTCGGTCGGGCGTCGGGCGAGCGCGGGACGAGCGAGGGCTGGTGAGGCGCCCTGGCCGGCCGGAGCGTGGGTCAACCGCCGGGCAGGCGGCGGGCGGCCGTCCGATTCGAGCATGGGCCGGTGAATAGAATTCGCGCCTACCATCACGAAGCCGGCCTTCGCCGGCTAGTCAGATGAACGTCCGGCTCCCAGCCCGCGCAGGCGGGCTTCGTAATGGTAGCCGCGAGATCCATTCGCCAGGCTGCGCCGCCGGACCTTCTACCGGCCGAGACCGAAGAAGGTCCGAATGCGGCCGACCAGGTCGTCCCGCCGCCCACGGGCCGCCTCGTCTGCCGCGTCGTCCTCTTCCGTCAGCCGGCTGTCGGTCTCATCCGAGTGCCAGGCCATCAGCTCGCCGATGCGCTCCGCGATGGCGGGCTCAGCCAGGAGGATGTCGGCGAAGGCGGGCTTGGCCACCGTGATGACCTCGGTCTCGGTCTCGGCGATCACCGACGCCGAGCGCGGCGCGCCGGTGAGCAGGCTCATCTCGCCGAAGACCTCGCCCGGCCCGCGCGTGGCCACCGTCACCACCCGGCCATTGCTGCCCGAGACGTCGATGCGGACGCGACCGGAGCGGACCACGTACAGCGAGTCGCCGGGCTCGCCTTGCCGCACCAGCAGCTCGCCGACTGTGAAGCGGCGTACCTCCGCGTGGTCCGCGACCTGGGCGAGCTGGGCGGACGACAGCGGCTCGAACACCGGCACCGGGCGCAGCGCGTCGGCGATCTCGCGCCGGCGCCGCGCTTCCGCCCGCTCCGCCGCGTCCTCGGGCACCGTGTGCAGGTTGACGGTGCGGATCGGGAAGGGAATCGTCATGCCGGCCCGGCCCAGACCGTACCAGATGCGCGTCATCGTCGCGTCCTGGATCTCGAGCAAGCCCGCGTAGTCGTTGATCCAATAGCGGATGCGGTAGTTGATCGCGAAGTCGCCGTAGGCGTCGGTGTAGACCTGGGGCGCGGGGTCCGCCACCACGCCCTCGGCGCCGGCGACCGCCTCGGCCAGCACCGCCTTGACCTCGCCGGGGGCATGGCCGTAGGCCACCCCCACGTAGGCGTCAATGGCCTGGAGCTGCGCCGGCCGGTCCCAGTTGATGATGTCTTCGCTGGCGATCTTGCCGTTGGTGATCAAGACGTGGTTGTTCTCGCGCGTGTGCAGGGTGACGGTGCGCCAGTTCATCTGCTCGACCCGGCCCTCGAAGCCGGCGACCCGCACCCAGTCGCCGAGGCTGAACGGCGCCTCGATCTGCAAGGCGATGCCGGCGAAGACGTTGCGCAGCACGTCTTGCAGCGACAAGCCGATCACCGCCGACACCACGGTCGACGTGACCAGGAGCGCGGTCAGGTCCTGCGAGAAGACATAGCTGAAGATCGCCAGGCCCGCCACCACCAGCACGACCACGTTGGCGATGTCGATCACCAGCCGCGAGACCGGCGGGGTGCTGTGACGCCGCACGAGCAGGATCTCCCACAGGACCAGGTCCAGCACCTGCAGGCCGGCGTTGACCCACAGCATCAGCCAGGCCGCCGTCACGATGTTCTGGAGCGAGCTGGCCGCCTGACCCGACGCGCTACCCCAGCGCGCGTCGACCACCACATGCGCACCCGTCGCGACGACCGCCAGCCAAATCGACAGGATGGTCCGCCGGCCGATGCGCTGGCGGCGCGTCGGCCACAGCACGGCGGTCACGACGGCCGCCGCCACGACGAGCAGGGCGAGGCGCACGATCGGGTTGCCCATCAGGTCCATAAATCCTATTATAACCGCACTGCTTCGGCGCATCGCTTCGATCACACCCTTCGCTTGAGGCCCTGGTCTTGGTTTGTCCCGCTTGCACCTTCGACAACCCCGCTGGCGCGCGCTTCTGCGCCGGTTGCGGGGCGCGGCTGCCCTCGGCTTGCGCGACCTGCGGCCTGGCGCTGGTGCCGGGCGGCCGCTTCTGCCCGGGTTGCGGCACGCCGGTGGACGCGGCGGCGCCTCCGGCCACAGTGGACGCGCCGGCACCCGCTGGCGGCGAAAGCCACCCATCGCCCGCTGCCACCGCCGCCCTCCCACCGTCGACTCAGGCCGAGATCCCGGCGCCGGCTCAAGAGCGCCGGCTGGTCACCATCCTCTTCGCCGACATCGTCGGCTCGACCAGCCTGGGCGAGAGACTGGACCCCGAAGATCTGGCCGAGATCATCAACGGCGCCTTCACCGTGATGAACCGCGCGGTGGCGGAGGCGGGCGGGACGATCGGCCGACTGCTCGGCGACGGCATCCTCGCCTTCTTCGGCGCGCCGGTCAGCTTCGAGGACGATCCCTTGCGCGCGGCGCGGGCCGCGCTGGCGATCCAGTCCGGCATCGCGGCCTACAGCCGGGTCTGCCAGGCGCGGGGGGGACCGGCGCTGGCGGTCCGGGTCGGGCTGGATAGCGGCCTGGTGATCGTCGGCCAGGTCGGCAGCGATCTCTACAGCGAGTACACGACGCTCGGCGACGCCGCCAACACCGCCGCCCGCCTGCAGGCCGCGGCCGCGCCGGGCGAGATCGTCGTCAGCGCCGCCACCGCGCGCTTGCTGCGCGGCGCGGTGGCGCTGGACCCGTTGGGGCCGATCGCGCTGAAGGGGAAGGCCGAGCCGGTCGAGGCATTCGCGCTCTCGGGCCCGCCGCCCGAGCTGGGCCGCGCGGTCCGCGGCCTGCCCGGGCGCAGCACGCCCCTGGTCGGCCGGGCCGGCGAGCGGGCGCGGCTGCTGGCGGCCTTCGAGGACGTGGTCGACGGCGGGCGGCTGGCCTGGATCACGCTGACGGGTGATGCCGGCGTCGGCAAGAGCCGACTGCTGGCCGCTTTCCTCGACGATATCGCCGGCTCCGGCGTGCCCGCCACGGTGCTGCGCGCCCGCTCGGTCGAGCAACGCAGCGATGCCTATGCGATCGTGCGCAGCCTGCTGGAAGCGTGCTACAGCGCGGGCGGAGGCGCGTCTGTCGTGCCGGCCGCGGATGCCGCCGCCGCCCGCGCCGCGCTGGAAGCCGGCGTCGCGCGCGACCTGGCGGGCACGCCGGGCGTGGACGGCGCCCGCGCCGCGCGCGAGCTGGCGCGCCTGGTCATCCCGGGCGCCGCCGCCGGCGACGACCCGCGCGGGCTGGCCGAGCGGGCCCTGGCCGCGCTGGTCGCGCTGGCGCGGGCCTGGGCCCGGCGCGGTCCGCTGGTGCTGGCGCTGGACGACCTGCACTGGGCGGATGACGCCTCGCTGGACGCTGTCGCGCACCTGGCGGCGGGCTTGGCGGACCGGCCGGTGCTGATCGTCGGCAACGCCCGGCCGCTGCTTTTCGGGCGCCGGCCGCTGTGGGGCGAGGGCGAGAGCGGCCACCAGCGGCTGGACCTGGCCCCCTTGTCACGCGCGGCGGTGGCGCGCCTGGTCGCGGCGCTGCTCGAACACGACGCGCCGGTGCCGGACGCGGTGATCGACCTGGTCACGGGGCGCAGCGAGGGCAACCCCTACTACGTGGAGGAGCTGGTGCAGATGCTCCTGGCGCGCGACATGCTCGCCTGGGCGGAGGACGGCTGGCGCGTCGAC
>CAZCJG010000358.1:0-4980 GCA_964498575.1 uncultured Anaerolineales bacterium | reverse complement strand
TCTCCAGCGCCGCGGGCGACAAGCGGGTCGAGCTCTCCAGCCCGAGGAAGCGCCCGATAACGGCGGCGGCCTCCGGGGCGCTGACGAGCTGCACCTGCCCGTTCACCCGCTGCAATTGCACGCCACGCCCCTCGCAGGCGCGCCCGAGCTCGACCAGCGCCTGCTCGACCTCGCGCCGGCCGAGCTCCAGCACCTGGGCCAGCTCGGCCACCGCCACCGGCCGATCGGCGACGAACAGGATGCCCTCGATCAAGAGCGCGGGACGGACGGGCGGCGCCTGCATCGCCGCCACCGACGGACTGCCGACGGGCGGGCCGCTCGCTGCCGTGGTGGCCAGCGCGATCACCACCGACTCTGCTGTTGGATTCATCGTCTGCGACCTTGCCGGGGAGGCGTTGGCATCATCGCCAGGATGCGATGCCTGGATCTCGTTCTCGCCAGGCCACCCAACCACTAGATGTAGTGGTCAACGCCCAACAATGCCGCGATTATACGCCCATCAGCCGGCATGTGCAACCGCCGGTACTAACGACGTGATACTTGTACAATCCCTGCGCATTAGTCCGCAGAGCGGACTTCGTACGTGCAGCCCGGCGATTTATCGCCGGGCGGTCGCACCCGGCACGACAGACCGGCCGGTCTTGATATACAGTCGCTTACCAGCGTCCGATCCCGAAGAACGCGCCCACGTCGTCGCGCCAGTCGCGGTTGATCTCGACATCCGCTGCCGGGATCCCCGTGCTCCCGCGGTCCACAGCCTGTGCCGCGGCGGACGCCGACGGGGCTTCGTAGATGTCGTAATTGAGCAGCGCGAGCGGCAGGTAGGCGTTGGCGGGCGTCGGCGTCGGGCTCGGCGTCGGCGTATCGCTCGGCGTCGGGGTGTTGGTCGGGGTCAGGGTCGGCGTCGGGGTGTTGGTCGGCGTCGGGGTGTCGGTGGGTATCGGCGTATCGGTCGGGGTGTTGGTGTTGGTCGGGGTCGGGGTATCGGACGGCGTCGGGGTGTTGGAGGGGGTGAAGGTCGGCGTCACGCCGCTCTCGAAGGTGATGATCAGTTTGGGCGCCTTGCTAAGCGGCAGGGGCTCGCCTTCCTGGCCCTCGCGGCTCTGGAACTGGAGCATCGACTCGGTGCGCGTATTGCTCGGGCCGATCTCCCAGCCGTTGTTATCGACCGTCCCTTCATACCAGTCCTGCACGACCTCCGCCAGCTTCTCGCCGGCACCTTCGACGTCCTTGCTGCTGACCCATGCCTGCTTGCATTCCTCGACCGACCAATCGAACTTCGGCCCGACGCTGTTGGGCTTCTTCTTGTAGGTGACCGTGCTCTCGTCCCAACTCTTGGACGCGACGCCGACATCCATCCCCACCGTCTGGCCCACATCGGACTCGGACTCGATGCAGAAGAACCGCAGCTCGGCGGTGGTGATCGTCGCTCCGGTCCCCAGGATGTTCATCGGCAGGTCGAACCGGATCAGCGTGATGAAGTCCGCCTCGTTGCGGAAGCCGACCATCAGCCGCCCGCTGGGGTTGGGATCGTCGCTGTTCTTGGCCACGGCCGCATCCGCCACGGGAGTCACCGTGACCACGCTGGCGTGGGGAGCGGCCGCCATTGCCGCTTGGACCGGGTCGGCTGCGGGGGTGGTCAGGATCAACCAACCGACGACCGAGGCCGCGAGCGCGACCGACACGACGCAGGAAACAATCCGTATCACCTAGATCCTCCTCAAGGCTCTGGAAAGACAATGCCCACCGACCGGAGACGGGCGGCTTCGCGCATCCAGCAGGCCGCCCGGCGCATGAAGACCAACTGTACCGCAGAAAGCGGTCGATGTCAAGCAAGTCAAGGCTGCTCAGGAATGTCAGCCTTGGAGCTTGAACTTCAGGAGCGTCCACAGCGCCTGCGGCCCGTCGCGCCAGGGCCGCAGCTTGCGCACGCGGCGCGGCGCGTAGCGGATCGGCACCTCGTGGATGGGGTAGCCGGCCTGGAGCAGGCGCACGGTGATCTCGGGCTCGATCTCGAAGCGGTCGCTGGTCAAGGCCAGCGAGCGCGCGACCTCGGTGCGCATCAGCTTGTAGCAGGTCTCCATGTCGTGCAGGCGGGTGCCGAAGAGCAGGTTGGTCGCCAGGGTCAGGAAGCGGTTGCCCAGGCGCCGCACCAGCGGCTGGCTGGAGAGGTCGCGCACGCCGTAGACCACGTCCGCCTGGCCGGACAAGAGGGGACTGAGCAGGACAGGGTAGTCCTCGGGGAAGTACTCGAGGTCGGCGTCCTGGATCACCACGGCGTCGCCGGCGGCGGCGGCGATCGCGGTGCGTACGGCGGCGCCCTTGCCGCGGTTCTCGGGGTGGTGGATCAGGCGCAAGCCGTCGATGGCCAGGCCCTCCAGGCGGGCGGTCGAGCCATCGGTGGAGGCATCGTCGACGACGATGATCTCGAGCGGCAGGTCGACCGCCGCCACGCGGCGCACCAGCGCCTCGACCGAGTCCACCTCGTTGTAGACCGGGATCAGGACGGATAGCTTCATCCAGCGCGGCCGTCAGTCGACCATGTGGCAGGACACCCAGTGCTCGACGCCGTCGGCGCCGATATCGCGCAGGGTGGGCTCGATCTCGCCGCAGGCCTTGATCGCCATCGGGCAGCGCGGGTGGAAGTTGCAGCCGGGCGGCGGGTTGAGCGGGCTGGGGACGTCGCCGGGCAGGATGATCCGCTCGCGCCGCAGAGTCGGGTCGGGCATCGGGATGGCGCTGATCAAGGCCTTGGTATAGGGGTGCAGCGGGTTGGCGTACAGCTCCCGGCGGCCGGCGACCTCGACCAGCTTGCCCAGGTACATCACCCCCACCCGGTCCGAGATGTGCTCGACGACGCTGAGGTTGTGGGCGATGAAGAGGTAGGTCAGCCCGTACTCCTTTTGCAGCTCGCCGAGCAGGTTGAGCACTTGCGACTGGATCGAGACGTCCAACGCCGACACCGGCTCGTCGCAGATGATCAGCTTGGGCCGCAGCGCCAGCGCGCGCGCGATGCCGATGCGCTGGCGCTGGCCGCCGGAGAACTCGTGCGGGTAGCGCCGCGCGTGCTCCGGGTGCAGCCCGACCTCGCCGAGCACCCGGCGCACGGTCTGGTCGACCTCGGCGCCCTTGGCCCCGTGCACTTGCAGGCCCTCGGCGATGCTCGCGCCGATCGGCATGCGCGGGTCCAGGCTGGAGAACGGGTCCTGGAAGATGATCTGCATGTCCTTGCGCAGGCGCTTGAGCTCGCCGCGCGACAGGCCGAACACGTCCTGGTCCTTGAAGTAAGCCTGGCCGCCGGTCGGCTCGATCAGCCGCAGGATGGTGCGCCCGACGGTGGTCTTGCCGCAGCCCGACTCGCCGACCAGCCCGAAGGTCTCGCCGTCGCGGATCTCGAACGACACGCCGTCGACCGCCTTGACCCAGGCGGCGACGCGCTGCAGGACGCCGGTGCGCACGGGGAAGTGCTTGACCAGGTTCTGGACCTTGAGCAGCACGCCGTTGGCGCCGGCACCGCTGGCGACCTCAGTCGACGGGGGTGGCGCGGTGCTCATGGCTGCCCCCCCGCGGCGCTCCGGCTCGGCGCCCAGCGCCCGGCGGCTTCGTCCACCGCCCGGCCGGTGGCCAGGGGGGCGGCGTGCCCGCTGGGCGAATGATCGTGGTACAGCCAGCAGCGGACGGCATGTCCCTCCTCCACCGGCAAGAGCGCCGGCTCGACCTGGGTGCAGATCTCGAGCTGGTGCTCGATGCGCGCCACGCAGCGCGCGGCGAAGCGGCAGCCGGGCGGCAGGTCGACCAGGCTCGGCACGGTGCCGGGGATCACCGCCAGCTTGTCGCGCACGTCGCCCAGGACGGGGATGGAGGCGAGCAGCCCCTGGGTATAGGGCATCTTCGGCGCGGCGAAGATGCGGTAGACGTCGGTGTACTCGACGATCTGCCCGGCGTACATCACCGCGACGTTCTCGGCCATCTCGGCCACCACGCCCAGGTCGTGGGTGATGAAGATGATCGCGGTGTTGGACGTCTCGCGCAGGGCGCGCATCAGGTCCAGGATCTGCGCCTGGATCGTGACGTCCAGCGCCGTGGTCGGCTCGTCGGCGATCAGGAGCTCCGGGTTGTTCGCCAGCGCCATCGCGATCATCACGCGCTGCGCCTGGCCGCCGGAGATCTCGTGCGGGAAGGCCTTGTACTTGCTCTCGGGGTCCGGAATCCCCACCCGCCGCAGCATCTCGACCGCCCGCCGCCGTGCCTCGGCCTTGGAGATGCTCTCGTGGATCTCGAACACCTCGGCGATCTGGTCGCCGATGCGGAAGACCGGGTTGAGGCTGGTCAGCGGCTGCTGGAAGATCATGCTCATCCGGTTGCCGCGCAGGTCCTGCATCTCGGCGTCCGAGAGCTCGAGCACCGACTTGCCGTCGAAGACCACCTCGCCGTCGACCACTTCGCCCGGCGCCCCGACCAGGCGCATCACCGAGAACATCGTCACGCTCTTCCCGCAACCGGACTCACCCACCAGGCCCAGCGTCTCGCCGCGCGCGACGGTCAGGTCGACCCCGTCGACCGCCTTGACCACCCCGTCCTCGGTAAAGAAGTAGGTCTTGAGGCCCCGAATCTCCAGCAACGCCTCTCGCCCGTTCGCACCCGCCATCAACTCCCCTCCTCACCCCGAATGGCCACCTGCGTGCCACGCCAAGCCTGCTCCCCGCGCCTCACGCTCCTGTCCTCCGGGCCATCCGTGTCTTTCCGTGACGGCATTGTATCGCATCGCGGAAAACGCTGTCAAACGGGGGGCGGAGAGCTTGTCGGGCTGGGGCGAGGATCATGGCCCGCCGCCCCTGAGATGCCGAGCCGGTGCCGCCCGCTCAGCCCTGGTCCAGCCACACCGCCGCCATCCGCGGCAGGACGATGCTCGGCAGCTCGAAGCCGTGGACGTAAGGGGCGACGAGCCAGGTGTCGACGCCGGTATACAGGGGGAGCCAG
>CAZCJG010000357.1:0-4996 GCA_964498575.1 uncultured Anaerolineales bacterium | reverse complement strand
CAGGACGGCCGCAGCAACGGCCTGACCGCCCCCAACGCGCTGGCGCAGGAGGCGGTGCTGCGCGCGGCCCTGGCCAACGCCGGCGTCGCGGCGCAAGCGATCAGCCACCTCGAGACGCACGGCACCGGCACGGCGCTGGGCGACCCGATCGAGATGGGCGCCATCGCGAAAGTGCTCGCCGACGGGCGTGGCCGCGCCAACCCGCTCTATGTCACGTCGGTGAAGACCAACATCGGGCACCTCGAGGCGACGGCCGGCGTCGCGGGCTTGATCAAGCTCGTCCTGGCCCTGGGGCAGCGCAAGATCCCGCCGCACCTGCACCTGCGCACGCCGAACCCGCTGATCCCCTGGGATAGCCTCCCGATCATCGTTCCGATCCAGCCCACACCCTGGCAGGTGCCCGACGGCGGGCGCCGCGTCGCCGGGCTGAGCGCCTTCGGCTTCAGCGGCACCAACGTCCACGCTATCATCGCCGAGGCGCCACCCGCCGCGACGCCCCGCGCCGCCGAAGTCGATCGGCCGCGCCACCTCCTGTGCATCTCGGCCAAGAGCGGGGCGGCGCTGCGCGACCTTGCCCCGCGCTACGAACAGCGCCTGGCCGCGTCCGGCGCCGAGCCTTCGCTGGCCGATCTCTGCTTCACCGCCAACACCGGCCGCTCGCACTTCGCCCATCGCTGGTGCGCGGCGGGCGCGACGACCGGCGAGCTCCGCCGTGCGCTGGCGGACTGGATCGCGGGGGAGGCTCCGGCGGGCGTCCAGACCGGCGTCCTCGCCGGCGGTGAAGCGCCGGAGCTCGCCTTCCTGTTCACCGGCCAGGGAGCGCAGTTCGCCGGGATGGGGCACAGGCTCTACGAGACCCAGCCGAGCTTTCGAGCGGCGCTGGATCGCTGCGCCGCCGAGTTGCGGCCGGAGCTCGACCGCTCGCTGCTGGACCTGCTCCATCCGCCGCCCGGCACCGCCTCGCCGATCGACGACACGCGCTACACCCAGCCGGCATTGTTCGCGATCGAGCTGGCCTTGGCCGAGCTCTGGCAAGCCTGGGGCGTCCGCCCCGCGGTCGTGATGGGCCACAGCGTCGGCGAGCTCGCCGCGGCCTGCGTCGCGGGCGTCTTCAGCGTGGCCGACGGCCTCAAGCTCGCCGCCGCGCGCGGCCGGCTGATGGGCGCCCTCCCGGCCGGCGGCAAGATGGCCGCGGTCTTCGCCGACGAAGCGCGCGTCGTGGCGGCGCTCGGCCCCTTCGCCGACCAGGTCGCGATCGCCGCCTACAACGGGCCGAGCAACACGGTGATCTCCGGCGCCCGCCCGGCGGTCGACGCGATCCTCGCCGCGCTGGCGGCGGATGGCGTCAAGTCGCAGGCCCTGGCCGTCTCGCACGCCTTCCACTCGCCGTTGATGGAGCCCATGTTGGCCCAGTTCGAGGCGGTGGCGCGGTCGATCGCCTACGCCCCCCCGCGCATCGGGATCGTCTCCAACGTCACCGGCGCGCTGGCCGGCGACGAGATCGCGAGCGCCGATTACTGGGTCCGGCACATCCGCGCCCCGGTCCGCTTCACTCAAGGCATTGAAGCGCTGCATGCCGAGGGCCTCCGCGTGTTCCTGGAGCTCGGTCCGAAGCCGACCCTCACCGGCATGGGCCGGCGCTGCCTAGCCCAGGACGAGGAGCTGCGGTGGCTGCCCTCGCTCCGGCCCGGCAAGGACGATTGGACCGTGATGCTCGACAGCCTGGCCGCCCTCTACGCGGCCGGCGTCGACGTCGACTGGAAGGGCTTCGATCGGGACTACCCGCGCGTCCGCGTGGAGCTGCCGACCTATGCCTTCCAGCGCCAGCGCTACTGGCTCAAGCTGCCGCGCGATCCGCTGCAGGCCCCGGCTCGGGCCAACGGGGGCGCCGATCCTGTGCCCCCTGCTCCGGCCTCCCCCGGCGGCAGTGCCCTCGACGATTGGCTCTACCGGTTGACCTGGCAACCCTCGCCGCCGGGCCCGGCGGCCGCTCCGGCGCTCGATCCCGGCACCTGGCTCGTGCTGGCGGACGCACGTGGTGTCGCGGGCGCGCTGGTCGAGCGGCTCCGGGCGGCGGGCCAGACCTGCGTCACGGTCCGCCCCGGCCTGGCTTTCGAGCTCACCCCCGAGGGCTATCGCATCGCTCCAGGGCGGCCGGACGACTTCCGGCGGCTTGTCGCCGAAGCGACGGGCAGCGGCACGCCCCGACTGCGCGGCGCGATCGATCTCTGGGCGCTGGACGCCGGCGATGCCGCGCCCGAAGCTTCTACCGAGCACGCCCAAGCCCTGATCTGCGGGAGCGGGCTGCACCTCGCCCAGGCGCTGATCGGGCATGCCGCGGCCGGTCCGGCGGGCGCCGGTGCGTGCCTGTGGCTGGTGACCCGCGGTGCCCAGCCCGCCGGCGCTCCGGCGACCGTCACGGCGCCGGCCGCGGCCTCGCTGTGGGGCCTGGGCCGGACCGCGATGCTGGAGCATCCCGATCTGGGCTGCACCTGTGTCGACCTGGACCCCGCCGACGACGCGGCTGCCGCGGCGTCACGGCTGTTCGAGGCGATCGGCGCCGGCGACGACGAAGACCAGATCGCCTTCCGGCACGGCGTCCGACACGTCGCCCGCCTGCAGAGGGGATCGGTCGACGCGGGCGAGAGCCGGGCCGGCGCCCCCGACGACGCCGGCGCCACGATGATCGATGCGGATGCCAGCTATCTGATCACCGGCGGACTCGGGGGGCTTGGGCTGAAGGCGGCCGGCCGGCTGGCCGAGCGCGGCGCGCGCCATCTCGTCCTGATGGGCCGGCGCGCTCCCTCCGAGGCCGCCGGGGCGGTGATCGACGCCCTGGTTGCACGCGGGTTGGAGGTGCTCGTCGCGAGCGGCGACGTGTCGCGCCTGGAGGACGTCGACCGCGTCCTCGATCAGGTAGCGGTCGCGCTGCCCCCGTTGCGGGGCGTGATCCACGCCGCCGGCGTGATCGACGACGGGGTGCTCCTGCAGCAGACCTGGCCGCGCGTGGCGGCCGTCATGGCGCCCAAGGTCCAGGGCGCCTGGAACCTGCACCTGCGCACGCGCGAGCGCCCGCTGGACTTCTTCGTGCTCTTCTCGACCGGCGGGGCGATCCTGGGAGCCGGCGGGCAAAGCAACTATGCCGCGGCCAACGCCTACCTGGACGCGCTTGCCCACTTCCGGCGGGGCCAGGGGCTGGCGGCGCAGAGCATCAACTGGGGACCCTGGGGCGAGGTCGGCATGGCGGCGGCGCTGGGCGCGCGGGATCATCAACGCTGGGCGCAACAAGGGATGCGCTTGATCGCGCCCGACGAGGGCCTGGCGCTGCTCGAACGCGTGATGTCGCGGGGCGATACCCAGGTCGCGGTGCTGCCACTCCGGGGGCAGGCATCGGCGCGGCGGATCGGGCAGGGCCGCGACCTGCCGGTGTTGCGCGCGCTGGCCGCCCCGCCAAGCGCGATTGGAGGCCCGAGCGATGGCGAGCCGCCGGCCGCCGCGGGGTCCGCGATCGGAACAGAGATCGAGGCCGCCGCACCGGGGGAGCGCCAGGCGCTGCTGCTGGCGCACCTCAATCAACAGATCAGCGGCGTTCTGGCGCTCGACCCGGCTCAGCCGCCCGACCCCCGGCAGGGCCTGGCCGAGCTGGGCATGGACTCGTTGACCGCGGTCGAGCTGAGCAATCGCCTCCAGCGCAGCCTCGGCCTCCGGCTGCCCTCGACCCTGGCCTTCGAGTACCCGACGATCGCCGCGCTGGCCGACCACCTCGCCGCCGAGATCGGCGCCCTGGGCACGCCGACACCGGAGCGCGGCGATCCCGCACGCGACGAGCGGCCGGAGGCGATCGACCCGCGCGCGAGATCGACCACCGCTAGCGGCAGCTCGGCCGCATTGCCGCCGATCACGCCCCTCGATCCCGGCGCCGTGCTACCGCTGTCCTACGCGCAGCAGCGGCTCGCGTTCATCGATCGCTTCGCGCCCGGCCAATCGACCTACACCATCGCCGCCGCGGTAAAGATCGAGGGGCCTCTCGACCGGGACGCCTTGGAGCAAGCGCTCGGCGCAATCGTCCAGCGCCATGCCACGCTGCGTAGCCACATCGCCTGGCGGGAGGGGGTGCCGGTCCAGACCATCGCGCCGGCGGCCGAGCTGCCGCTGCCGGTGGTCGATCTCGCGCCCTGGCCGGAGTCCGAGCGCGAGGCCGAGGCCCTGCGACACGCGACGGACGCGGTCCGCCGGCCCTTCGAACTCGAACGCGATCTCAAGCTGCGCGCCTTGCTCCTGCGCCTGGGCGACGACGCCCATGTCCTGGCGCTCGCCCTGCACCATATCGCCTCCGATGGTTGGTCGCTGGGGGTCTTCATGCGCGAGCTGGCGCTGCTCTACGACGCTTCCGTCTCCGGCCGCGCGGCCAGCCTGCCCGACTTGCCGATCCGCTACGTCGACTTCGCGCACTGGCAGCGGCGGTGGCTGGAAGGCGCGGGGCAGGGCGGCCAGCTCGACTACTGGCGGCGCGCGTTGGACCCGCTCCCGCCGGCGCTCGATCTGCCGACCGACCGGCCGCGGCCGGCCGTCCAGACCTACGCCGGGGACCGCGTGCCCCTCTGGCTGCCGCCGGAGCTCACGGCGGCGGTCAAGGAGCTGAGCCGACAGAGCGGCGCGACGTTGTTCATGGTGCTTCTGGCGGCCTGGGAGGCTCTGCTCGGCCGCTACACCGGGCAGCCGGACTTCGCGGTCGGAACGCCGGTCGCCGGCCGCGGCCGGCACGAGGTCCAGGACTTGATCGGCTTCTTCGTCAACACCTTGGTCCTGCGCGCCGACCTGTCGGACACTCCCAGCTTCCGCATGCTGCTCCGGCGCGTCCGCCGGACGGCCTTCGAGGCCTACGCCAACCAGGATCTGCCCTTCGAGCGGCTGGTGGAGGCCTTGAACGTGCCGCGCGACCCCAGCCGCACGCCGCTCTTCCAAGTGATGCTGGCCCTGATGCCGCCGCTGCCGG
>CAZCJG010000356.1:0-5002 GCA_964498575.1 uncultured Anaerolineales bacterium | reverse complement strand
CTCTCAACCATCTCCAGGCCATCTCAGTGCCCTAAAGGACCATCCGTGATTCAAACCCCGGATGCAGCCACCCACCCGCTCTCCACGATCTCACACCCCCCCACCACCGCCACCGCGCCCACATACCCCGCCGCCGGCTCAATCCCCACCATGGTCCACGCCATCGCATCCGTCCGCCGTGCGCCGCCCGCCGTCACGCCATTCCCCCCCGCGGCATCCTCCCGACACCAAACCACCCGCGCCGGCTCGCCCGGTAAACAGGACACCGCGAATCCGTCCAGCGGCTCGTACATCCCCCGCCCCAGCGCCTTGATGAAGGCTTCCTTGCGCGTCCAGCACTGGAAGAAGGTCAATGCCTCGGCCTTCGTCCCCGCCACCCGCCGCAGGTCTTCGCGCTCCGGCGCGCTGAAGTAGCGCTCGGCGAGGTCCAGCGCGTCGGGCAAGGGGCGCAGGCGCTCGACGTCGACGCCGACCTCGCGATGGCGGGTCACCGCCAGCAGCGCCAGCGCGCCGGAGTGCGTCAGGTTGAAGGCGAGACCCGACGTTGCCGCCGGGCCGGCGAGCGCGGGCTTGCCCCAGGCACCCTCGGAGAAGCGGAGATCGCAGGGTTCCAGCGCCAGGTAGTCCGCGAGGATGGCGCGGAGCGCGCTCTGGCAGCGGATGAAGCGTTCGCGCACGGCGGGATGGCCGATGCGATCGGCGCGCCGGGCATCGGCACGGGGCAGCGTGTCGACGAGCGCGTCCGTGGAGGCACCGTGATCCGAGCCGCCGAGGGTGATGTGCCAGAGGTGGACCTCATCCCACCCCGGCAGCGCCAGGGCGCTCAACCCGCCGCGCCACCGTCCGGCGCCGGCGCCGTGCGCGGCTGGCGCGCGAGGTAGTCCTCGACGAAGAGCAGGCCGCTGGGGCCGGCGCGGCGGATGATGTCGCGCAGGGTGGACATCGTGGCGACCTCTTCGCGCTGCTCGGCGACGAACCACAGCAGGAACTGCTGCGCGATGTGGTCGCGCTCGCCCACGGCGATGTCCATCAGGTCGTTGATGTGGCGCGTGACCTCGACCTCCCAGGTCAGGGCCGCGCCGACCGCCTCCTCGGCCGACGTGAAGTCGTGCCGCGGCGCGGCGATGGCGGGAATGCGCACCTGGCCGCCGGTCTCGACGACGTAGCGGACGAACTTCATCGCGTGCATGCGCTCCTCGTCGGACTGGCGGTAGAAGAAGCCCGCCAGCTCCGGCAGGCTGTCGCCGTCGAAGTAGGTCGCGATGCTGGTGTACTGCAGGCTGGCCTCGAACTCGCGCCCGATCTGGGCGTTGATCGCGTCTTCCAGGGCGGCGCTGAGCAGGGAGGCGGACGGGGCTTGGGATGGCATCGGGCTGGTCCTCGGCTGTGGATGGGGGCAGGCTCCGGCCCCGGCTTGGGACGGGGCTTTCGTCCCGCGGTGGTAGAATTCGACGCGTCAGAGTTTAGCACAGCAAGTCCCAGCTCAGATTCCGCGGCCTGGTCCGCGCCATGAACCACGTCCGCGCCAAGCTCGCCGCCGGCCTGGCGCCGGACGAGGTCGACGGCTTCCGCGACTTCGTCAACCGCAACGTCCGCACCGTCGAGCGCGGCTGCAAGGAGGCGCGGATCCGGCCGGAGGATCTGCCGGCGCCGAGCTACCGGGCCTACCGCTTCCTCAAGAGTGTAGACCTGCGCCGCTTGCCGATCCGCCCCACCGGCAGCACGCCCGCCCAGACCGCGGTCCGCATCACCAATGTCGTCTCCGTGTGCGACTGGATGCAAGGCGCCATCGCTAATCTGATCCCAAGCAACGGCCGGCCGCCGCTGCCGGATGACCCCCGTATCGAAGACCTGCGCACGCAGATGGCCCGGCACGTGGCGGAGATCGACGCGATCTGCCGGGAGCAGGGCGGGCGCCCGGAGGATCTGCCGGTGCGCTCGCGCCAGGGCTTCCTGTGGCTGCGCTTCCTCAGCCAGCCCGGCCACCTGGAAGCGCACCTGGCCACCCTGTCGCAGGCGATCCACGCGGGCGAGGCCCCACTCGCGCGGCACAAGCAGGCGAACAAACACCACCTGCGGCGCCTGGCGGTGGAGCTGAGCTATTCGAGCGCCCTGTTCCGCAGCAAGCAGGTCGGAGACAGGCTCGAGATCCGCCTGCACCAAGGCTTCATGGGCGCGCCGCGCGACGTGCTCGCCGCGGTCGCGCCCGCCGCGCTGGGCGAGCGTGAGGCGCTGCGGCGCCTGCGCGAGCATGCCTTGTCGGGCGCGTTCCGGGCGGTGATCGCGGCGATCGAAGGCAACGGCGAATCCGAGGTGGATCCGGACGCGCCGATGGTCGCGCCCGCGGGCGACGCCGACCGCGCCGGTGATCCCCTCACCGCTGCCGGCCGGCACCACGGCCTTGCCGCGTCCTTCGACCGGGTCAACCGCGCCTACTTCGGGGGCCGGGTGCCGCGGCCGAAGCTGAGCTGGAACCACACGATCACCCACCGCAAGCTCGGCCATTACAACCACCACACCGACGAAGTGATGCTCGGCGTGACCCTGGACGACCCGCGGGTACCGGCCTATGTGCTGGACTTCGTGATGTACCACGAGCTGCTCCACAAGCAGCTCGGCGTCCGTGCCGTGAACGGCCGCCAGCGCGCGCACACGCCGGAGTTCCGCCGCGCGGAGCAGCGCTTCAAGGATTACCGCAAGGCGGAGGCGTTCTTGCGAAGGTTAGGGGAGCGGGTGGATTTGTAGGGGCCCCTCCCGGCTCGGCGCGCGCTTGCGGGGAGCTGAGACCGGGTGGGGACCGCCCCCGCGCGGATCACCCCCTCACCACCACCACAAACACACTCTCCGTCACCCCCACCCCCAGCGCATACGCCTCCGCCTCCCCACCCTTCTCCGCCTCGCCCACCCGCACGTGCAGCGGGCCGCCGAAGGGGGCGCGGGCGACGACCGTCAGCAGCGCGCCGGGCATCAGGCCGAGCTCGCCGAGGTAGCGCAAGAGGTCGGGATCGTCGTCCGAGACGCGCACCACGCGCCCGGTGTCGCCGGCTTCCAGGGTCGAAAGCGGGACGCCCGCCGGCTCGGGGCAGGAGCCGTCCTTGCGCGGGATCGGCTGGCCGTGGGGGTCCACCGCCGGGTCGCCGAGCAGCGCCGCCACGCGGTCCTCGAACTCCTCGGAGATCACGTGCTCCAGCCGCTCGGCCTCAGCATGCACCTCGTCCCAGCGGTAGCCGAGCTCCTGGTAGAGGTAGAGCTCGATCAGGCGGTGGTGGCGGATGATCTCCAGCGCCACCTTCTCGCCCAGGGGCGTCAGGGCCACCCCCTGGCGCGGCACGTAGTCGACCAGCACCGGCGTCCCCGCCGCCAGCTTCTGCACCATGCCCGTCGCCGAGGCCGGCGCGATGCCCAAGTGCTCGGCCAGCGCCGTCGTGCTCACCCGGCCGGCCGGGCTCGCGCGCTGCAGGCGGTGGATCGCCTTGAGGTAGTTCTCTTCGGATTCCGATAGCGCCTGCCCACTCGCCCGCTGGCGTGCCACATGCACCTGCTTTCGTCGTCGGTCAGTCGAGGTCAAGCCCCGGCCAATTCTAGACCGGCCGCCAAGCGTCCCAAAATCAACCGAATGTAGACCGAAACATCCCACTTTTGCTGACAAAGCTGATTTGCCGGGCAAATTGACCGGGTAAGGACTTGTCAGATAAGATAGTCAAAACTGCACGCAGGCGCGGCAAGGGACCGGCGATGTCGGCTTGGTCGGATTGCCGTTGCCCTGGGATGGGGCTTCAACCGTGCTTGCCGCGGGCCGTGATCCGAACTGCCCACTGGCCAGACCCGCGCGGCGCAATCAGGAAGGGACGGATGCACCAGATGAACATCAATCGGATCGGGCGATGGCTGTTGACGCTTGCGATCGCCGGCGTGCTCGGCTTCCTCGCGGGTCTGCCGCTGACGCGCGCTGGCCAGGCCGCGCCGGCGCAGCAGGGCCGCGACGCGAGCAGTTGCAGCGACATCGACCCGGAAACCAAGCTCCCGCTCTCGTCTCGGGTGATCGAGCCGGCGGAGATCCAGCTCTGCCAGACCGCCGTGATCACCCTGACGCCGCAGGTGTCGTGCGAGGCCGCTCCGCTGCATGTGATGATGAGCATCGACCGGTCGGGATCGATGGTCGGCCAGCCGATCCAGGACGCCAAGGACGCGGCCAAGGCGCTGATCGACTCGCTCGAGCTGGACGACAACCCCAGCTTCGAGATCGGGCTGGTGTCGCATGGGATCAACCCGGTGGTGGACGTGCGCCTGACCAACAATTCGGGCCAGGCCCGCGCCGCCGTGAGCCGGCTCGGCGCGGGCGGCGAGGACGATCTGCCCGGATCGATCACGGAGGCGGCCAACCAGTTGCGGATGGGCCGCGGCGGATCGGTGGAGCCGGTGGACGTGATGGTCGTCCTGTCCGACGGCGGCCAGACCGAGCCGCCGTCGGATGCGGTGCGGGCCGCCGGGCAGGCCAAGAGCCAGGGCATCCTGATCGTCGCGGTCTGCCTGGAGAACGGCACGCCCGGCGGCTGCACGGCGATGCGGCAGATCGCCTCGTCCGGCCGCTACTACTTCGAGGCGCGCGGCACCAGCGGGCTGAAGCAGATCTTCCAGGAGATCGGCGAGGACGTCAAGGAGATCAACCTGCGCAGCCTCAAGGTCGAAGAGACCCTGCCCCTGGGCTTGACCTACATCCCCGACAGCGCCAACGAGGACGCCGAGTTCAGCGAGCGCTTCAACAAGCTGACCTGGGACCTGCGCTTCGTGCCCAAGACCGGCGTACACCTGAGCTACCGCGTCGCGGCCTCGAAGGTGACCACCTACACCCTCGCCGCCGTGTCCAAGGTCACCTACCGCGACAGCCGCAACAAGCTGGGCGAGATGATGATGCCCACCAAGGTGCTCACCGTCTCCAGGGAGTGCCCCGACGCGAGCATCATCACGCCGACGCCGACCGACACCGCGACGCCGACCGACA
>CAZCJG010000355.1:0-5072 GCA_964498575.1 uncultured Anaerolineales bacterium | reverse complement strand
AACGCTCACGTGAATAGCCGGCGAAGGCCGGCTTTGTGATGGTAGGCGCGAATTCCATTCGCCGGCCCATGCGCGCTGCTTGCGCTTCCTCGTCGCTCGCTCCCACTGATGCTTGAGGCCTTCGGACTCCGCCTGACCAATCCGGCGGGCCTGCTCTTCCTCGCCACCTTGCCGGTGATCGCGTGGCTGCACCTGCGCCGGCGCCGGCCGCGGCGGGTCGTCGTGCCGTCGCTGACGCCCTGGCTGGTGCTCGCGCCCTCCGATCCCCCGCGGCGCCGGCGGGTGCCGCCGACGGTGCTGCTGCTGCTGCACCTCGCCGCCGCGGCCTGCCTGGCTTTCGCCCTGGCCGGGCCGACCCGGGTGGGTGCGCCCGGCGCGGCGGCCGATCGCGCGATCGTGCTGGACCTGACCACCAGCATGGCGGCGGGCGAGCGCTGGAGCGCGGCGCTGGCGCGCGCGCGCGCGCTGGCGGGCGCGACGCGCGGGGCGGCGACCCTGGTCACGCTCGAAGCCCGGCCGCGCGTGGTCGCGGCGCGCGACGTCGACGGCCGCGGCATCCGCGCGGCGCTGGCGGGCCTGGCGCCCGGCGCCACCGGCGCGGATACCGACGCCGCGCTGGCGCTGGCGCGGGCCGCGGCGGGTCTGGGCGCCGAGATCGTCGTGCTGACCGACGGCGGGATCCCGGCGCCATCGCCCGATCTCCCGGCGCTGTCGCCGGACTTGCCGCCCGTGCGCTGGGAGCGGATCGGGGGGCCGCTGGACAACCTGGCGGTGGTCGACGCGGCGGCGCGGACCGTCGGCGGCGAGGCACGGCTCTTCGCGCGCCTGGCCAGCTTCGCCGAGCGGCCGGCTCGGGCGGCCGTCCACCTGCTCGCCGATGGGCGCGACATCGACCGGCGCACGGTCGAGCTCGCGCCGGGTGGGACCTTCGAGACGGTGTGGACCCTGCCGGCCGGGGCGCAGAGCGCGGAGGTTCGCCTGGAGGCCGGCGACGCGCTGGCCGCCGACAACACCGCGAGCCTGCCGCTGGAGCGCGCCGAGCGGCGCATCCAGCAGAGCGGTGACTCGGCCGCGGTCGATCGGGCGCTGCGCGCGATCCCGGGCGCGGCGATCGAGCGGGTGGGCCTGGGTACCTTCCACGCCGATGGCTCGGTGCCGCTGTCGGTGTTCGTCGGCGCGCCGCCGCCGGAGCTGCCGCCGGGCGGCGTGCTGCTCTTCGACCCGCCGCCGGGTCGGTTGATCGACCCGCAGGCCGAGAACGCGACGGCGCGCATCACCGCGCCGGGCGAGCATCCCCTGGTCGGCGGGCTGGACCTGACCGGCGTGAGCCTGGCGGGCCTGACCGATCCGCGCCTGCCGAGCTGGGCCGAGCCCGTGCTGCGCGCGGGCGGGATGACCGCGGTCTTCGCCGGCGCGCAAGGCGGCACGCGCATCGTGGTCTTCGCCTTCGATCCCGACCAGGGCGGGATCGCCGCGCGCCTGGCCTTCCCGCTCCTCGTGGCCCGCGCCATCGCCTGGGCCGCGCCCGAGCGCCCGCCCACCGCGGTCCGCGCCGGCGACGCCGTGCCGCTGGCCGGCGCGGACGCCATCGTCCGGGGTCCGGGCGGCCTGACGGCGCGCGCCCACGGCGTCTTCGAGGACACGCGAACGCCCGGCCTCTACGCGGTGACCCCGGCCGGCGACAGCACGGCGCGCCCCATGCGCTTCGCCGTCCACGCCGGCGATCTCGCCGAGTCCGACCTGCGCCGGACCGCCGACCTGCCCGCGGACGGCGCACCGGACCGTTCGACGCGCGGCGAAGTCCGTGGTGGCCGGCAGCTCTGGCCCTGGCTGGCCGGCCTCGGGCTCGCGGTGGTGCTGGTCGAGGGGCTGTGGCGGGCTGGATTGGGGCGGCAAGGAGGGCCGGGGAGATGAGCGGGACGCGTCGGTGTCTCGAGACGGATGGCTGGATGGTGGGGAAAGCTCGGTGACCCTCCCGCCGCTCTTCCTCGGCCCCTACCGCCTGGTCTTCGTCTGGCCCGAGATGCTCGCCCTGGCCGGGCTGGCCGCGCTGGCCGCGGCCTGGTTGGATCGCCGCGCCGGGGGGTCGCGCCGTGGCGCGCTGCTGCGCGGCCTGGTGGTGCTGGCGATCGGCGCGGCGCTGGCGGATCCCTCCCTCGATCTCGGCGCGGACCTGCCGCTCCTGGTGCTGGCGGATCGCTCGGCCAGCGTCGCGCCCGGCGCGATCGATCAGGCGCTGGCCCGGATCGCCGCGCGCCAGCCCGACTTCGGGCGGCTGGATTTCGGTGGCGCCGCCGCCTCGCCGCTGGCCGAGGCGCTGGGGGCCGCCCGCCGCGCCCTGCCCGGCGGCGGCCGCGTCCTGGTGCTGTCGGACGGCCGGGCGACCGGCCGCGATCCCGTTCCCGCCGCCGCGCGCGCCGCCGTGGACGGCCTGCGGGTCGACGCGCTGGCGCTTCCGGGGCGGCCGGGCCCCGACGCCGTGGCCATCGCGCTGGAGGCGCCGCCCGCCGCGCGCGCCGGCGAGATCGTCCCGTTGATCGCCCGCCTCGGCGCCACGTCGCCGCTGACCGCGACGGCCCGGCTGTACGTGGAGGATCGGCTGATCACCGAGGCGGCGGTTTCGCTGGGCATCACCCCGACCGCCGTCGCCTGGCGCTACCCGACGATCGCGCCGGGCGACCTGCGCTTCCGTGCGGAAGTCCAGGCGCCGGATGACGTCGAGCCGGCCAACGACATCGCGCATGCCGTCACCCACGTCGCCCCGCCGGCGCGGGTGTTGATCATCGGCGAGGGGGCCGGGGCCGTGGGCCTGGCCGACGCGCTGGGGCGGCAGGGGATCGCGCCGACCGTCGCCGGACCGGCGCGCGTGCCGAGCCGGCTCAGCCAGCTCGAGGCCTGGGACGTCCTGGTCCTGGCCGACACCCCCGCCGCGGCGCTGGGGCTGGACCAGCTCGCGGCCATCCAGGCCTTCGCCGCCGATCTCGGCCGCGGCGTGCTGCTCACCGGCGGGCGGCGCAGCTTCCTGCCGGGGGGCTGGGAGAACACCCCGCTGGCCGAGCTGGCGCCGCTGGCGCTGGACCCGCCGCCGCGCGACGAGCGCGAGCCGATCGCGCTCTTGCTCCTGGTCGACCAATCCGCCTCGATGGGCTCGATCGAGGGCCGCGGCGCGCTCTCCAAGCTGGACCTGGCGCGCGAGGCGGCGATCTTGTCGGCCGAGGTGCTGCACCCCGGCGACATGCTCGGCGTGGTAACCTACGACGATTCCGCCCGCTGGCTCCTGCCCTTCTCGGCGGTCGGACCCGGCCGGGCCTTGACCGACATCGAGCAGGCGCTGGGCGGCCTCTCCACCGGCGGCGGCACGCGCATCCTGTCGGCGCTGGAGCTCGGCCTGCCGGCGATCGCGGGCCTGGCCGACATCCCCACCCGCCACGCCGTGCTGCTCTCGGACGGCCGCGACGTCAACCCCGACGCCGAGGGCTACGACGCCGCCCTGCGCGCCGCCGCGGCGGCCGGCGTCACGCTGTCGGCGATCGCGATCGGCGCCGACGTCGACCGCGACCTGCTCGCCCACCTGGCGCGCCTCGGCCGCGGGCGCTTCCATTCCGCCGCCGAGCCGGCCGACCTGCCGCGCCTGGCGGTGGAGGAAAGCGAGATCGTCCGCGCCCGCTCGGAGCAGTCCGGCGCCTTCCACGCCGCCCCGCCCGCCGGCGCGCCGCACCCGGCGCTGGCCGGCATCGACGTCGCCGCGCTGCCCGAGCTCGGCGGCTACCTGGCGATGCGCCCGCGCGAGGGGGCGGACGTCGCCCTGGAAGCCCCCAACCGCGACCCGCTCCTGGCGGCCTGGAACTACGGCCTGGGGCGCGTGGCCGCCTGGACCAGCGACACCGGCGAGGAATGGGCGGCGACCTGGATCGACCACCCGATCGCCGACGCCTTCTGGTCCCGCCTGGTGCGCTACGTCGCGCGCGCCCCGGACGCCGGCCCCCCCGGCGCGCGCGTCACCTGGCACGGCCCGCGCGCCCACGTCGAGGTCGATGCCAACGACCCCGCCGACCGGCCGCTGGACCTGGCGGAGGCGACGCTGGTGATCACCGGGACCGCGGGCGCCGATCGGATCCCGCTGCCCCAGACGGCACCGGGCCGCTACGCCGGCGACGTCGACCTGCCGGGCCCGGGCGCCTATCCGGCGGCCGTCACAGTCGATCCCGCCCGCGCGGAGGAGGCGGACGGTGCAGCGCCGCAAACCGTGCCCGTTCCCCTGGCCTGGGACTATGCCGACGAGCTGCGCCCGACAGGATCAGGCGAAGCGCTGCTGGCCAAGGTCGCCGCGGCCGGCGGGGGTGCGCTGCTGGCGAGCAGCGCGGACGTCGCCCCCGCGGCGCCGGCGAGCGACCGAATCTCGCTCTGGCCCTGGCTGCTCGGGGCGGCGGCGCTGCTGTGGGTGGGGGACGTGGCGCGAACCACACAACGGATTGCCAAGCGGATACACGGATTGAGCGGATTGGACAGATTGTGATGGCGCGGTAGGAACACCGACAGCAACCCGTGGAGCTGTCAGGTGCGTGACTTGGGAAAATCCGTCAGGATCTCCGCAGTTGACCGGTCCACCAGGCTGTCCGTAGCGCGATCGCAGCTCTGAAAACTCCTCTCAACCGCGCAACTCCTAATCTGTCCAATCCGCTCAATCCGTGTATCCGCTTGGCAATCCGTTGTGTGGATTTGCCGGCGGCGTCCGGCCCGCATAGAATCGCTTCGGGTGTGGGAGGCAGCGAAGCAGCGCGTGATCGCCGGAATGGAAACGTGAAACCGGAAACCCTCGACCCCGACGCCTTTCGTGAGATCGCCGCCGCGATCGAGCGGGAGATCGGGCGGGTGATCGTCGGGCATGTGGAGCTGGTGCGACTGGCGCTGGTGACCCTGCTCGCCGGCGGGCATGCGCTGATCGAGGGCGTGCCGGGGCTGGGAAAGACCCTGCTGATGCGCACCCTGGCTGACGTGATCGAGGCGGACTTTCACCGCATCCAGTTCACGCCGGACCTGATGCCGGCCGACATCGTCGGCACCCAGATGCT
>CAZCJG010000354.1:0-5073 GCA_964498575.1 uncultured Anaerolineales bacterium | reverse complement strand
CCTGGCCCTGGAAGTTGAGGATCGGCAGGTGCACCTGGCCGCCGAGCTGCGCGTTGGGGTTGACCTTGGGCACGACGCAGGTCGCCGCGGTGGCGCTGAGCGTGCCGAGGTTGACCAGCGGCGGGCAGGCGGTGGTGATGATCTCGGCCTGGTTGATCGCCAGGCCCTCGGGGCAGCCTGGCGTCGCCTCGCTGAGGTTGCTCGCCGTCCGCGCGCGGATGGTGACCACCACCGCGGTCGGCAGGGCCGGCGTGGCGCACTGGCGCACGCCCTCCGCGTCGGGCGGAGCGCCCAGCACGCCGATGTTGCAGTTGACGATGGTCGACGTGCTGCCCGGCGGGATCGTCGAGGTGCAGGTGCCGCGCGAGGTCGTCGCCTGCACCAGCACGAAGCCCCCGGGCAGGGTGTCGCGGATGATCATGCCGTTGGCGTTGGACGGGCCGAGGTTGCTGGCGTTGATCGTGTAGACCACCTCGTTGCCGCTGACGACCTCGCGCCGGTTGGCGGTCTTGGTCATCGTGAACTGCGACTGGGTCTGGACGGTGGTGTTGAACACGGCCGAGTTGTTCAGCGGCGCCGGGTCGAAGGGCTGGTCGCAGCCGACCTGGACGTCGTCGACGTTGAAGCCGTTGCCAGCGTTGGCGACGCCGTCGAGCGTCGCGCCGCCGAACTCGATCTGGATCGCGGGCGGGATCGTGCCGAGCAGGGTGCTCAGGTTGACGATACCGAGGTTCCACAGCGGGCTCGGGTTGTTGGCGGTGAAGTCCTGCGTCAGCGTGAGCTGCCCCACTCCGCCGGCCGTGCCGGCGTTGGCGGCGGCGCGGACGCGCTGGGTGCCGTTGACGATGTTGACCGCCACCGAGGCCTGGTCGAAGGTGCCGGACTCCTGCATGTTGACGTAGTACTTGAAGCCGAGCTGCAGGTTGCCCAGGCAGGCCGAGGTGTTGATGTTGGACGACCGGATGAAGTCGTAGTTGTTCGCCGCGTGGCTGCCGTCGGCGCCGGTCCCGTAGTCCGTGCAGGTCGTCACGCTACCCCAGCGCATCTGGCCGAACAAGGTGTGGCCCGCGCCAAGGTTGGACGTGGTCGGGATGCAGGGGTTGAGCTCGTTGCGGAACTGCCAGGAGTCGATGTTGGTCCCGTTGTTGTTGAGCGTGTAGGTCCCCGTGCCGGTCGCGAAAGGCTCGTTGGCCGCGAGCTGGAACAGCAGGCCGCCGTCCTGGAAGGTCAGCGCGCTGTTGGACAGGATGGACCCGCACGCGCCTTCGGCGCAGACGCGCACCCGGATCGTGACGGTGCGGGCCTGGCCGACCGTGGTCGTGCCGGCCCACAGGCACTGGACAACCTGCCCGGACACCGTGCAGGCGCCGCCGGCCGAGGGCGTCGCCGAGATAAAGCGCGCGTTGGCCGGCAGGGTGTCGCGGATGATCACGTTGGTCGCCGCCAGCGGGCCGTTGTTGACCGAGGTCAGGGTGTAGTTGATCGCCGTGCCCGCGATGGCCGTCGCCGGCCCGGTCTTGGTGATCGCCAGGTCGGTGAAGGCCGCCGTCGACGAGATCTGCGCGTCCAGGCGGGTGACGAAGACGTCTTGCCCGGCAAGCGTCCCGAAGTCCGGGCCGGTGGTCGGGAAGAGCGGCGTCGTGGTCACGAAGGTCGTGGTGCCGCCGAGCGTGGCGCGGCCGGGGACCGTCTGGTCGGCGACCACCTTGTTGGCCCAGTCGGTCGACGTGCTGCCGAGGTAGGTGCTGGCGCGCACGGTGGCCAGGGTCGAGTTGAAGATGGTCCGGAAGGCGTCGGTGGTGACGTTGAGCAAGACTTGGATCTCACCCAGGGTCACCGGGAAGTTGTTGCTCAGCGTACAGCCGACGACGTAGATGTTGCCCTGGGTGTCGAAGTCCGTCGAGCGGATGAAGTCCGAGCTGCTCGCGCCGAGGAAGGTCGAGGCGACCAGGGCGGTGCCGGTGTTGTTCAGGATGTACACCGCCATGTCCGGCAGCGTCGACGGCGTCTGCTGGAAGGTGCCGGCGGTCACCGGGAACTGGGTGGCCACGCCGGCGGTCGACGAGGTGTTGGCGCCACCGACCGCGCAGCCGCCGGCGGGGCAGGCCGGGTTGCCGGCCGGCAGCACCCGCAGGATGTTGGTCCCCAAGAGGCCGCCGCTGAACGAGGCCGAGGTCTCGCTGGTCGTGCCGCCGCCCCACGAGTCGGTCGAGTTGCCGCCCAGGCGGGTGAGGTAGTTGACCGCGGACAGGGTCGGGTTGAAGTCGGCGATGTAGTTGTCAAGCGCCGAAGCGGTGGTCACCGGGCCGATGTTGGTGGTGAAGGGCAGCGGCAGCGTGGCCGTCGCCTGGGTATGGCCGGCGACGATCGGGCTGCCCGGCCGGATCGGGTCCATCTTGACGTCGAGGATCCACGAGCCCGTCACGTTGCCGCCCTGGCCGAGCCAGGTGAAGCCCTGGATCTGGCCGCCGGCGCCGATGGCGCTGTTGAAGCGGAACACGATGCCGGTGTCGATGGCGGTCGAGGTGTTCGGGTTGTCGGCCAGGAAGGCGGTCGCCACCGGCCAGCCTTCGAGGCCCACCGTGCCGACCGAGGTCGACGAGCCGCCGATGTAGAAGGTGCCGTCCGGCGCGCGGTCGATGCCCATGCAGTGCGTGCTCTGCGCCAAGGTCGAGGCATAGGTCTCGAAGCTGGGGCCGAAGGCGGTGCTGAAGGGCAGGGTATTGCCGTTCACGCCCAGCCGGGCGACGATGCAGTTGAACTGGCCGGTGCGATAGCTCATGTTAAACGGCGCGACGACCTGGTTGGTCGACGGCGGGACGATCACACCACCGTTCGTGCCCGGGAAGTCGGTCAGGGCCGTGCTGTCCAGGGTGTGACCGACCATCATCATCTCGCCGTTGACCAGCACGATCTCGTCGTTGTAGTCGCTCGCGCCGCCGCCGAGGTAGGTCGACCACAGCAGGGTGTTGTTGTCCACGCTGAACTTCGAGGCGAACCAGTCCACGCTGCCGCCGAAGACCGACTGGAAGCCGGCGACGAAGGGGTAGTTGGTCGAGAACGTGATGCCGGAGATGTAGCGGCCGGTCGCGTCCTCTTCCATGTCGGTCAGGTTGTCGGTGCTGTTGCCGCCGATGCGGCGCGAGAAGATGATCGACGGGTCGATGTACAGCGTCGCATCCGCGTCGTAGGCCGCGACGTCGAAGGACAGCACGTCGCCGTCCAGCTCGAAGGACACCGGGACCAGGTCGCGCTTGCCGTCCTTGAGCTGGAAGGCGAAGGGCGCCAGCTCGTAGAGCTCGCCGAGCTGGGTGGTGACCCTGAGGTTCCCGGCGCCGTCCAGCGAGATGTCCTCACCCGCGCCGGGGTCCAGGCGCAGGCGGATGCGGTTCGGGTTGCCGCCGGGATGGACGACGTAGGTGCTCTTGGTGAAGGCCTGGAAGTCCTGGCGATCTTCCTCGAACGCCGGCATCTTGTCGGCCGGGATGCCGCCATGTGACGTGAAGTAGGCGTCGATCTTCGACCACAGCCCGCGGTAGACCACGCGGTTGTAGGGAGAGGCGCCGGTGGCCCAGCTGGAGTTGCCGCCGATCAAGTAGTTGATCTCGCCGGGGAGCTTGTCGAGGCCTTCAATCTGGGTTTCGTCGGAGGCATTGACGAAGTCCATGTTGACCACATGCGCCTCGACCGACGCGGTCTCGGTCGGCGTGTCGGGCCCTTCGTCGGAGCGCTTGCCCAGCGCCACGTAGGTTACCCGCGAGGGGGCGAACCAGGCCTCGAGGCCGCTGCGGCGGTACTGGAACTTGGCCACAAGGTTGCCGGCCTCCTGCCACTGGCCGACGTTCTCGATGAAGGCACCCTGCACGGTCCCCTGCGCCAGGGAATCGGGGTCGCCGACCACCTGGTCCATGGAATCGGTCTTGGCGGCGGCATTCTGCGCCACGGGATCGGGCTTGTCAGCCGCACCCTGGGCCTGGGTGACCGGCGCGGGCGCCATGAGAGCGCTCGCGGCCACCGCGAGCACGAGGAAGACCAAACAACGACTGACTCGGAACAGGTTCACACGCATACCGCCCCCCCTGAAGGCACTCTCGTTATGGGACACAGCCCCCGCCCTGCCCAGGCTTCCCGTGCTCTCTCGCTCGCGCCAACGACCCCCCGTGGGTGGTCTCCGCGTCGGGCATGCACATGAAAGCACGTTCGCCCCGGATCGGGCGGCGGCTGCCAGTTGACAACGCTGTCGGGGTGGTCGCCCGCGGCAAGGGCGACAGGTAAAGTCCGTGGGCAGCGCCACGCCGCGAGCTTCGACCCGACAATACCGACCTATATAACGGGAAAAAGAGCGAAAAGATACTGGCGCGGGGGGGCGGATTTAGAATTCGGCCTGGATTCTGGGACAGGTGGCGCACCCAGGGTTCAGCTCGCCTCGACCACATCTGCCCCCGTCGCCCGCACCAGGTCCGCCACCGCCAGCTCGACGTTGAGGCCGCGCCGCCCGGCGCTGACCAGGAC
Source organism: uncultured Anaerolineales bacterium (assembly GCA_964498575.1). Taxonomy (GTDB): domain Bacteria; phylum Chloroflexota; class Anaerolineae; order Epilineales; family Epilineaceae; genus CAZCJG01. The sequence continues at coordinate 561 of CAZCJG010000354.1, read as the reverse complement.
GCGGCCATCGGGCAGCTCCAGCGCGGGCCGGTCGAGGTAGGTCGGGAAGCGCTTGTGCGTCAGCTCCAGGGCGGAGATCCCGCCGGTGAGCAGGCCGGTCAAGCGCTCGGCCTCGGCGTGGGCGGCCATGCACAGGTCCTTCGCGCCGATGGCGCGCGCCAGCTTCTTGGTATCGAGCTGGCGGTCGCCGGCCAGCATCACCAGAATGGGCCGCCCGTCCGGCCGCAGGGCGACCAGGGTCTTGTAGACCTGGCCGCACGGCAGGCCGAGGTGGTCGGCCACCTCCTCCGCCGAGTGCAGCGTGTCGGGGAAGGCATGTGCGACATAGGCGATCCCGAGCTGGTCGAGGCGCCGCAGGCTGTTCGGCTTGTTCATCTGTGGTTGGCCCCCACTCCCGACACCCTCCCCCACGACGGCTCATACCCTTGGACAGAACGTTTGTGCGTCACGGTCAGTCGCGGGCGGCGCGGGTGGGCCGGTTCACCGGGCGAGGCAACCGGGATTGAGGTTCCGGGGTGGGAGTTCCAGTTGTTCTCCCGGTTGCCCCGCCCCTACGTCACG
>CAZCJG010000353.1:0-5098 GCA_964498575.1 uncultured Anaerolineales bacterium | reverse complement strand
AAAGTAGGTATGGCTCCAGTAGCGCGCGTCGTTGGCGTGGAGCATCACGTCGCCGTTGTTCCCGACCTTGACCGGCTGCATGTGCACCAGCTCCCAGCCGTCCGCCCCGAAGGCGTCCAGCTCGGGGATCATCGATTCCGGCGCGTACATCGGCACGTTGTCCTGGTCCCAGCGGTCGCGGATGTAGGCCTTGAAGTCCGGGGCCCGCGACGCCTCGGCCCGCACGAAGGTCGTCACGTACTCCCAGCGCGGGAGGGGGGCGGGTCTGAGCTGGTTCACAGCGGCATCTCCTTCACCATTGCGCTGATCCACGCCCATTCCGCGTCGATCGCCGCCCGCATGCCGCGCGCCAGCTCGGCCAGCGGCACCTCGCGCGTCTCGCCGGTCCGCCGCAGCCGCAGCTCCACCACCCCCGCCGCCAGACCGCGCCCGCCGACCGTGAGCCGCAGCGGCAGGCCCAGCAGGTCCGCGTCCTTGAACTTCACGCCCGGCCGCTCGTCGCGGTCGTCGTAAAGCACCTCGATCCCGGCGGCGGCGAGCTCGCCGTAGATCCGGTCCGCCGCCGCCGCGACCTCCGGCGCGCGCTCGTTGGCCAGGCTGACCAGGGCGACATGGTAGGGTGCGATGCTGATCGGCCAGATGATGCCCTGCGCGTCGTGGTGGTGCTCGATCACGCTGGCCATCAGGCGCCCGCTGCCGATGCCGTAGGAGCCCATCACGATCGGCCGCGCCTCGCCGTGCGGGTCCAGGAAGGTCGCGCCCATCGCCTCGCTGTACTTCGTCCCCAGCTTGAAGATGTTGCCGACCTCGATCCCCCGCTCCGCCCGCAGCGCCGCGCCGCAGACCACGCAAGGCTGTCCCTCGCCCGCCGCGACGATGTCCGCAACGATGTCCGCCTCGAAGTCCCGCCCGTAATTGACGTCGCGCAGGTGATAGTCCGCCCGGTTGGCGCCCGCGACCAGGTTCGGGCTGCGCGCGACCAGGTCGTCAACCACCACCAGCGCCTTGGCGCGATCCACCCCGACCGGCGAGCCGAAGCCCGGCTCGGCGCCGATCGCCCGCACTTCCTCGGGATGCGCGGGCCGCAGGGCGAGCGCCTTGACCGCGTTGGTCAGCTTGGTTTCGTTGAGCTCCATGTCGCCGCGGACCACGGCGAAGACGAACTGGTCGCGCTGGGCGGCGGCGTCGCCGTTGTCCTGGGTTCCACCCTTGTCACTCCCCGTCCCGCCACCTTCCGCCGCCACCCGCGCGACCATGAACACCGCCTTGGCGGTGCGGGACTCCGGGACGCCGAGGAAAGCGGCGAGATCGGCGATCGTCGTTGCGCCGGGGGTGTGGACCTCCGCGCTAGGCAGGGCCTCCTCGGCTTCCGGCTCGGGCTTGCGGAAGGTGGCCACCTGGCGGTTGGCGTGGTAGCCGCAGGCGTCGCAGATGATCAGGGTATCCTCGCCGACCGGGGTCAGGGCCATGAACTCATGCGCCATCGTGCCGCCCATCATGCCGGTATCGCTCTCGACGGCGATGACCTCCAGCCCCGTGCGGTGGAAGATGTTGAAGTAGGCCTGGTAGATGCGCGGGTAGAAGGCATCCAAGCCGGCCATGTCGCGGTCGAACGAGTACGCGTCCTTCATCGTGAACTCGCGCACGCGGATCAGGCCGGCGCGCGGGCGGCGCTCGTCGCGGAACTTGGTCTGGATCTGGTAGAGCAGGCAGGGGAGCTGGCGGTAGCTCTCGATGACCTGGGCGGCCAGGTCGGCCATGATCTCCTCGTGCGTCATCCCCAGGCACATGTCGCGCCCGCCGGCGTCCTTCAGCCGCGCCATGTCGCTGCCGATCTCGTACCAGCGCCCGCTCTGCTGCCACAGCTCGGCCGGGTGCACCATCGGCAGCGTCACCTCCTGGCCGCCCAGCGCGTCCATCTCGTCGCGGAAGATGTCCTCCACCTTGTGCTTGACGCGCAGGCCCAGCGGCAGGTAGTCGAAGATGCCGGCCGCGATCTGGTGGATCAACCCGGCGCGCAGCATCAGCCGGTGGCTGGCGATCTCCGCCTCGACCGGCGTCTCGCGAAGGGTCTTGAAGAAGAGTTGGGACATGCGCATGACGGGGTTCTCTCTGGGGGCGTCGGCGATGAGTCGATCCGCCGCGCGTTGGAGGAGCGGCGGCCGGGGCGGGATGATCCGGCAAAATTACCACAGGCGGGGGGTGGGCGGCAAGAATTCAGCGCCTTGCTTGGCTGTGGGTCGTGCATTGGCGGCGGGGCGGTCAGGATGCGGGGGCCCAATGGACCGCGCCGATCCGATCAGACCCGGCCGCGCTCGTAAGGTGCCGTGACCCGGACATCCGGCATAGGATAGTGCTTGGCGTTGCGTGTGACGACCTCGGCTCGGTGGACTTGGGCGGTTGCCGCAATCAGCGCATCGCCGAGCTCGAGTTGGTGCGTGCGACGAAATTCGCGAAGGTAGGCACCTGCGGCGCGTGCGATGGCTTCGTTGACATCGAGGATCGCGAACATGCGAAACAACCGCTCGGTGCGGGCTTCCTCACCAGGACGCATTCCACTGAGAATCTCGCTCACCGAGACGACTGATAGCGCAAGCGTGTCGGCATTGGCCAGCGATTCCACGATGAAGTCCAGTGCGGCTTGATGACCGTGGAAGTGGTCGATCAAGACATCGGTGTCAACGATCTTCATCATCGCCGGCGACCAACGCGTCGAGGCGGTGCCCCTGCCTTACCGCATTGACCCACTCAGTGGCGTCGCCCTGTGCTTCCGGGCGGTCCGACCACATCCCGAAGGTCTCTCGGAGGGTGGCCTGGAACTGTTCGATGGGCGTGACCACCAAGCGGCCTTGCGCATCCAAGCTCAAGGCGACGCTTTGGCCCGGCGGCAGCACCTCGCGATAATCGTCCGGGATGTAGATCTTATGCTGCGCATCGATCGATGAAACAATCATTGATGTCTCCTTCACAAGTCTCAGCGCGCAAGGGCGGAATCTCGCTCTGGCACCCCAGGGCCTTGTTGAGCAATGATATCCTGCTCCCAGGTGAGCGGCAAAGTCAGTCACCCATGCGCAAGCCAGCCAAGAACCCTGAGCACCATGCTCTCCGGCTGAGCGTCCTCCTCCATCGCAGCCATCACGCAAGTCGTCGCGCCGCCGAGATCGCCAGCGTGGAACACGCTCGCACTGTAGCCCGGACCGCCGCCGTTGTGCCCGAGGAGCAGGCCCAACGGTAGGACCACAGTAAACGGTGGAATCCACGTTAGCCCCAGGGCGGTCGCTGTGGTCCTACCTAACCTTGGTGGGGATCAAGGAATAGAGCAATAATCTTCACCGGCCCCAAGAAGCCCGCACATCTGCGCGCGGCAGGTATAGCGTCCGTTGGGGTGAAGCCAGCGCGGTCAGGTAGAAGCCGTCCTCGACGACGGACCAGACGCGCACTGCCTCGAGGTCCGCAATGCCCCACGGTTTGTAGGCCGGTGGGAGCTCGTCGTCGCCCAGCCGGAAGTGGCCCGCGGCTCCGGCCGCCAGCTCGCCGATGTGGGGGTACCAGTACTTCTTGATCCCACCCTCGATCTGCGGGTATTCGGGGCGAGCGGTGAAGGGATAGCGCGGGATGGTCTCGACGAATGCCGGCAGACCGCCGACCACTTGCCCTTCGATCGCCACGTCCCCATCGAAGCGAACCGCGATCGGCTGGACCGGCGCCTCGGTGCAATGGCCGATGGCGCACACGCGGAGCCGGTGGCCGGGACGCATGGGCACGGGCGCTCCGTCGGGCCTGCGGAAGGACGCGGCGTAGCGCCCGGCCGCGTCGGCGATCGCCTCGGCCGAGTGGAAGTCGCCGCTCTCGTCACGCAGTTCGAGCGAAACGGGTTCCAAGGGCTGCGAGCAGCCTTCCACGGTCGCCCGCCGGGGATCGATCATCGCCGAGGGCCGTTGGATGATGCGAAACGCGCGGTGCCCGTCGGATGCTTGCATCACCACCATGAAGCGATCGCCAGCCGCATATCCCATGTTGCTGTACGGTGTGTAGCTAAAGGACCCATCCGGCCTGGCGGTCAGTGTGTCGGAGGCTCCTCCCCCTGTCGACTCCCAGTTGAAGCCCGACCGAATCCGGCAGCCGCGATTGCCCCCCTCGCCGCGCCACAGGGGGCTCCCGACGGGAGAGCGGCCCTCCAGTCGATCATTCGCCCAATCCACACTCGCCTGGAAGTCTGGCACGACCGTCTGGACGACCGCGCTACCCGCCACCACGCGGAGGCGCAGGCCCGGCTGCATCCGAACCGGGTCTCCGGCGCCTTCCTCCGCACGGAGCGTCAGGACGGCGTTGCTGTACGGGTCGCCGTCGTCATAGCCTTCGGTCGTATACTCCTTGGCGACCGTCTGCCCGCGCCCGATCACGTTGCCTTGCGTGTCCAGCAGCTCCGCGCTGAGCGGCGACAAGGGTGCTACGCGGGCCCGCAGGCGGGCACCACCGACCTCGATGCTGAGGCGCGGGTAATCGAAGCTACGCGTGACGGCGTTGCCACTGGGCAGGTAGGCCCGGAGCACGGCGCCATTGCCGGGAAAGGCCCAAGGCGTGGTAGCGCCGGGGCGGAGGATCTGGGTGTCGAAGTCGCCGCTCGCATCCGGCCAGGGGTAGGCGAACAGGCCGCCGGCGGCGTGCAGCTCCAGCGTGCCTGGCGACGCGAAGCGCCCCCGCAGCCGGGCGGTGCCCCAATCCATGGTGGCGGACAGGTCCGGCATCACCAGCACCAAGCGCAAGCGATCCGGTGTGCCGATCTCGACCTCGACCCGATCACCGGCGAGCGGCACGACGGGCGCGCCCATGGCGTCCCGCAGCGGCACCATGAAGTTCCACGAGTCGGTCTCACCGACGGACTGCGCGACCACGGCATCGCTACGACGAAGGGTGGCAGTTACCGGCAGCCCGATGGCCGGCGGACCGAAGCCGCCCGTGATCCAACCGTTGTCCAGGTTGAGGTCGAAGTAAGGCAGCCAGGCCAATTGTGTGACGCGATGCCCGTCCGGTGTGAACACGCGCGCCTCGATCGTATCGCCGCCCCGCAGGTCGAAGCGGCCGGCCAGCGTGGCGG
>CAZCJG010000352.1:0-5141 GCA_964498575.1 uncultured Anaerolineales bacterium | reverse complement strand
ACCCTGGCGCGGCGGCTGGTGATCCTGGAGGGCGGCCGGATGACGCAGGCGGGCACGCCCGCCGAGATCCGCCGCGCCCCGCGCACGCCCTACGCCGCCGAGCTGGTCGGGCTGAACCTCTACCGCGGGCGACTCGAGCCGGTCGAGCCGGGCGTCGGCCGGCTGGTCACACCGGACGGGGCGCTGATCGTCCCCTGGCCGGCGGAGGCCAGGGCGGCCGGATCTGCGATCGCGCCGGACAGGGCGGCCGGTGGCGCGATCGGGCTGGACGAAGCGACCGGCGGCGCGATCGGGCTGGACGAAGCGACCGGCGGCGCGATCGCGATCGCCGACGCCACCCCGGCGCCGATCGAGGACGTGCTGGGGCTGGTGCGGCCGGCCGACGTCTCGCTGCACCTCGCCCCGCCGGAAGGTTCGGCGCGCAACGTGATCGCCGGGCGCGTGCACAGCATCAACGCCGACGGCGAGCGCGCGCGGGTCTGGGTCGCGGGATCGCCGCCGGTGATGGCCGAGATCACCCAAGGCTCGGTCGGACGGCTGGGGTTGGTCGAGGGGACGCCGGTGTGGGCGGCGTTCAAGGCGGTGGAGGTGGAGGTGCGCGTAGCGTGAGCGCGGCGCCTGTAGTAAAATGACCCTGAAGCGCTCAAGGGGTGCCCGCGTTGATGAGTGGTCTTGCCGGTGGTTCGGTGACGACGATCGGATTTGCAGTGTGGATCGTGCTGGACGGCAGGGAGTATCCGTGCCAACTGCACGCGGATTTCGTGGGGAGCGAGCGCATCCCGGGTCGGGACGTTCTCAACTCGCTCGATGTGCTGTTCCGTGGCCCGCATCGAGAGATTGTGATCAACCCGTGACATTGGAATCGATCGGGTGACGCCACTCACGTCCAGTACCGGGCGAACGCCCTCCACGATCGTCGTTCCGGCAGGCCAGACCCCGCCGCCCTACCTCCTCGTCCTCGGCATCGCCCAGGACGCCGGCTACCCCCAGGCCGGCTGCCGGCGGGCCTGCTGCGCCCCGGCTTGGGGCGATCCCGCATTGCGGCGGCATGCCGCCTGCGTGGCGGTGGTCGATCCCGCCAGCGGCCGGCGCTGGCTGATCGACGCGACGCCGGACTTCCGCGCGCAGCTCCACCGGCTGGATCAGATGGCGCCCTGCGCGGAAAGCCCCGGCCTGGCGGGGATTTTCCTCACTCACGCCCATGTCGGCCACTACACCGGCCTGATCCACCTCGGGCGCGAGGCGATGGGCGCGCGGGCGGTGCCGGTCTACGCCATGCCGCGCCTGGCGGGCTTCCTCCGCGCGAACCAGCCCTGGGCGGAGCTGGTCGGCGCGGGGCATGTCGTGCTCCGCCCGCTGGCCGACGGTACGCCTGTCCCACTCAGCCCGGAGATCACGCTCACCCCGTTCCTGGTGCCCCATCGCGACGAGCACAGCGAGACGGTCGGGTTCCGGATCCAAGGCGCGGCGCGGGCGATCCTGTACCTGCCCGACATCGACGGTTGGGAAGCCTGGGAGCGCCAGGGAACGCGGATCGAGGCGGCGATCACTGCGGTGGACCTGGCCCTGGTCGACGGCACGTTCTTTGCCGAGGACGAAATCCCGGGGCGGAGTATCGTTTCGGTGCCCCATCCGTTAATAGTATCGACGCTTGCGCGGCTCGCCGGCCTGCCGCCGGCGGAGCGGGCCAAGCTGCGGTTCACCCATCTGAACCACAGCAACCCGGCGCTTGATCCACGGAGCGCGGCCAGCCGCGCCATCGCCGCAGCCGGCTGCGGCGTGGCACGCGAGCTCGAGCGCGTGGTCTTGTGAGCACCGCTTGTGGTCGCCGAGCCGCGCATCCGGCTCGGGAGGAACGAAGGATCGATCGATGACCGTCATCGCCACCACCATCCCATACCCCAAGCTCCGGCCGGTGGAAGCCCATGCGATCACGCGCGCCGGCCACCCCGCGCTGCTCCTGCGCGATCCGCTGCGGCTGTGCGACCAGAACGTCGTGGTGCCGCGCACCCTGGCTCCCGTCCTCGCCCTGTGCGACGGCACGCGGGACGGGGCGGAGCTCTGCGCCGAGCTCGCCGCCAGCTTCGGCCTGCACACCGAGGTCGACATCGTCGACGAGCTCCTGGCCGTGCTCGACGCGGCGCTCCTGCTGGACAACGCCCACTCGCGTGATGCCCAGGCGCGCGCGCTCGATACCTACCGGAGCGCCCCGTTCCGCCCCCCGGCGCTGGCCGGCGCGGTCTATCCCGCCGGCGAGCACGCGCTGCGGGCGATGTTGGACGGCTACCTGGACGCCGAGGCGGATGTCCGGCCGATCCGCGGAGGGGGGCGCGGCCTGTTCAGCCCGCACATCGACTACGCTCGCGGCGGACCGGTGTACGCGCGGGTCTGGCGGCGGGCGGCGGAGCTCGTCCAGGACGCCGAGCTGATCGTCGTCTTCGGCACCGATCACTACGCCGACCGCGGCCGGATCACGCTGACCCGCCAGCACTACGCCACGCCCTACGGCGTGCTGCCGACGGCGCAAGGGGCGGTCGACGCGCTCGCGGCGGCCATCGGCCCCGAGGCGGCTTACGCCGGCGAGCTGCGCCACCGCGACGAGCACGCGATCGAGCTGGTCCTGGTGTGGCTGCACCACATGCGGCGCGGCCGGCCCGTCCCGGTGATCCCGATCCTGTGCGGCTCCTTCGGCCACTTCGTGCGCGGCCAGGCCGACCCGGCGGCCGACCCCACCTTCGCGGCGCTGCTGGCGGCCCTGGGCGAGGTCACCGCCGGCCAGGCCGTCGCGGTCGTGGTGTCGGGCGACCTCTCGCACATCGGCCCGGCCTTCGGCGGCGAGCCGGTGGACGCCGCCGGCCGGGCGCGCTTGCGGCGGACCGACGACGCGGTCGTCGACCCCCTGTGCGCCGGCGACGCGCACGGCTTCTTCGACGTGATCCGGGCGGCCGGCGACCGCAACAACATCTGCGGCCTGCCGCCGGGCTATCTCGCGCTGCGCTATCTCGGCGGCGGCCTGACCGGTGAGCGCATCGGCTACGCGCGCTGCCCGGCGGACGACCTGGGCACCTCGATCGTGTCGGTCGGCGGGGTGGTCTGGCGCTAGGTCGCGCGTTGCGTGGACGGCGCGCAAAGGGCCGGGCATCCTTCCAAGGCAGTGGACGGCGGCCCGCTGGCCAACTCGAGGGGATCAGCCGAAGGCGAGGCCCTCGACCGACGCCGACGGCGCGATGTCCGGCAGGCGCATCATCCGCAGCGAGGCCAGGAAGCCGATGATGCCGGAGAGCAGCGGCACGAGCAGCGCCACCTGCAGCGCGATCGCGCGCGCCTCGGTGTTGATGCGGATGATCTCCGCCTGGATCTCGGGCGGCTGCTCGGCGAGCAGGGCTTCGAGCTGGGTGTTGCTCATCACCTGCGCGTCCTCCTCCAGCGCCGCCGCCACGGCCGCCTGATCCTCCGGCGGCAGGACCGGGCTGGCATAGGTCATCGCGGTGAAGGTGTAGGCCAGCGTCGCGAGCATGACGCCGCCGGCCATCGCCAGGCCGAAGGACAGGCCGAAGGAGCCGGCGGCGGAGTTCACGCCGGCCGCCTCGCTGATCCGCTCCTCGGAGATCGGCGCCAGGGTGAAGTTGTTGAGCTGCGAGACCAGGAGGCCGAGGCCCGAGCCCATGATCGCCAGCGGGATCGACATCCACCAACCGGAGTCGGTGCGCGGCACGATCGGGATCAGGATCAGGACGCCCAGCGTGAGGAGCGCGAAGCCGTAGCGGATAATGCCGCTCGACCGGCGGTCCGCGAGCCGCTTGCCGGCCAGCACCGCCACCGCGAACATGCTGAGCGAGAGCGGCATCAGCGCGAGGCCGGATCGCAGCGCGTTGTATTCCAGAACCATCTGCAGGAAGATCGGCAGCGTGATCATCGCCCCGCCCAGGGCGATCTGCTGCAGCATCTGCCCGGAGATTCCGAGCCGGTAGTGCGGCGAGCGCAAGAGGTCCGGGTCCAGCAGGGTCGGTTTGCCCTGCGCCTTGCGGCGGACCAGCCACCAACCGAGGATGCAAAACGACACCACGCCGATCGCCAGCAGCGCGCCCATCGCCTCGCCGCCCTCCTGCCATACCAGGATGCTCAGCACGATCCCGCCCATGCTCAGGACCGAGAAGAGCGCCCCGACCCAGTCGATCTCGCGCGGGCCGGTGTAGGGCACGTCGCGGATCATGCCGACGCCGGAGAGCACGATCCCGATGACGATCAGCTCGAACAGGAAGCCGACGCGCCACGACAGGAAGGTGGTGATGAAGCCGCCGAGCAGCGGCCCGATTGCGGCGGCGATGGCGGCCGAGGCGCCGACCAGGGCGTAGACCCGCTTCTGGGCCGCGCCCTCGAAGTTGCCGTGGATCAAGGACTGCATCGCCGGCAGGAGCAGCGAGGCGCCCAGCCCGCCGAAGATCGCCCAGAAGATGATGATCGCGACGATGTCCTGCGCCAGCATCATCGCCAGGGCACCGACGGCATAGCCGAGAAGGCCGAGCACGTAAGCCCGCTTGCGGCCGATCAGGTCACCGACCTTGCTGCTGATCAAAATGAAGGCGGCCGAGACCAAGGCCTCCAGCGCGATCGCGGACTGCACGTCGCTGACCGTGGTATCCAGGTCATGGACCACCGCCGAGATCGAGACGTTCATCAGCGATGTGTCGACCACGAGGACGAACATCGCCATGGCGAGGAGCAGGCCGAGGCGCGGGTTGACGGCCTCTTCAGCCGAGAGGGTAGGAGGTTCGGATGTCACCTGGGCGAGTTTACATCGCGAGGCTTGTGCTTGTCAATCCGTATGGGTTCCTCGGATGGTTGCCGGGCCGCGGTCCGGGGAGAGATCGTCAGCTCCCCGCCGCCTCCAGCGCCCCGAACTGCCGCTGGTACAGCTCCGCGTAGACGCCACCGCGCGCCAGGAGCTCCGCGTGGGTGCCGCGCTCGGCGATGCGGCCGTCCAGGAGCACCACCACCAGGTCCGCGCGGCGGACGGTCGACAGGCGGTGGGCGATCACCAGGCTGGTCCGCCCGGCCAGCAGCGTGTCCAGCCCGGCCTGGATCAGCGCCTCGGTGCGGGTGTCGATGTTGGCGGTCGCCTCGTCCAGGATCAGGATGCG
>CAZCJG010000351.1:0-5150 GCA_964498575.1 uncultured Anaerolineales bacterium | reverse complement strand
GGTGCGGGGAAGCGGTCACGCGCATCGCTCGGGCGCGGCTGCCTGTCGAGCCATGCTCATGCGCCGCCGCCCGTGGTCCCCGCACCGACCCGCGCCGGCCGCGCCGCCCCCCAGCACCACGCCACCTTGGTCGCGTAGGCCGCCGGCACGGTCCGCCAGTACCTCGCCCCCGGCCGTCCCGGCGCGTACAGCCGCGCGGTGGCGACCAGCGCGATCGCCGGGGAGAGCAGGCGCAGCAGCCACGGCCGATAGAGCCAGGCACGGTCTCCGAAGACCTCGGGATGGCGCCGGCGGACGCCGACCAGCCAGCGGCCGCTCTCGTACCAGTGGTCCCACATCGCCCGCGCCGTCGCCCGCGTCGGGCGGTGCCACAACCGCGCCGCCGGCTCGAAAAAGGGCCGGTGGCCGGCGCGCGCCAGGCGGATCGTCCAGTCCAGGTCCTCGCCGCGCGGCAGGTCGGGATCGATCGGGCCCGCCGCCTCGAACGCGGCGCGGCGGACGCTGAGGTTCAACGTGGGCAGGTAGGGCCGCGGCCCCGCCGGCGCGCCGGCATCGCATTCGTGGAACATCGACAGGTTGTCCGACAGCGTCCAGTAGTTGTCCGCGTCCCACAGCACCGCCCCGCCGACCACCGTCTCGCCGCCCGCCTGGCGCGCCAGGTGGGCGGCCAGCCAGCCCGGCTCGGGCACGCAGTCCGCGTCGACGAAGACGAAGAGCTCGGCATCCGCCCGCGCCGCCGCCACGCCGAGGTTGCGCGCCGCGCCGGGCAGCCGCGGGCAAGCGGTGGAGACAAACCGGACGCGGCGCTCGCCCGCCAGCCGCCCGGGCCCGTCCAGCCCTACCACCAGCACCTCGTCCGCCGCCGCGCCGACCTGGGCGAAGACCGCGTCGACCGCGCGATCGACCACCGGCGAGTGCAGGCTGGGGATGATGACGCTGGCGATCATGCCCGCGGCGCCCGCGGCAGCACCGGCTCGGCCGCGCCGATCTCGATGCCGCCCGCCACCGCCGGCGCCCGTGCCAAGCTCTCGACCAGGTCGACCAGCCGCCCCCAACCGAAGCGCTCGCGCGCGGCCGCTACCCCCTGCCGAAGCTCGGCGCGCAGGTCGGCGTCCTCCAAGATCCGCGCCAGCGCCTCGGCCAGCGCCGCGGGATCGCCGGGGGGTACGATCAGGCCGGTCTCGCCCTCGCGCACCATCTCGGGCAGGCCGCCGACCCGCGTGGCGATCATCGGCACGCCGAATTCGACCGCCAGCCCCGCCACCGCGCTCTGGGTCGCCTCGACATAGGGCATGACCAGCACGTCCGCCGCGGCGAAGTAGGCGCCGACCTCTTCGTTGGGGACGTAGCGGTCGTCGAAGCGCACCCGCTCCGCCACGCCCAGCGCCGCCGCCCGCCGGCGATAGCCCTCCACCGGCTCCCAGAACTCCCCGGCGATCACCACGTGCAGGTCCGGCACACGGGCGAGCGCGGCCGGCAGGGCGTCGATCAGGTGGGCCAGGCCCTTGTAGGGGCGCACGAAGCCGAAGAACAAGGCCACCGCCGCACCGGCCGGCAGTCCGAGTCGCGCCCGCGCCGCCCCAGGGTCCTCCGTGCCGGCGATGCTGAACGCCGGCAGGATCGAACGCCGCACTTGTCCATCGACCAGCCGCGGCAGCAGCGCGCGCAGGGTGGCCTCGTCGGCGGCCGAATGGACGATGAAGGCGTCGCCCCGCGCCAGCGCCAGGCGGATCAGCGCGCGCTGCCAGGCCCCGCCGCGGTCGTGCGGCAGGACGTTGTGGCAGACGAACACGATCCGCGCGCCCGTCATGCGCCGCACCGACGCCGCGAACACCGCCACGCTCGGCGCCCAGAACGGGACCCACCACTGGATCAGGACCAGGTCGGGCCGCGCCGCCGCCGCCCGCCGCGCCGCGCGCCACCAGGTCCACGGCGCCAGCGGCGCCAGCACGCGCTCGGCCGGCGCGTCGATCACCGACCGCGAAGGGTCGCGATCCGTCCGTCCCGGGAACAGCCGCGCCGGGTACTGCCGGACGAAGGTCAGCACCGTCACCGCGTGGCGCGCCGCTAGCTGGCGGGCGAGCAAGGCGGTATGGTGCGCGATCCCGCCGCGGTAGGGGTAGGTGGGGCCGAGGATGACGATGTTCATGCAGGGATGACGAGAAGAACGAGGTTTGAATCACGGATGGGCGCGGATGGCACGGAAGACACGGAGGTGGATGGCATGGGGGTGCGGGTGGCGTGAGGGGTGCGGGAGGAGTGGCGGGCGGATGGCGGGGCGTGCGGAGGTCGCGGATCGGGAGGGGGTTGTCGAGGAGCGCGCGGCTGGCTGAGGGGATTGGGACCCTCGGTGAGGGGATGTGGGTTACCGTGGCTCGAAGCGGAAGCCGTAGCCGCGGAGGGTGACGACATATTGATGATCGGGGTCGATCTCGCCGAGGCGCATGCGCAGGCGGCGGATCAAGGCGTCGATGGCGTCCTCGCTGACGCCGCCGGGGTTTTCCTCCGGCCAGACCGACTGCACGATGTCGTCACGGGTCACCAGCGTGCCGCCGGCGCGGTAGAGCAGGACCAGCAGCTCGTACTGCGGGCCGGAGAGCGGCGGGTCGAGCGGCCGGCCGTTGACGAAGACCTCCATCGCCTCCGTGTCGATGCGCAGCCCCTTTTGATCGAAGACGATCGGCGCCGTGGCCTCGGCATCGACGAAGTACAGCTTGAAACGCGCCGCAACCGACAGCTCGTCCCCATCCGACAGCGGCATCGCGCCTTCGACCAGGACGCCGTTGAGCCACAGCCCGTTCTTGCTCCCGTTGTCGACCACTTCATAGCCGTCCGAACCGCGGCGGATGACCGCATGCCGCCGCGACACCTGGCGATCAGGCAGGCAAATGTCCGAGCTCGTGTCGCGCCCGATCACCAGCTCCCCCTCCACCGGCCACTCCCGCGTCCCATCCGGCCCGCGCATGATCACCATCGCCCCTTCCTGCGCCATCCCTACCTCACGTCCCTAATCCTTGTCCACATCATGCACGCCCACCCACTCTCAGCATACCTGCCATCCCCATTCACGCCCCTCGCTCCTGTCCTCCGTGCGATTCGTGTCCATCCATGATTCATGCACCGTGGACTTGACACTCCACGGCACTAACTCTAACGTAACCCGCGTGAAATCCCCAATTCAGCCGGGCACCGTCCTGCGCGGGCGCTACCGCGTGGTCGAGCTGGTCGGCCAGGGCGGCGCGGGCGCGGTGTACCGTGCCGAGGACGTGCGCTTGCCCGGCCGCGTCACCGCCGTCAAGGAGATCCGCCCGGATGCGGGCGCCACCGAGGCGATGCGCGCCGAGGTCCAGGAGCAGTTCCGGCGCGAGGCGAGCACCCTGGCCCGGCTGGACCATCCGGCGCTGCCCAAGGTGTCGGACTACTTCGAGCGCGACGAGATCGACTTCCTGGTGATGGATTTTGTCGCCGGACCGGACCTGCGTCAAGTCGTCGACGAGGCCCGCGCGGTGGGCGAGTTCCTGCCGGAGTCGCGCGTCCTGGAATGGGCCGAGCAGCTTCTGGGCGCGGTGGCCTACCTGCACGGCCAGGACCCGCCGGTGCTGCATCGCGACATCAAGCCGGCCAACATCAAGCTGGTGGACGGGGAGCGGATCAAGCTGGTCGATTTCGGGCTGGTCAAGCCGATGGACCCGCTGGACCCGCGCACGCTGACCGTCGCGCGCGGGGTCGGCTCGCTGCCCTATACGCCGCTGGAACAATATGCCGGCGACACCGGGCACACCGACCTTCGTTCGGACATCTACGGCATCGGCGCCACGCTCTACCACCTCCTCACCGGCCGGCCGCCGGTGACGGCCCAGGAGCGCTTCCTGCTGCCCAACGCGCTCGCCCGCCCGCGCAAGCTCAACCCCGAGATCTCGGCCCGCGTCGAGGGCGCGATCCTGTCCGCGATGGCCCTCCACCCCGAGAAGCGCCCGGCCGATGTCGAGGCGCTGCGCAACCTGCTCGTCGGCAGCGCCCCGATCGAGCTGGACACCGAGCTAGGCACGGCGCCGGCGGCCTGGCGGGCCGGGCTCTGGGAGAACGCCGCGCTGTTTGCATTGGTCGCCCTGCTCCTGCTCCTGGCCGTCCTGGCCACCTGGCAGTCCGAGCGGCAAGGCAGCCCGGCGGGCGATGGCGCCGCGCCGGTGGCGACGGCGACAGCCCCGTAGCGCCGCTGCCGCGGAAGTCGGCGGACGGCCGATCAGCCGCGGCGCAGCGCGCGCCACAGCGTCGGCACCACCGGCACGAGGGCGAGGCAGAAGGCCAGGATCGGCGCCTGATAGGCTGTGTTCCAGCTCGCGGGCCACAGCCGAGCGCCGCCGGGCAGGCTGCTGAGCTGGATGCCGCCCGCGCCGACCAGGAGGTAGCCGGCCAGGCCCCAGGCCAGGCTGAGCAGGAAGAGCCGCACCAGGCGCGAGGGCGAGCGGGCGGCCTGGGGGTCGGCCCCGTAGACCAGCACGCCGGCCAGGAGGATCAAGCTCAGGCTGAGCAACAGGATGCCCCAGTCCACCGGCACATGCGGGCGGGTCGGCCCGACGGCTCCCACCGGCGGGCCGTCGGCCGGGCTGCCGGGCAGACCGCCTTCGCCTTCGATCTTGACGACTAGCGGCGCGCTGAGCAGGGTGTTGCCGCTGGCGGCGGTCACCTCGATCTCGCCGGCGCGCTCCGCCCGCAGCTCGGTCATCGCCCGGCCGCCGGCGGTGACCACCGGCACGTCGGCCAGGAACACGTCGTCGGCCTGATCGTAGCGGCGGAAGGTGATCACCGTCCCATCCGGCACGACGTTGCCGTTGGCATCGCGGATCGGCGTGGTGCGCACGCGGTAGGAGCCGCCCTGCTGGACCGGCTCGGCCGCGTCCCAGCCCACCGCTTCGAGGCTGACCGCTTGATCCGCCGCGGGCTCCAGCCGCCGGGCCAGGTCGTAGGCCGCACCCGGCACCGACACCGGGCTGGCGCTACCGGCCGAGACGTCGCCGAACAGCGCGCGCAGCGCCGCCTCGACGAAGGGCGGGGTCCGCGCGTACACGGCGTAGTAGGCGGCCAGGCTTGCGATCTCGGTGGTATCCAGGTGATAGGGCGCGCCGAACGCGATGGCGACCAGCTTGCGG
>CAZCJG010000350.1:0-5150 GCA_964498575.1 uncultured Anaerolineales bacterium | reverse complement strand
GCGGCTCCTCGGCGTGCGCGCGGTCATCGCCGAAAGCTACGAGCGCATCCACCGCTCCAACCTGGTGGGCATGGGCGTGCTGCCGCTGCAGTTCAGGGACGGCGCGTCTTGGCTGTCGCTCGGACTGACGGGGCGCGAGGTGTTCGACATCGCGCTGCCGGCGGAGCTGGTGCCGGGGGGAACAGTCGAGGTGACGGCGACGGGCGAGGACGGCGCGGTCACGCGCTTCGCGGCGGTGCTGCGGCTGGACAGCCCGGTGGACGTGCGGTACTACCGGAATGGCGGGATCTTGCACACGGTGCTCAGGGAGTTCCTGAAAGAGGAGCGGGTGGTGGCGTGAGGAGGGGTGGGTCCAAGGTGTTGCGGCAGTGAGAAAGGCGAGCGTTCGCCGTGGAATTCGTCTGGGATCCGGAGAAGGCTTTGTCGAACCTGACCAAGCATGGTGTATCATTCGACGAGGCGGCCTCGGTGTTCGGAGATCCATTCGCCACGACCTTGCCTGACCACGCGCATTCCGAAGGCGAGGAGCGACTGCTCACCACCGGTGTTTCGAACCGCCAACGTGTCATCGTTGTATGGCATGCGGATCGAGGGGAAGCGGTCAGACTCATTGGTGCTCGCGAGGCTTCACCTTACGAACGGAGAACTTATGAATCAGGAGAATAGAGATCTGTCAGACGAGATGCAGGACGAGTACGACATTCGCGGGGGCGTTCGGGGCAAGTACTACGACCGATATCAGGCAGGCACCAACGTCATCTTGCTGGAGCGCGACGTAGCGGCGGTCTTCAAAGACTCTGAGTCCGTCAATCGCGCCCTGCGACTCCTGATCGATGTCGCACGCCAGGAAACGGCCCCGAGATCTCTGACTGAGAGGGTGTAACTCCCGACTCGAACAACTGAGCGGTGCGGGGGGCTATTTCATGGCAAGGAAGCAGAAGCAACCTTGAAGATCTTTCTGGACACCGCGGACATCGACGAGATCCGCGTCGCCGCCCGCTGGGGCGTCCTCGACGGCGTCACCACCAATCCCACCCTCTTCGCGAAGGTGGGCGGCAGCTACGACGCGCTGCTCCAAACGATCTGCGGCATCGTCAAAGGTCCGATCAGCGCGGAGGTCGTGGCGGAGGACGCCTTGGGCATGCTGCGTGAGGGCCGCCACTTCGCCGCGCTCGCGCCGAATATCGTGGTCAAGGTGCCGATGAGCGAGGCGGGCCTCGAAGCCATGGCGCAGCTCGCCGCCGAGGGCATCCGGACGAACTGCACCCTGATTTTCAGCGCCAATCAGGGACTGTTGGCGGCTAAGGCGGGCGCCTCGTTCCTCTCGCCCTTCGTGGGCCGGCTCGACGACATCAACCAGGACGGCATGGCCCTCGTGCGCGAGCTGGTCGAGATCGTCGGGATTCACGAGCTCGACGCGGAGGTCCTGGCCGCCTCGATCCGCCACCCGCGCCACATGACCGAAGCGGCGCTGGCGGGCGCCCAAATCGCCACTCTTCCCTTCAAGGTCCTGCGGCAAATGATCCACCACCCGCTGACGGACCAGGGCATCGCCCGGTTTCGCGAGGACTGGTTGGCGGCGCAGGCGGGCGCTTGACCGCCGGACTGGCGCGGATGTAAACTGCCCAGGGCGCAACAGGCCGCCGAAACCAACCACAACGAGCCATTGGACGGAACACGGTGGCGGCCGAGCCGCACCGATAACCGCCGGCGCTCGATCATCCGTCCACATCGAAAGGAATCGGAGCACGATGGCCGAGAAGATCCTGGTAGTCGGTGCCACCAGCAAAGTGGGCACCGAGCTCGTCAACAAGTTGGTGGCCAAGGGCGAGGCGGTCAAGGCGGCGACCCGGCGGCCCGGCGACTACAGAGCGGCGCCCGGCGTCGAGACGACCCCCTTCGACTACGATGTTCACGCCTCGATGAAGCCCGCCTTGCAGGACGTCGACCGCGTGTTCATGTTGAGCAAGTGGACCGACCCTCACCCCGAGCTCGCCTTGAATCGGTTCGTGGAAAGCGCCAGAGCCGCCAACGTCAAGCACGTCGTGTTCATGACGGCGACGGGTGTCGACCGGCAGCCCGCGGTTGGGCTGAGCCTGGTGGAGAAGCGAATCGCCGGGTCCGGCATGGGCTACACCTTCCTCCGCCCGAACTGGTTCATGCAGAACTTCAGCCGCGGCTTCCTGTTCCCGCGGATCCGCGACATCGGGCGCATCGTCGTACCGGCCGACAGCGCCGCCGTGAGCTTCGTCGACACGCGCGATGTCGCCGACGTCGCGGTGGCCGCGCTGACCGAGCCCGGCCATGCCGGCCAGACCTATGCCTTGACCGGCGGGCAGGCGCTCACCTACACTCAAGTCGCCGACATCCTGGCCGATGTCACCCAGCGGCGAGTCTCCTATCAGCCGGCATCGGATGAGGAGTTCTACTCGATCCTGTCGCAATCCAGCCAATGGGAGGCCGACCAGATTGACTACCTCACGGGTCTCTTCGGCTATGTACGCGCCGGCCAGGTCGCACCGGTTGAGCCCGCCCTCGCCACGGTCCTGGGGCGCGAGCCCACCACCTTCGAGCAGTTCGCGCGTGATTATGCCGGTATGTGGAGGTAGACGGCGTCGCGCGGTCCGGCATGGGTGTGGCCAAAAATCGTCCGGCGGTTGGGCGTAGCGCCGCGCCGACGAAGGTCAAGGCGAGGAACAACAGCCCGCTGCCCAGGAACGCGGTCGCGAAGAAGCGGTCCTCTTACCTTGCGGCGAGTATCCCTGTTTGCACAATCTACAGCAATCCCGAAGGCTCGGACGTCTCTTGCTCATCGTGCGATCTCCTGTCTCCTTCGCACTCTTCGTTCGTACTCTCAAGAGGCGGATCGCGGCTACTCGCCCCCGATGAGGGCTTGGACCGCCGCGAAGAAGGCCTCCGGCTGCTCCAGCCACGGCACGTGCCCGCATTCGTTGAGCAGGCAAACCTCCGCCCGCGACATCCGCTCGGCGAGCACGTAGGCCTGTGTGATCGGCTCGAAGTCCTGGTAGCCGTAGACGATCAGGCTGGGCACCGCCAGGCCGCGCGCCCGCTCCAGCATGTCCAACGCCATCACCGAGGGCCAGACCAGCGGCGTGATCCGCGGGTTGAAGTTGTAGCCGTCGCAGAAGTCTTCGGCGAAGCGCGCGGCCACGTCGGGATTGTGGAACCAGCTTCGCGCGCTGAACTCGCGCATCTGGCGCTGGTGTAGCGCGGCGAAGGTAGCGACGTCCCCCGCCTCCAGCGCGGCCCGGCGCGCGCGCTTGACGTCGCCGAGCGCCAGCCGCTCCGGCTCGCTGAGCACGTGCCGATTGTTCGCCCGCGCCACCGCCTGCATCTCCGGATTGAGCGGTCCCAACCCGACCAGCACCTGGCGGTCGACGGCATCCGGGTGCTCGGCGGCGTAGGCCAGCGCCAGCATCGCGCCCCAGGAATGGCCGAAGAGGCTGATCCGCGCATAGCCGAAGTGCCGGCGGATCGCGTCGATGTCGGCGAAGAAGCGTTGGATGTGCAGCGTCTCGGCATCCTGGCGCTCCAGGCGCGACTCCCCGCAGCCGCGCTGGTCGTACAGGATGCAGCGGACGGGCAATCGGTCCGCCATCGCCGCGGCGACCGGGCGCAAGTAGCGGTGGTCGTCGCCGGGGCCGCCGTTGATCAGGATCACCGGCGCGCCCTCCCCCAACATGAAGCATGCGAGGGTGAGGTCGTCGGTGGGGATGGCGTGAGGCTGGTACATGGTCTGCAACTCCACGGTTCGACATGCCGCCGATGGAAACGATCCCTGACGGTCGCGGCTCGGACGGAAGGGTGCCACGTCCGGAATGCGCGGTGGATGCGGTATATTACGTCACGACTGCTTTGGCAGGCCAGTAAGGCACCCTGGCCGTTGCCCCTCCAACCTTGAACCTGCGCGCGACCAGCGCGTCGCGGCACCTGAGGCGCCGAAGCCGTCGTTCCCGGTGCCAGGGCAGGCGACAGTCGAACTCGGCATGTGGACGCGACAGTCCATCACATCAGCTATCTCACCAGCAATAGGATTTTATGTCAAGACGTATCGTTCTTCTAACCCTCGCCCTCCTTCCGGTCGTCCTGCTCTTCTCCGGATGGCTGTATCTTCGGCAGAGCCTGCCGCAGACGCGGGGGACGCTGGCGGTCGCCGGTCTCACCGCGCCGGTGGAGATCATCCGCGACGCCGACGGCATCCCGCACATCCGCGCCGCTACCGATCTGGACGCGTTCTTCGCGCTGGGCTTTGTGCACGCGCAGGACCGGCTGTGGCAGATCGAGTTCCAACGCCGCGTGGCCGCCGGCCGCCTCGCCGAGATCCTGGGCGAGCCGGCGCTGCCGACCGACAAGTTCCTGCGCACGCTCGGCCCGCGCCGTGCCGCCGAGACCGCCTGGTCGCGGATCGCGCCCGAGAGCCGGCAGGTGCTGGAAGCCTACGCGGCCGGCGTCAACGCCTGGATCGACACCGACCCGGCGCTGCCGCCCGAGTTCCTGATCCTCGGCACGCGGCCGGAGCGCTGGACGGCGATCGATTCGCTGGCCTGGGCCAAGATGATGGCCTGGGACATCAGCGGCAACTGGGACGAGGACCTGCTGCGGGTGCGCCTGGCCCAGGCCGTCGGCCCCGAGCGCGCGGCGGAGCTGATGCCGGCCTACCCGGCGGATGCGGTGACGATCCTGGCGGCAGAGCGGCTCCCGGCCGAGCTCGGCGACGGGCTGCTCGAAATCGACAACCGGCTCCAGCTCGACTACCACCTGCGCGGGCGGGACATCGGCAGCAACAGTTGGGTCGTGGCGGGCGAGCTGACCGAGACGGGCTTGCCGCTCTTGGCCAACGATCCGCACCTCGGGGCGCGGATTCCGTCGACCTGGTACCTGGCCGAGCTGCAAGGCGCCACGGCTCAGGCCCTTGACGCGCAGAAGGACGCCATCATCAGCGGCGGCAACCTCTTGGTGTCGGGCGCGGCGAAGCAAATGGCCGCGCGCGCGGACTCCGCCAGGGCTTACAAGGCCTGGGTCACCCGATATGCCGATGCGGCGAAGCGAAAGGGTGCCGACGTAGAGGCGCTGATGGCGAAGGCCGATCGCGCGCTCGCGGATTACGCGAAGGCGGCCGCCGAGGCTGA
>CAZCJG010000349.1:0-5232 GCA_964498575.1 uncultured Anaerolineales bacterium | reverse complement strand
CGTTGCGTTGTCGCCGAAGGGCGACATTCGGCGGCTCCGCCGCCCTTAGCCGCGGTTTCCAACCGCCTGGCTGGTGGCCGAAGTTATGACGGTGACCGGCGCAAGCATCCGATCAGCGTCGGCACGCGCCCGCGATGCGATCTTCGGGCGATCCCGGACTGTCCCTCAGCCCACCGGCGGCTGCACCTCGCAGGTCGCCAGCAGCGTCATGGTCAGCGGCCGGCGGCCGGGCAGGCGGGACAGGCAGCGCGCCGCCGGCGCCGCCACCCGTTCCGGCCAGCCCCAGGCGCGCAGCATGACCCGCTCAGGTGATACCGGGTTGATCCGCCGGATCGGCTGGACCGTCAGGCCCGCCGACTTCAGCAGGTCGCCCAAGCTGGCGGTGGTGAAGAATTGGACGTGGCTGCGGTCGGTCCAGTGGTTGAAGGCCAGTCCGCTGCCTGCCAGCTCGCGCGGCGTCTCGCAGTCCGGCACCGAAACCACCACCGCCCGGCGCGCGATCCGCGCCAGCTCGCGCACCACGTTCAGCGGATCGGGGACGTGCTCCAGCACCTCGAACGCGAAGGCGACGTCCACGCTGCGATCCGCCAGCGGCAGCGCGCCGGCGTCGGCGCACAGGAAACGCCCGTCGTCGCGCCAGGCGGCGTCGCGCAGGAGGTCCACCCCGAAGGCGAGCTGCTCCAGATCACCGAGTCGGCGCACGTACGCGCCACCGCTGCAGCCGACATCGAGGTAGTCGCCCGGCCCCAGGGACGTCACCGCCGCCCAGCGATCGGCCTGCACCCGCCCCCAGGCGCGGCCGACGGCGGCGCGGGATTCGGCGAGGCCGCGGGTGGTGGTGGCGATCTCGGGAAGCTCGCGGGCTTGTCCGTTCACCTTGGTCACTGTCTCGTACATCGTTTTCGCCTCGCCCGTTGCCGACCTCGTAACAGTTGGACACCGTATGCCCGCACGAGATGTCTGCACGAGCCTCGCCCAGCACCATGCCTTGTCCGGCCCGGCGGTCAATGGTACTCTCAGACAACGAACAGGTCCACCATGCACCCGCCGCAAGCCCTCGCGCCTCCCCGCCCCCGCATCCTGATCCGCCGCTTCCCGCCCGTCGTCGGCGGCATGGAGCGCCAGTGCGCCGGACTCTGCGCGCGCTGGGCCGCGGCCGGCGTCCCGGTCGAGGTCTGGACCCGCCACATCGTGCCGGGCACGCCGGCGGTCGAAACCGTCGACGGCTTCACCCTTCGCCGCCTGCGGCCGGGCGGCACGGGGCGCTGGGGCGAGTACGGCAGCTTGCCGATCATCGCCCGCCGGCTGGTGCTGGGTCGCCGGAGCTACGACGTCGCGGCGGTCTTCGGCGGTGGCTGGCTGGCGCTGGCGGCGGGGCTGGCGGCCGGGCGCGCCGCGCGGCCCTGGCTCTTCCGCCCCGCGACCGCCGGCGACCTGACGCGCTTCCTCGATCCGGCGGCCATCCCGGCCGGTGGACCCGTGCGCCACTGGCTCCACGCCCACGTGCCCCCGCCAGCCTGGCGCGCCGGTGTCCTGCGCCGGGCGGCGGCCGTGGTGGCGGTCAGCGACGAGATCGCGGCGGAGCTCGAGCGATGGGGGTTCGACGAGAGCCGGATCGCGTCGATCCCCAACGGCGTCGATACCGACCGTTTCAGACCCATCGAGCCCGCGGAACGCCTGCGCCTGCGGGCCGAGCTGGGCCTGCCGCCCGACGCGGCGATCGTCCTCTTCCTCGGGCGCCTGGTCGCGCGCAAGGGCGTGCTGGACCTGGTCCACGCCTGGCGCAAGCTGCGGGAGGACCCCCTTACCGAAGTCCGAGACCGTGACAATCCACTCCCCTCCACGTGCCTGGTCATCGCCGGATCAGGCGCCGGGCAGGCGGACTCCGTCGAGGAGGCACTGCGGCCGGCGGTTGAATCCGTCGCCGGGTCAATTGCGATCCCAAACATGGACGCATCCGGCGAAAGCCCCGCCCCAACCATCCGCCTTGTCGGCCCGGTCCCTGATCCCGCTCGCTGGCTTGCCGCCAGCGACGTCTTCGTGCTGCCATCCCACCAGGAAGGATTGTCCAACGCGCTGCTCGAAGCGATGGCATCGGGTCGCCTGGTCGTCGCGTCGGACCTGCCATCGACGCGCGCGGTCGTCCAGAGCGCAACGGGTGCCCGGCTGTTCCTGGCGGGCGACATCGACAGCCTGGCCGCGGCCCTGCGCGCGGCGATCGAGGCCGCCCGGCGTGGTGCGGATGGGATGGCGCTGCGGGAGCGGGTCATCGCTGATTTCAGCCTGGACACCGCCGCGGAGCGCTATCTTCAGCTCTTCAAACGGCTGGCAAGCGGGTCGGGCCGATGACGTCATCCGTGCCGGTCGACCTGCTGTGCGCCAATCTCTCGTCCAACGCCTACGGCCGGGTGTACATGCTGGCGCAGCTCCTGGCCGAGCGGCATCCCGTGCGAGTGCTCGGCGTGACGTTCGGGGAGGGGCTGTGGCCACCGGCCGACGACGGCTCGCTGGACGTCGTCGCCCTGCCCGGCGGGCGCTTCCCGGGCTTCGGGCGGACCCTGCGGCGCCTGGCGGAGCTGGCGACCGCGCCGGTGCTGGTGGCCGCCAAGCCGCGGCTCTCCAGCTTCGGCGCCGCCCTCATCGCCCGGCGCCGCACCGGCGCGGCGCTGGTGCTGGACATCGACGACTGGGACCTCGCCGGGGACTACGGCCGCGCCGCCTGGCGCCGGCGCGCGGGCGAGATCGCGACGTTCGCCGACCCGTACTCCAACCTCTACCTGCGCTGGCTCGGCCACCGGGTCCATGAGGCCGACGCCGTCACCGTCGCGTCGCGGCCCCTGCAAACGCTCTTCGGCGGTACCCTGCTCTACCACGTCCGCGACACCGCCGCGCTCGACCCGGCCCGCTTCGACCGAGCACGCTGCCGGGCCGCGCTCGGGATTGGCGCCACGCCCACCGTGATCTTCCTCGGCACGCCGCGCCCGCACAAGGGGCTGGAAGAGCTGGTCCACGCCGTGCAGGCGCTCTCCGACATCGGGGCGCGCCTGCTCGTCGTCGGCGCGGCGCCGGGCGATCCGTATGCCGCGGCGCTCGCCGCGCTCGGCGGCCCCGCGCTGACCCTGCACCCCCCGCAGCCCTGGTCCGCCATCGGTGAAACCCTGATCGCGGCGGACGCCGTGGCGCTGCCGCAGCGCGACCTGCCCTTCGCCCAGGCGCAGATCCCGGCCAAGCTCTTCGACGCGATGGCCCTGGCCCGCCCGATCGTCGCCACCGCCGTCGGCGAGCTGCCGGAGATCCTCGACGGCTGCGGCCTGGTTGTCTCGCCCGGCGACGTGGGCGCGCTCGCCGCGGCGCTGCGGCGGCTGCTGACGGATCCGGCGATCGCCGCCACGCTTGGCGCGGCGGCGCGGCGGCGCGGCGTGGAGCGCTTCAGCTGGTCGGCGGCGGCGCCGGTGCTGGAGCAGGTGATCCAGGCGGCCGCGCGGCGTGCCGGCGCGCCAGCTCCGCCTTGAGGCTCGTCTCGCCCTGGCGCATCGCCCAGTGGTGGTTGGCCGAGAAGATCGGCTTGAAGAGGAAGGACCCGTAGCGCAACAGCGGCTTGTCGGCGCGGATCGACCAGTCGTAGGCGATGTCGACCCACGGCCCGTCCTGGGCGAAGGTCCACACCCCCCGCCCGACAAAGTCGCCCCAGGCCTCCAGCGCGAAGCCATGCGGGTAGTGCGACTCGGTGATGCGGAACGTCCAGCGCAGCCGGTAGGGCAGCCAGCCCTTGGTATACAGCGAGACGACCCCTCCGACCCCGTCCGCGCCGCCCGGCTCGATGACCTGCACGTCCAGGTACACCGACGGCCACCAGCGCGCCAGGCCCGGCGCGTCGCCCAGGACCGTCGCGATCTCCTCGCACGTGCTCTCGACCCGCCAGTGGGTGACGAAGTGGTAGTCGTTCGTGCTCATCGCCGCAGGATCTCAGGGACCAGCACGCCAGCACACGGACCCGTCGCACAACGCAAGGCATTCATGGCGAGCGATTCTACACACGTCGCGGGCCACAAACAAAACGGCGGGCGACCGTAAGTCGCCCGCCGTTTTGTTTGGATGCGCCGGTTAGCAGTTGCCCGATACCGGTGGATCGGATGATCAATGCCCTAGGCACCTCAGGAGGCGCGGATAGGATCGGACAGTAACGCATGCAAGGATAACCGATCACGCTCAGGCTTGCTTGACGCGGGCCGGGCCGGGCCGGGGCCGATGGCTGGCCCCCGACTGGCCTTGGGCTGACGGAAGGCTGACGGGGTTGGGCAGCATAACAATGTGTGCTATCATGTGGGCAAGAATGTCGAGAAGGATGTTGTGTCACGCCGGTAGCGGCAGGTGAATCAGCATGAAGACGATTCAAATCACGATCGATGAACCTCTCCTGGACTGCCTCGATGGCGTCATCGGGCACAACGGGCGATCCCGATCCGCCTACATCCGCGATGCGATCCGAGATGCGCTGCACCGGGATCGCATCGCCGAGATGGAGCGGCAACATGCCGAGGGCTATGCCTTGCTGCCGGAAACTCCGGAGGAGATGGCGGAGATGGCGGCATGGGAGGCCATCCAAACCTGGGACGACGAATGGATCGCTGAATGGGCCGACAATTAAGCCGGGGTGACGTGTGCTGGATGGTGTTCCCACCTCCGGACAATCGGCGTCCCGGCGTCATCCTGACTCGCGATTCGGCGATCGGGTATCTCAACCGCATCACAGTAGCGCCCATCACGACGACCCTTCGGAGCTTGCCTTCCTACGTTGTCCTCACGCCGGACGTGGACGGCGTGCCAGAATACAGCGTGGTCAATCTGGATTGCGTGCTGTCGATTTCCACGAAACGCATCGGACCTTTCATCATGCATCTTTCCGACACTCGAATGCGTGAGATCGAAGCAGCATTGCTGTTTGCATTGGGTGTTGACGACCGCCCGTGACCCGTCGCGAGGCCGCTGCTCTGGAGTCTTCTCCTCCTCTCCTTGCCCGCCTTCCGTCCAGTCCCCCGCCGTCCGCCGCGACCAGCCTCGCCGCCTTCCTCGCCTGGGTCCGCGATAACGGCCTGGTGCCCTATGAGCACCAGACGCGGGCGCTGGATGCCCTGGCCGCCGGCCGCCACGTCGTGCTCGGCACGCCGACCGGCTCGGGCAAGTCGCTGGTCGCGCTGGGCCTGCACGTCATGGCGCTGGCGGCCGGCCGGC
>CAZCJG010000348.1:0-5244 GCA_964498575.1 uncultured Anaerolineales bacterium | reverse complement strand
TAGGGACAGGTCCTTGACCCTGAAGTCGTCAGAAGCGAGGGCGGCGCCATTGGTCGCCTCGCGGGTTGGGGTGGCACTGCCGATCATGGTTGTCGTGGTTCCTCTGCTGGTTCTCGCTGTCGATATCCGACATGATTCTTCCGGGTTGGGCGTAGAAGGGTACATCAGCGGCGGGCCAACGCCAAGCCGGCCCGCCTGGGATCACTCGATCCGCGCCGAGGCCAACTTGACATAATCTTCGCCGTGCCCACCGTCCTGCCGCACCGGCAAGCGGGCGTTGGGCGGCGCGACCGCGTACAGGCCGGCCAGCAGTGGATAGGTCCCCGCGGGCAGATCGGCCGGCACGTCGAGCCGGCGCACGTCGGCGATGATCTCGCCGGGTTGCCAGGTGTCGGTCCCCCGTGTGTCGTAGCTCGGGATGCCGTCGGACTGCGCGAGCACGGTGCCGTCGGCGCCCGCCAAATGGACGAACACCTTGTAGGCGTCAGTGATCGGCGCGGTCGCACGCCAGTAGAGGGTCACCGTCAGCGGCCGGCCGGCGGCGACCGTCGTCGCGTCGAAGTCGAAGCCGACCAGGTCGATCTGTTCCCCGAAGCGGGCGTGCAGGCTCCGGCCGGGGACCGGTGGCGGGGTGCTCGGCCGGCCCTGGTACAGCCAGTAGTGGTAGGCGCCGTGCTGGAGGAAGCCGGGCGCCTCGGCATCCGCCTCGATGCGCAGGCGCAGACGATCGGTGTCGACCAGGTCCGCTGGGATGGGGAAGACGCTGTCCTGCCACTCGCCGGCGACCTGGCTGTAGTGCCAGATGCCGGCCGCCCGGCCGTTGACCGACACCGCCAGGCCGGCGCCGTTGCGCGCGTCGGTGCGCAGGACCAGCCAGCCCGGCTCATGCGGGCGCGCGGCGAGCGCCATCTCCTCACCCCCGGTCAGCAGCCGGCCGCCGTCGACGACGGTCGCCCGCGGCGGCGCCCGGTAGGCCAGCTCCTTGACCTCGCTGGCGTAGCCGGGCAGCCGCCGGCGGTTCCACCAGCGGTAGGCGTGCTGGCGCTCGCTCTCCAGGTCCGCGACGTCGAGCGCGTCCACCAGATCCAGGCCGCCCAGCCGGGCCAGGACATCCGCCTGACCTGGTTGATCGCCCGAGCCCGCCAGCGACCAGTCGGCCCGATAGATGCGCTGCTCGCCGGCGCTGACGATGACGTCGGTCGCGGTGCGGGTTACCGGGAAGGTCGCGAGGAGCTGCCCGAAGAGGCGCATCGAGGTGAAGTAGGAGAAGGGCTGCACGTCGGGATAGGCCGCGAACCAGTCCGGGCGCCAGGGCGAGCGCTCGAGCGCCTCGTACGCGCTGCCGGGGCCGTTGCGCCAGGCGACGGCCGCGCCGGGCGTCGTCAGGCCGATGACGTCGTAGAGGTCGCGCCCGCCGAAGTAGCGGATCGCGCCGGCGTCGTGGACGCCGATCCGCGCCGTCGCCGGAGTGTTCTCCCGCAGCCATTCGCCCATCCGCAGCTGCTGATCGAGGGTCACCCGCACCGAGTCGGCAACGCTGCGCAGGGCGTGGCGGGTCGTGGCGAGCGAGGCGATCATCAGGACGGCCAGCGCCGCCCAGCCGAGCGACCGCCCGCGGCGGGTCGGCCAGCCGCCGGCCAGGCGGGCGATGGCCACGCCGCCGAACACCGTGCCCACGGCGATCACGCCGAGCTGGTAGCGGGCATAGTGCCATGTGCCGGTCTGCAGCGTCGCCGCGGCCAGGCTCGCCAGGACGAGCCAGACCAGCGCCAGGCCGGCCGCGCGGTCCCGATCGGACCAGCGCCGATCGAACCCGCGCCGGCCGCGCCGTGCCGGGCCGGTGGCGCCGGGGGGCTCGGCATCGCCTGTGCCCCGCCAGGCCCGCCGGACCCGCCAGGCCAGATCCACGATCGCGACGGGTATCAGCAGCGGTACGGCGATCATGCGCGGCACGCCGAGGGTCAGATCGAGCCAGATCTTGGCCCAGTAGCCGAGCACGGAACGGGCAATCGGACCGGGGTACGGCGGCACGTTGGACAGCCAGGACTTGGCGACCATGCCGGTCGGCGTCGTCGCGCCGGTCGCCGCCGCGTTGATGGCCGGTTGCGCGACCACGGCGGCGAGGGCCAGCCCGGACAAGGTCACGAGACCCGCCCAGCGCCGACCGGCGGCACGCGCCTCGCGCGCCTCCACCAGCAGCCAGACCACGACGGCGAGGGCCAGCAGCGCGCCCTCGGGGCGGGTCAGCGCCGCCAGGCCGGCGGCGCCGGCGGCCAGAGCCGGGCGCCCGGTGGCGATGCCGAGCACGGCGGCGACGGCCACCGCCGCCGCGATCACCGTTTCCATGCCGCTCAGCGTCGCCCAGACCACCGCGCCGTTGGTCAGAACCAGCACGGCGACGGCAAGCGCCAGCCAGTCCGCCCGCGGCAGCTCCGCGAGGTACACGCGGGCGAGCGCGAAGGCGCACACCACCAGCGCCAGGTAGGCCGTACCGCCGAGCGCCCAGGACCACCACACGACCGAGTCGCCGTCCGCCCCGAGCCGGAAGGCCGGTGCCAGCAGCAGGGGATAGAGCAGGCTGGTCGCGCCCGAGGTCGGGGGATCGCTCGGGTTGTAGCGCATGGCGTGACCTTGCGCCAGGCTGCGGGCGTATTGCAGGTGGATGTAGCTGTCGTCGAGCTGCGCCACCGGCCGGCCGCCGCTGGCCGCCAGCGAGGTCGCGAGGATGGCGAGCAGCACCGCGAGGGTCGCGGCGATGGCCAGGGCCAGTGGTAGGATCCAGGGGCGCCGGAACCGATGCGATGCCGGCGAATCGGGAGCTGCGGCGATCATCGGTGGCTTCCTCATACCGCTGCCGCTCGCGCGCCGGCCACGAGGAGCGACACGGGTCCGGCGGCGCGTGCGGTGCGGCGATTATCGCCGGCGGGCCGGTCCGGGTCAAGCAGACCGGCCGGTCCGGGTCCAGCAGGATCGAGAGGCGCGAACGCGCCCCGGCTCACGGATTCGACCGCCCTGTGCTAGAATGCCGCGACGCCTGAACAATCGCTCAGATATTCCCGATGACATGGTCGAGCTGCCCACCCCCCCGACGATCCCGCACCCCCCCGCCCGATCGGTGGACGAGCGCACCGCCGCCCAGGTCGCGGAGCTGTTCCGCGCGCTCGGCGACGCCAGCCGCGTCCGCCTGATCGCCGCGCTGCTGGGCGGGGAGATGCACGTGGGCGCCCTTGCCGAAGCGGTCGGCATCTCCGAGTCGGCCCTGTCGCATCACCTGCGCGGCCTGCGGCAGTTGCGGCTGGTCCGCGCGCGCCGCGAGGGCCGGCAGGTCTTCTACAGCCTGGACGACGACCACGTGGTCGACTTGTTCCTGCGCGGGCTGGATCATGTCGAGCATGGTTGACGCGCCGCCCGGCGCCGCGGCGGGTCAGGCCGTCTCGCGCTTCTACATCGCCAAGATGGACTGTGCGACCGAGGAGCAGATCATCCGCAACGGCCTGCGGCGGATGGGGGGCGTCAGCGGGTTGGACTTCGACCTGATGCAGCGGCACCTGACCGTGACCCATGCGCCCGGCCAGTCCGACGCGGTGCTGGCCGCCGTCGCCGCCCTGGGCATGGAGCCGATGCGCATCGACGCGGCGGGGCCCGGCGCGATCGACCCCCTCCAGCGCGCCGCCCCGCCCGACCGCTGGCGCGAGTGGGCCCCGCTGGCGCTTTCGGGCGCGGCCGCGCTCGCCGCGGAGCTGGTCGCCTGGCGCACGGGGCTGGACCACAGCCTGCCCGTGCTGGTCCTGGCGCTGGCCTCGATCGCGCTGGGCGGGCGAGACACGCTGCGCAAGGGCTGGGCGGCGCTGCGGACGCGGACGCTGAACATCAACCTCCTGATGGCGATCGCCGTGCTCGGCGCGGTCGCGATCGGGCATTGGCCCGAGGCGGCGATGGTCACCTTCCTCTTCGCCCTGGCCGAGAAGATCGAAGGCTACTCGCTGGACCGTGCCCGAAACGCCGTGCGGGCGTTGATGGCGCTGGCGCCGGAGCTGGCCTCCGTGCGCGATGCCTCCGGCGCCTGGCGGGAGGTCCCGGCCGCCCAGGTGGATATGGGGGCGATCATCCGCGTCCGCCCGGGCGAGCGTGTCCCACTCGACGGCACCGTGCGCGCCGGCAGGTCCGCGGTCAACCAGGCGCCGATCACCGGCGAGAGCATGCCGGTGGACAAGGCGCCCGGCGATCCCGTCTTCGCCGGCACCATCAACCAGCAGGGCGTTTTGGAGGTCGAGGTCACCGCCGGCCAGGACGACACCATGCTCGCCCGCATCGCCCGTTCCATCCAGACCGCTCAGGCCCAGCGCGCCCCGACGCAGCGCTTCGTCGACCGATTCGCGCATTACTACACCCCGAGCGTGGTGGTGCTGGCGCTGCTGACGGCGATCCTGCCGCCGCTGGTGTGGCAGGCGCCGGTCTACGCCTCGGTCTACAACGCCCTGGTGCTCCTGGTCGTCGCCTGCCCCTGCGCCCTGGTCCTCTCGACGCCGATCACCGTCGTCAGCGGGCTGGCGGCGGCCGCGCGGCGGGGTATCCTGGTCAAGGGCGGCCTGTACCTGGAGCAGGGGCGCCGGCTCAAGGCCGTGGCGCTGGACAAGACCGGCACGCTGACGCATGGCCGGCCCGAGGTGACCGACATCCACTCGACCAGCGGCCTGGCCGAGCCGGAGCTCCTGCGCCTGGCCGCCGGCCTGAACAGCCACTCCGGCCACCCCGTCGCCGCGGCGATCGTCCATGCCTTTCCCGGTGATGTGGCCGGGCTGCCACCGGCCGCGGGCTTTCACGACCTCCCCGGGCGGGGCGTGGTCGGCGAGATCGACGGCCGGACCTACTTCGTCGGCAACCATCGCCTGGCGGAGGAGCGCGCCACCTGCTCGCCGGCGGTCGAGGCGCTGCTGGAACGCTTGGAGGCCGAGGGCAAGACGACGGTGGTGCTCGGCTCCGATCGCGAGCCGCTCGGCGTGTTCGGCGTCTCGGACACCCTTCGCCCCACGAGCATCGAGGCCGTTCGCGCCTTGCATGGGCAGGGGGTGCGGACCGTGATGCTGACCGGCGACAACGAGACGGTGGCGCGCATCATCGCGGCGCGGGTGGGCATCGACGACGTGCGCGCCGGCCTGTTGCCCGAGGACAAGCTGGCCGTGGTCGACGCGCTGGTCGGCCGCGACGGCGCGGTCGGCATGGTCGGCGACGGCGTCAACGACG
>CAZCJG010000347.1:0-5275 GCA_964498575.1 uncultured Anaerolineales bacterium | reverse complement strand
CCGCTCGATTGCCCTGGTGGATGCGGCTCTCCGGCGGCGCTTCCACTTCATCCCGTTCTTTCCGGACGAAGCGCCGATCCAAGGGCTGCTCCGGCGATGGCTCGAACGGAACAAGCCGGCCATGCTCTGGCTGGCGGGCGTGGTCGATCTGGCCAACGACCGAGTGGGCGACCGGCAGATGGCCATCGGTCCAAGCCACTTCATGCGCGATGATCTGGACGAGGAATGGGTCCAATTGATCTGGGAGCACTCGATCATCCCGTATCTGGCGGAGCACCTCTTCGACGATGAGGCGCGTGTGCGCGAGTTTGAGCTTGATCGGCTACGTCTCGAAATGGAAGACGGACCCGTCGTTCAACACCGTCAATGCCATCCCTTGACGGCGAGTGCATCCCCACATTCCGGCACCATCCCACTGCTCACCGGCACTCCCGACGCGCTGCAAGCCGTGGTCCTGCCGGGCGTGGCGGTACTGGCGGTGGCACCGGGGGAGACCTTGCGGTAAGATTGGATCTTGCGGTGCGGGCCGGGCGCCGAGGCAGGCAAGCGACGGGGCATGAGGGTGGCGCCGTCGACGCCGCCGCAGAGCTGTCGAGGCCGCCGTAGAGGATGAGGAGCGGGATCATGCGAGTCGACCAGCAGCGTGCAAACGGAAGTCCGTGGCAGTGCGTGCGGACCGCGGGCCGGGCCGCCGGACGGACGCGGCGACTCGTGGCGCTCGCGGCGCTACCGGGGATGCTCGTGACGGTGGTCCTGTTGCCACTCCTCTCGCCGGCGACAGCTCTGGGCGGTCCCCACGCGCCTGATCTCCCCCAAACGGCGGAGCAGGCGCCGGTCACTTACACCCTGGTCGCGACGCGGACGCTCGATCCGGGCGACCAGCCCGATCCCAACGGCGGGGCGGGCGCCATGGGGCAGACGCTGTGCCCGTCCGGCCAGAATCCTGTGGACATCCTGGCCCTCGGCTTCGTCGATCGCGAGCGGTTGGCGCTGGCGGTGAGCTGCAACCCCGGTGGGTTCGGCGTCCGGCCGAGCGTGGTCGTCGTCAGGGCGGATGGGGGCGGGTTCGCTCAGGCGCCGCTCGATAGCGAAGTGGCGCTGGCGGTGGGCTTCGACCCCTTCTCCCAACGCCTGGTGCGCAGCATCGTCGGCTCGGCCGGCCGGCGCGTGGTCAACGCGGTGCCGCTGCCCGGCAGCATCTACCCCGAGCGCTCGTGGACCGTCGCCCCGGCGACGGACGACACCATGCCGCTGGCCTTCGCCGCCGGCCCGGGCGGGGTGATCTACGGCCTGAGCAAGGAGGGCGTGGGGCGCTTCGGCCCGGGCACCGAGCGCAAGTCCTTGTGGCCGGCGGCGATGCGCTCGGGCTTGCCCGCCGTGCCGGGCTCGCTGGCGGTCGACAGCCAGGGCAATGTCTACATCAAGAGCGCGTCGGCGGGTGAGCCGCTGGCGCGGTTTAACGCGGTCGGTCGCTTTGAAGAGGGCTGGGGGGTCCAGGGGCTGGGAGAATCGATTCGGTCCGTTCTCCAAGTGGCCGGCTGGGCCGCCGAGAATGGCCTCGCGCTGCTCGAAGGCGACGACAGCGGCCTGTACGCACGCTTCTTCGCCCCGGACGGCCGGGCGCTGGGCGAGCGCCCGGTGTGGCCGGACCTGCGGCCGGGCCCGCGCCCGCAGCTTGCCGTCGGGCCGGGCGGCCAGTACGCCGTCGGCGGCCGCCTGGCGGACGGGCGCGTGGCGCTGGCCTGGCATGCCGCGGACGGCAGCTTGCGCCGCAGCGTGGCGGACGTGCCGGCGAACGATCGCGGCGCGGCCCGCGGGGAGCTGCGCGTGGCGGCCGCGGGCGGCGAGGCGGCGGCGCAGGCCCAGGCGCCCCTGCCGGTGCCGGGGACCATCGTGCGCTGGGCGCGCGACGGCAGCGTGGCGGCGCGCTTCCCGGCGCCGGTCGACAGCGTGGACATCGCCTTGTTCGAGGATGGCGACCTGCTGGTGCGCCGCGCCCCGCCGGCCTCGCCGACCAGCCGCCTCGAGCGCCTGGCGCCGGACGGCACGCCGCGCTGGTCCGTCGAGCTCGGCCCGGCCGGCACCGGGCTGGCGGTCGACGGGGAATGGGTCTACGCGGCGCTGCCGGACGAGGCGGCGATCGCCGTGCTCTCCGCCGCCGACGGCGCGCTGCTCGGCCGGCTGGACGCCAGCGGCGGCACGGGCGCCTGGTCCGACGATCTGGCGGCGGTGCCGGGCGGCGGGCTGGCATCGGTCGACGGCCTGGCCGGGCTGGTCCTGGTCTGGGACCCGCGCGCCCCGCTGCGCCCGGCGCGGGTGCTGCGCTTCGACCCGACGCGCGGCCCGGCGCGCGTGGCGGCGGGTCCGGACGGGCGGATGGCGATCCTGGGGGGCTGGTCGAACAATCCCGCCTCCGTGCGGGTGCTGGACGGCGAGGGCCGGGTGGTGTGGGACCTGGCGCAAGCGCTGGGGTCGGACCCTACCCGCTGGCTGCAGGACCTGGCGTACGATGGAGAGGGGCGGCTGGTGGTCGGGCTGCGCTCGCTGGGCGACCGGATCGACCGGGGCAAGGTGTTGATCTTCGATCCTTCCGGCGCGGCGCTCCCCCCACCTGCCACCGCCACCCCCGCGCCGACCCCGGCTCCGGCCGGCGCGGGCATCTGCGTGGTGACGGGCGACAAGACCGCCGCGCCGGGCGAGATCTGGCTGGGCGAGACGGTGACCGTGACGCTGACGCTGCGGCGGAGCTGCCCGGACCTCCCGAGCCCGGCGGATATCATGCTGATCATCGACGTGTCGGGCTCGATGTCCGGGCCCAAGGCCTATGCCGCGGCGCGGGCCGTCTCCGCCTTCGTCGACGGCATCGACCTGGCGCAGCACCGCGTGGGCAAGGTCAAGTTCAACAGCGGGGCGACGCTGGTGCACGAGCTATCGGGCGACCCCGACATCGTACGGCGCGTGCCGGCCAGCTTCGGATCGAGCGGCGGGACCGACATCGCCGCCGGGCTGCTGTTGGCGGACGACCACCTGCGCGCCGCGGGCCGGCCGGGCGTGCGCCAGGCGATGGTGCTGATCAGCGACGGCGGCAGCGACATCGAGGCGGCTGTGCAGGCGGCGCGGCGCGCCCGTGCCCGCGGCGTGGTCATCTTCACCGTCGGCGTGGGCAACACGGTCAACCAGGATCTGCTGCTGCGCGTGGCCAGCAGCCCAACCCAGTTCTACCACACCCTGCGGCCGGACGACCTGCCCGCGATCTACCGCGAGATCGCCACCCTGGTCGGCTCGGGCGCCCGCGCGGGGGTGCTGGACGACACGCTCGGGCCGGACGTCGCCCTCGTCCCCGGCACCTTCAACGTGCCGCCGCTGGTCGCGCTCGGCAAGGGCTTGCGCTGGGGCCTGGCGCCGGGCTTCGGCGAGCCGGTGACCCTCACCTACCGCGTCCGCCCCCTGCGCACGGGATGGGTGCCGACCAACGTCGTCGCCTGGCTGGACTACGTCGACATCGACGGCGTCGTGCGCCGCTTCGTCTACCCCGAGCCGCGCGTCTTCGTGCGCGCGCCGACATCCACCCCCAGCCCGAGCGCGACACCGACCGCCACGCCGACGCCCACCCGCACCCCGACGCCCACGCCGACCGCCACGCCGACGCGGGTACCGCGGCCGATCTACCTGCCGCTGCTCCTGCGTGAACCGGCCTGCCAGCCGGCGCTGCGCTACGTGGACGTGGTGCTGGTAATCGATGCCTCGCAGAGCATGCTCGAACCGACCGCCGGCGGGCGCCCCAAGCTGGACGTGGCGCTGGCGGCGGTGCGGGACTTCGTCGGCGAGCTGGTGCTGGCCAGCGCTTCAGGTGACCCCGCGACCGGCGACCGCGCGGCGATCGTCGCCTTCAACAGCGGCGCGACGCGGCTGGTGGGGCTGACGGCGGACCGCGGCGCGCTGGACCGCGCCCTCGCGAGCGTCGTCGTATCCCCGCAGACCTGCATCGTCTGCGGCCTGGAAGCCGCGGTGGCGGCGCTGGCGGAGGCTCGCGGCGGCGGCGTGACACCCGTCATCGTGCTGCTCACCGACGGGCGCTCCAACCCGCGGCCGGTGGCGGACGCCGAGGCGGTGGCGGCGGCGGCCAGGGCCGACGGCGTGGTCGTGTTCACCATCGGGCTGGGGATGGACGTCGAGGCCGACGCGCTGCGGCGTATGGCCTCGCGCCCCGAGTTCGCCTACCGCGCGCCGACCGCCGAGGACCTCGCGGCGATCTACCGCGCCGTGGCGGGCGCCATCCCCTGCGACGCCCGGCAGTGGTGGGGCGGGAGCTAGGCGGAGGCTCGCGATCCACCCGGCCCTGCCTGAATCACGGCGGCGACATCCCGGCATAGCACGCGACGATCGCCGCGCGCCGGAAGCAGTCGAGCGTGTGGTCGTTGACCATGCCGGTCGCCTGCATGTGGGCGTAGCAAATCGTCGAGCCGACGAACTTGAAGCCGCGCTGTCGCAGGTCCTTGCTCAGCGCGTCGGACTCCGGGCTGGTCGCCGGGTAGTCCGCCAGGGTGCGCAGGGTGTTGACGCGCGGCCGGCCGTCGACGAAGCGCCAGACGTAGGCGTCGAAGCTGCCGAGCTCGGCCTGGACTTCCAGGAAGCGCCGCGCGTTGTGGATCGCGGCCTCGATCTTGGCCCGGTTGCGGATGATGCCCGGGTTGCCGAGCAGGGCCTGGACGCTGGCCGCGTCGTAGCGGGCGACCCGGTCCGGATCGAAATCGGCGAAGGCCTCGCGGTAGGCGGCGCGCTTGCGCAGCACGGTGTACCAGCTCAGGCCGGCCTGGGCGGCTTCGAGCGTCAGGAACTCGAACAGGACGCGGTCGTCGTGCACCGGCACGCCCCATTCGTCGTCGTGGTAGGCGACGTAGTCCGGCTTGCCCAGGTCCACCCAGGGGCAACGGTGGATGTCGGAGGTCGCGGCGGCGCTCGTCGAGAGCATGGTCGTGGCAGCCTTTCGGGATGTCGGCGATCGGGTGAGAGGAACGTTGGCGGTGTGTTCGCCAGGTGAGCGGCGGTTGCGCGGGCGATTATAGCCGCCCGGTGGCTCCAACCGGCGGTTGCCCGTCGTCCTTCGCCGCGCCCGCCTCCGGCCCTCCGGTTTCGTTCCAGCCCCGGGCCGGCGTATAATTTGACCCCTTATGGGCCTCTCTCCCGTGGAACGCGTGCTGCTCGAGCGCCGGCTGGCGCGCCGGCGCAAGGCGGACCGGCCGCTCGTCGGCGCCTTCGGCCTGGCGCTGGCCGC
>CAZCJG010000346.1:0-5328 GCA_964498575.1 uncultured Anaerolineales bacterium | reverse complement strand
GATGGAGATGCGGCGGAACGGGCAGCCGCTGCCGGGGGACAAGCCGAACCACTACCTCTTCTACCGGGCCCTGAACGACATCCGCGATTACACCTTGCTAGGCGGCCCGCGCTACGACTTCAACCTGGGCGAGGAGGATGTGCCCAACACCAACGTGATCGGCGTCTGGCACGACGGGCACGGCTATCGCGAGGTGCGCTATCCCGTGCAGGCCAAGTTTGACCAGACCGAGCGCGCGCTCTCGATCGAGGTGACGCCCGATCGCGAAAGCTACGGACCGGGCGAGGAGGCGACGCTAAACGTCGAGGTGACAGACGCGGCCGGGCAGCCTGCGGCGGCCGAAGTGCTGCTCAGCGCGGTCGACGAGGCGATCTTCCGGCTGCAGGGGCAGCTCGCCTACGAGAATCTGGCGATCCTGGACATTCTGTACCGCGCGGTCGGCTCCGGTGTGCTTGGCACCTACGCCAGCCACCAGGAGCCGCTGGGCATGATGGGCGCCGAGGGCGGCGGGGGCGGCGGCGGTCGCGACGAGTTCAAGGACACGGCGCTCTTCAAGACCGTGGCCACCGGGGCGGACGGCCGCGGCCAGGTGACGATGTCCCTGCCGGACAACCTGACCTCGTGGCACATCAGTGCGCTCGGCATCACCGACGACCTCCACGCCGGCAGCGGCGGCGGCGCGGTGCCGGTCAGCCTGCCGGTCTTCGCCGACGCCGCGCTCAACTCGACCTACGTCGCAAGCGACCAGCCGGTGCTGCGCGTGCGCGCCTACGGCTCGGCGCTGGAGGAAGGCGAGGACGTCGCCTTCCGGGTCGAGGCACCCACGCTGCTGGATCAACCCTTGACCGCCGAGGGCAAGGCTTTCACCGGGGTGGACCTGCCGCTGGGGACGCTCAAGCTCGGCCAGCACCCGATCACGATCACCGTCGAGGCCGGCGACCAGAGCGATACGCTGGTG
Organism: uncultured Anaerolineales bacterium; assembly: GCA_964498575.1. Lineage (GTDB taxonomy): Bacteria > Chloroflexota > Anaerolineae > Epilineales > Epilineaceae > CAZCJG01. Next base: position 4,370 of record CAZCJG010000346.1, on the reverse strand, counting down.
CGGACGACGACCGTCCTCCCCTCGCGCCTGCAGCAGATCGAGGCGGAGATGGTCACGCTCGGCCCTGGCGACACCTTCGAGCCGCCCTTCGATGCAGCCGGTGACCGCCTGATCCAGGTGTCCTTTACCGACCAGAACCGCGGCCGCTACAACGCCCCACTCCAGCGCCTTGCCGCCACGTGGAGCAATCGGCTGGACGCGATCTTGGCGCGCGACGTGGCGCGGGCGCTGGGGGCCGAGCACTTCGGGGCGCCGGAGATGCCACCGGAGTTCCACCTCGGCAACTATCAAACCGATGACGGGGGCCTCGCGCTCCTTCCCTATGGCAGCAGCGACCTTGACGCCGCCGTCCGCGCCGCCGCGGTCGCACCGGACGCGGTCGGCCGGGAGCGGCTCGCCGGCTACCTGGTCAAGGTCGCCGACGATCCCGACGAGACCCGCGAGCGCGTCGCCGCCGCCCTGTGGGGCCTGGCCGCGCTCGACCAGCCGGTACTCCCGGCTGCCGGGCGCCTCGCGGCCGCCACTGATCTCACGCCGACCGAACAGCTCTACCTGGGTCTGGCCGCTGCGGAGCTGGGGGACGCCGGGACGGCGGGGACGCTCTACCGCGCGCTCGTTCAGGCCCACGGCCAGGCCAGCGGCGCCGCGGCGCGCCTGAACGTCGGCGAGGACCAGGCCGACATCCTCAACGCGACCTCGCTCGGCGCGGTGCTCGGCGCGATGCTGGGCGACGACCTGGCGCCGGCGCTGTTCCAGTACACGTTGGACAATGCCAACGCCGAGACGCTCAACGTCCTCGAGCAAGCCAACTTCCTCGGCGAAGCCCTGCCGCGCCTGGCGTCCACGCCGGCGCGCTTTACCTACACGCTGGACGACCAGAAGCACGAGGCGACGGTCGGCGGCGCGGAAGCGATCTCTCTTCTGCTTACCGGTGAACAACTGGACTCGCTCGCAGTTGACGTGGCCGATGGCCAGCTCGGCGTCGGCGTCGCAGCGCGCTTACCCTTCGATCCCGCTTCGATCCAGGCCGCCCCCGAGGTCACGGTCGCCCGTTCGTACACCAGTGGCGGCCAGGCAGCGGTGACCAGTGGCGATGCCGCCGCGGCCCCGGCGGGCGAGCCGGTGAGTGTCGCCGAGTCCGACCTGGTGCGGGTGACGCTGGACTACGCGCTCGGGCCGACGGCGATCGGCGGCTGCTACCAGGTCAGCGACCTGTTGCCATCTGGCCTCAAGCCGGTCACGCAGCCCTACCAGCGCGGCATCACGTTCGTCGAAGAGGGCACCGAGGCGGACTATCCCATCGCGGTGGACGGGCAGCGGGTGACCTTCTGTGTCGACAAGGGGCGTGAGGGCAAGCCGCTGAACTACTACGCGCGGGTGTCGGGGAAGGGCGACTTCGCGGCCGAGCCGGCCTTGATCCAGGCGCAGCAGGCGCCGGGCAGCGTGAATGTGTCGGGCAGCGGAGCGGTGACGATCCGGTGACACGGATGGCATCGATCCGACGTCTCGCCCTGGTGGGGCTGATCGCCCTGCCCGGGCTGGCGGCTCGGGTCTGGGCGGAGAGGACGGGGGACCGGGCGGCGACCGGCCCGGCGATGGTGGAAAGGCCGCCGTCCCGGCCATCCGCTCCGGCCCACCCGGCCGCCGCCTTCGACGCCCGCGCCTTCGACCGCGCGCTGGCCCGCTTGCCGCGCGAGTCGAAGCCGATGCCGGGCGTGCGTGCCGTCATCCTGCCGCATCATTGGCTGGCGGGTGAGCTGATCGTGGCCGGGTTGCGTGACCTGGCGGCGTCCGGCAGGTTCGATCGTGTGATTCTGATGGCGCCGGATCATCTTCACGCGGGGCAGGGTCCGGTGACGACCAGCGATTCGCCCTGGCGCACGAGCTTTGGCGAGATGACGGCCGACGTGTCGGCAGTGGATCGGCTGGTACGGTCGGGGCTTGCGCGCCGCGATCCGGGCCTCGTCGATCGCGAGCACGGCGTGGCCGGGCTGGTGCCGGCGGTGGTGCACTACCTGCCCGGCGCCCGGATCGTCCCACTGGCCGTGCGAAACGACCTGCGCCCGGCGGCGCTGCGGGCGCTGGCGGATGAGCTGGCGCGGCTGGCGGCGGACGAGCGCACGGTGATCGTGCTGTCGGCGGATCTGTCGCACGGCCTCGAATCGGCGGCGGCGCGGCGGAAGGACCGCGAGACGCTCGAGGCGCTGGCGGCGCTCGGCGTCGAGCGGTTGCGCGGCTTCGGTCCCGAGCACCTGGATGCGCGGGGCGCGGGCGCGGCGCTGATGCAAGCCATGCGGCGACTCGGGGCCGTGGATTTCGTGCTGCGCGCCAACAGCGATGCGAGCGCGATGCCCGGCTACACGGGTGGGCCGGTGACGAGCTACGCGGTGGGGTATTTTCGAGCTACGGCACCACCCGCGCGTCCTTGACGAAGATCGCAAGCCCCCCGCCGAAGCGCTCGCCGCGGGGCAGCACGATCAGCTCGATGTCGATGGTCACGGTCTCGCCCGGCGATATGTCGAAGCCGCGGGCGATCGGCTCGATGTGGCTGATGACGTCGATAGAGGAGCCGTCGGGCAGGCGCCCGGTGACGCGCGGGGTCAGGCTGAAGACGTGGCTGTAGGCGCCGGCCGGGATCTCCCCGCGGGCGATCGGGACGGCGGCGTCCTCCGCGACCGGCAGGGTCAGCGACTCCGCCAGGAGGGGGATGTGGGCGTAGTTCTCGTCCCGATCCTCGCCCTGGTTCGCGCCGGCCCATTCGGGCTCGAGCCGGAGCTCGGTCAGGCCGGCGGTGGCGGCGGCGGGCAGGACGTAGCGCAGCTCCAGGGTCCCGGTCTGGGCTTGCCCCTGGCAGGCGGCCAGCATCAGGCCGACGAGGGCGGCGGCGAGGGGCGATCGCGCCACCGCCCCTCGCCGGGCGCGTGCTTCGGGTCGCCAGCCGCGGGTCCCGGGCCGGCGGGCTGTCACGAGGAGGACGGGCCTTTTTCGAGGTCGCGGCCTAGGTCGGTCCAGCCGTTGAGGCCTTCCTGCAGGATCTTGACCTTGGTATAGCCGTTGTCCAGCAGCTTTTGGGCGAGCTGCTCCGCTTCGGCGGTCGGGCAGGCGCAGTAGGCGATCAGCCAGGTGTCGTCGTTGGGCACCTTGTCGAGGTGCTTCTCGACCTCGAAGAAGGGAACGTTGACCGCCCCGGGGATGTGCCCGGACTCGTAGTTCAGCTTGTCACGGGCATCCAGGAAGAGCAGCTTGGTGCCGCCATCCAGCGCCTCGGCGACCATCGCGGTGGGAACCTCGAGGTTGCCGCCTTCCTCAAAGGGCTGCTCCGGATTGCCGCCCGGTGCCTTGGCCGCGGACCCGGAGGCATCGTCACCCTCACCCTCATCCGCGTCCTCGGCGGCATCTTCGTCTTCGGTGTCGGAAGCTGCCTGCTCGGTGCCTTGAGCCGATTCGCCGGCGGCCTCGGGTTCGGCGGTCCCCGCGGCGTTGGAGGAACTGCCCGTGTCGGGCGCGGTCTCGGGCATGCTGCACGCCGCGAGCAGCACCAGGCTGGAGAGGAGCACGGTGGGCAAGAAGAGCTTGCGTAGCATCATGGCGGTGGTGGACTCCTTCAGTCGTATCGACTCTTCGTGCCTGTCCGGCGCTCGACTGAGCGGCGGAGCGGCACACAACGCACCGCGGCGGTAGCGCGCGGCGCCGGATGAATGGTCACGCTTGGGGCGCGCCCAAGTTTACCATAGGCCGTTTGCCACTACCGCATTGCGATAGGGGAGTTGTGGTCCTGGCGACCGCGGCAAAATCTTGGTCAGGCCTGCGCCACGGCCCGATACACCGCCACCGTCTCAGCCGCCGCCTTTGCCCAGTCGAAGCGGGCGGCCTGGGCGCGCCCGCGCCAGGCCAGCTCCGCGCGCAGATCGGAGTCTCCGGCAAGCTGGGCCATCCCGGCTGCGATCGCGTCGACCGAGCCGGGATCGACGATCCGCGCCGCATCGCCCGCCACTTCGGCCAGGCCGCCCGCACGGCTGGTGAGCACCGGCACCCCGGCTGCCATCGCCTCGATCACCGTTAGCCCGAACCCTTCGTGTAGCGACGGTGCTACCATCAGCTCGGCTGCGGCATACAGGGCAGGCAGATCGGCATCCGGCACTCGCCCGAGGCGAAGCACGAGCGGTTCCAGCCCCAGCGCGCGAATCCGCCGCTCCACCCGCGCCGCATCCGCGCCATGCCCACCGGCGAGCACGAGCTGGGGAGGATTCGCCGGATCGAGTCGCACGACCTCGGCGAAGGCGTCGACCAGCCGTGGCACGTTCTTGCGCGGGGTGGGCGAGCCCACGTGCAGCCAGACCCGTGGACCGAGGCCATGGCGCCCTCGGATG
>CAZCJG010000345.1:0-5360 GCA_964498575.1 uncultured Anaerolineales bacterium | reverse complement strand
CGCGACTACTCGGTCTACGGCCTGCCGTCGACCTTCATCATCGACCCCGAAGGCAACGTCGTCGACTACCACAACGGGATGTACCCCAACGAGGCCACCCTGGAAGCCCAGCTCCTCAAGGCGCTGGGCGGCGAGGCCGTAGAGAACTGATCGCTCACGTATGCCGCGCCGTCGGGGCCAAGCCCAAGCATCACCCGTCGCGCGGACGACCCGACCACGGCAGGTAGACACGCACGCCTGATCCGATCACCGCGAACCGCCGCTCCACCCGGGTCTCGTTGCCCTGGCGATCCCGCACCCGCACGCTCACCGTCCCCGCGGCTCCCCCGGCCAGCGGCGGATCCAGCGCGACGCTGAACACCCCGTCCGCCACGCCGCGCGCGAGGTCGGCCAGCTCCGCCCCCGGCGCCCGCCCGGCGACCGCGAAGCTGGCGGTGACCGAGACGCTGGCGGGGTCGATCCCACTGTGCGCGTCGGCCAGCCCGAAGCGGATCTCCGGAATCGGCCCGGCTACCGCTCCCGGCCGCGGCTGGCTGATCGTCAGCGCCGGCGGCTGGTCGTCCATGAACCAACCGTAGCGCGCGTCGAAGTCCAGCGGTGCGCCGAGATCGATCCAGCGGGCGATGGTCCGTTTCTCGTCGTCGGTCAGGGGCGGGGCGGTGCTGCCGGGGGGTGGGCAGGGGGCGCCGTCGAAGTCCAGGTCCGCCTGGTTGGGGTCCGCGCCCGGCGGCAGGGTGGACGCGTCGCCCGGCCGGGACTCGGTCGGATGATCGGCGTTGGTCCAGCCGTCCAGCCGCGCGCCGAAAACTTTCCAGGCCAGGAGGCTGCGCCGGCTCTGGAGCATCCGCACGTAGCGGCTGGCGTTGCCGGTGCGCCAGGTGCCGTTGCGGATCACCGGCTTCGTCCCCCACTTCGCGTTCGGGTCGCGCGCCAGGCGGGCGAAGTCGCCGGGATACTGCCGGTAATCCTGCCCGATGCCGAGCCCCGCGATGCCCTGATAGAGCGTGGTGTCGTCCAGCACGAGGTTGCCCGGCGGGCCCGATCCGTTCGGCGCGCTGTCGCTGTGGCAGGGCGCGCAGGAGCGCTGGAGGATCGGGCGGATGTCGCGGCTGAACTCGACTTCGACCAGCGGCGCGGCGACCCGCCGCAGGCTCGGGTCGTCCGCCGGCCCGGTGAGGAGCGGCGTCTCGTGCGCCAGGTCCCATACCGCGTAGTCCGGCCGCGCCGCCGCAGTCCGCTCGAAGGCCAGCGGCGCCTGGCTGTGGGCATGGCAGCCGCCGCAGTCCGTGCGCACCTCGCCGGGACGGACCTGGTGCCAGGTCTGCGCCATGTTGAGCATCCGCCCGCCGCGGTCCAGCGTCTGGAAGGTAAAGGGCGTGTCGGCCGGGACCTTGGCCAGGAAGCTGGTATCGGGGTTGCCCTCAGGGTCCATCACCGGCTGTCCGTCGTCGTCGAACTTCCGGAGCGGGATCTCGCCGAGGATGTGCATGCGCTCGTTGGCGAAGTTGACGAAATGGACGCCTTCCCCGGGACCATAGCTCCGGTGGGTATGTCCCTCCAACGCGACCAGGCGCACGGCCCAGATGTCGTCGCTGGTGTACCGGCCGTCGTCCGCGCCCTGGGTGAACCAGTTGCTCGACGGGCCGTTCTCACTGGTGTTGAAGGGATCCAGCCCGCCCCAGGCCTGGTCGCCCCAGCCGGGCGCGCTCTCCCGCTTGTAGAACCCGCTGGTCCCGACCAGCCCATAGGGCGTGCCGGCCGGGAGCTCGCGGTGAAGGCGGCCATCATTCGGCAGCGAGGGCAGCTCGGCCGGGGCGTCGACGCCGTGGATCGCGCGATAGGGCACGACCGCGCGCGGCCAGGCTTCGTTGTAGGCGGGATCGTTCTTGATCGGCACCAGCTCGTCCGGACCGTTGACCGTCTCGCCGCCGCGGATCAGGTACAGGCCGGCGTCGTAGCGGGGCAGCGGCGTCGGGCGGTCCAGGTCGTTGGCCGGCCCGGGTGACCACACCACCAGCAGGTCGCCGCCGGGCGCCGCCGAGGGTTGGGTGAACTTGCCCACGCGCGGCCCGCCGCCCTTCGGCAGCGGCGCCGCCTCGTCCTGCGGGTGGGTGAAGGGGGTGATCGCCCGGAGGCCGAGCGGCGTGAAGGGCATGCGGAAGGGGTAGGGGAAGCCCCCGCCGACGGTCTGCTGGATCGGCGGGTTGGCGGCCAGGGCGGCGGGATGGAAGCGGGGACCGCCTTCCGGCGCCTCGAGCGGCAGCCGGAAGAGCGCGCCGAAGCCGTTGTTGTTCAAGTTGTAGTAGTCCACCACCACGACGTCGCCGCCCGAAAGCTGTGTCGCGAAGTGGAAGGCCTGGGCGTCGTGGAAGGCACTGACCAGGGGCTGCCAGTAGCGGCCGTCGGGGTCGATCGTCCACAGCCCCCACAGCCGCTGGTCGCGCAGCCCCTGCGCCTCGTGGCTGCTGAACATCACCCGGCCGTCGGCCAGCGGCGTCGGGTGCAGGGCGCTGCTGAGGGTGAGCGGGGCGATCGGGGTGACGTTGCCGCCGTCCTCGTCCATCACGTAGAGCTGCAGGGTCGGGTTGGTGTAGCCCTTGGGTGGTACCAGGCCGGCCCGATTGCTGGTGAAGATCACCCGCCCGCCGGCCAGCGGCGCGGGCCCCAGGTTGAAGATGCCGTAGCCGAGCCGGTTGAAGCCGCCGGGGACATCGTTGGGCTGATAGGCGCCGTCCGGCGTCTGGTACCACGTTCCGGCGCCGGTGTGCGGCGTGAACTCGCCGACCGGCAAGGGCGCCTTGGGGTTCGCGGGATCGTAGCCGCGGGTCAGCTTCTCGATGCGCCGCGTCGCGAGATGCAGTCGGAAGATGTCCGCCCCCGCGAACGGCAGGTCGCGCTGCGGGTTGACCTGGCCGGGCGCGTAGAAGAAGCTGTAGTAGACCCAGGCCGCGTCGAACGACACGAAGGGATCGGTGACCGCCCCCTCGCCGGCGGCGACCAGGACCTCGTCGCGGCCGTCCGGGTGGAGCAGCATGAGGTCGGCCCCGGGATCGATCCGCGCCGGGTGGAAGACCTCGGGCCAGAGGGTGTTGGTGCTGTCGCCGAAGCGCGGCTGGCGGACGTAGACGATGGGGTAGGCGAGGGTGGTGGCGGCCTGCGGGCCGATCGGCTGTCGCCCGCCCGGCTGATCGGCCCGCGGGGCCGCGGGGCCGCCGGCCTGGTCGGCAACGGCGCGGTCGCGTGGCCCGCCTTGCGAAAGGGCGAGTGCCGCGGCGAGGGCAAGGAACATCAGCGCTTGTGGGACGCATCGCGCGCGGGGCTGCGCTGTCATGGCTGGCTCCTCCCGTGAATGGGTCCGCCGCGGCACCTGGACTGCCTGGCGGAACGCTCGGTCCCGGTGGCGGCCGCCGTGATCCGTCGGACGATTGCGCCAGGCGGTGCCAAGAATATACGCGATGGGCCGGATTGTCACGGGGTGGCGCGCTGCCCAAGCTCGGGTGCGAGGACGAGGCGCGGGCGGAGTTCGCGCAGGCGCTGGAGCTCAAGCCGCTGTACGCGCCGGCGCGGGACGCGGTGCGGGGGCGGGTTTGGCTGCCGGTGGGGTTTGGGGGGATTGACCGAGTGATAGGGTCGATGTATACTGGGCTCGGACCTCGGAAAAGAGAAAGGCTGGGCACGAGGCACACAAGGAAACACAGATTTATGGCACGACCACGGATATTCATAAGCTCAACATACGATGATCTCCGGCAGGTCCGCGAAGATATCGAGCGCAGCATTCGTGAACTCGGATACGAGCCGGTTCGCCATGAGGCGGGCTCTATACCTTACGGCAAAGAAGAGCGTCCGGAATCTGCTGCATATCGGGAAGTTGATCTCTGCGACGTGCTCGTTGCTATTGTAGATGGTCGATATGGATCCGAATCACGAGAGGTGCCAGGTTATTCGATTTCTCAGAATGAAATTCGCCGAGCAGTAGAACGTGGTGTACAGATATTTTTGTCTTTGTCGAGAGAAGTGTTCTATCTGAATACGAAACATACAAACTGAATATGGAATCACCCGACGTTAAATATCGATTCGTCGATGATGTTAGAGTATTTAGATTCATTGATGATTTAAAGAAGCTTTCATCGAATAATGCGATTGCGCCATTTGAAACATCAGCCGAGATATCTCAGTTTCTCAAGGAGCAGTTCGCAGGGTTGTTTCATAGATTCCTCCAGGATCAGAAGCGTGGCATCGAATTGCGCGTACTTGAGGAGATGAACACTGCTGTAAGGACGCTCCGAGAAGTCGTGACATATCTTACAGAAGACCGAAAGAATACCGATGAGGTTGTTAGATCTATCCTGCTTATCAACCATCCAATATTCCAGCGCTTTGCGGATCTTACTGAAACCATCTATCGCGTGTTTTTCTCTTCAAGATTAGAAATGGAAGCCTGGTTGAGATCCTCTGGGTGGAGTGAAGTCGAGTCCGAGAGGCTTGATCCTGACAGCTTCGAGGAGTGGAGTCACGAAGATTTGGGCTACATCAAAATTACGCGTGATCTTTTTGATGCGGAAGGGAAGCTTCTACAGTTTTCTCCATTGGAATGGCAGGATAACTGGGTTCTGAGAATTCCTCAATTTCCAGGTGTTAGAGAGGAAGACATACCGTTCTAGAGACAGGACTTTCAAATGACTAATCCCTGGTCGATGCTGAAAAATTCCGATGCCTTCTACATTGCACTCACATCTTTCCGGATACTTATCAACAGGATAGGCCGCCATGGAAATCACTTCACAACCCAGGATCTTGGGCCGCTCCATGGTCGCAGACCCGAACATCTGTCATGGGAAGCCCACCTTCCGGGGCACGCGCATCCTGGTGGCGGATGTGCTCGATCAGGTTGCTGCCGGTTTGGCGTGGGAGACCATCATCGAAGAGTGGCGGGGTAGCATCACGCATGAAGCGATCGCGGAAGCCGTTCGCTTGGCTCGGCAAGCATTGCTGGAGCACACGGACGAGTATGTCGTCGGGTCGACGGCGGCGTGAACTTGCTGGATGAGAACATCATCGATAGCCAGCGCCAGCGCTTGCGGCAATGGCGTATCGCCGTGCGGCAGATCGGCCACGAGGTGGGCCGACCCGGCATGAAGGATCACGAGATCATCGCGCTGCTTCATCGCCTGAGTCGACCGACGTTCTTTACCCGCGACGATGACTACTTCGCGCCCCGCCTTTGCCACACCCGGTATTGCCTCGTCTACCTGGCCGTGGCCAAGGACGAGGTGGCGCCCTTCGTGCGGCGGTTCCTGCGAGGCCACAGTCATTATTTCGGCCACCAGCCCGGCGAATGGAATTCGCGGCTAAGG
>CAZCJG010000344.1:0-5386 GCA_964498575.1 uncultured Anaerolineales bacterium | reverse complement strand
CGGCGTCGCGGCGGACGGCGTGTCGGCGGCTGGCGTCGCGGCGCCGGACGGCGCCTGTGTGTAAGAATCCCCCATGATGCTTCTCTATATCCCCCGGATGTGACGATCGGGAGGCGCCCGATAGAACGCGGCGACCGCCTGAGTTGTTCGGCTGAGTTTGGCCGGACACGACGGGTTAGGCGTCCCGGCCGGCCCACGCCCGCAAGCGCTTTGACCTTTGCGCCATTCCCCAGTATACCTTAACCATCTGCGCACATGTTGCTCAGACTTGGCTGCGCCGACCGACCCGGGGGCGGCTCCACGGGTTCGGAGAGACCCGCCGTGATCCTGCGTCGACCCGAGGGAGGTCATCACCATGCCCATCCAGCTTCGCCATGCCGTTACAGTCCTGGTCGTGCTCGCGTTCGGCCTGCTCCTGGCGCCGCGGCCGGCGGCCGGCCAGACCTCGACCGCCTTGCCGGAGGATCCCGGCAAGCTCGACAACAGCGTCTTCACCGACCCGCGGTGGGGCAGCGGACCGCCGGACGCCGAGCTGACCGTGATCGTCCTGCTGGACGGTCCGACGGTGGTCGACCTCTACCTGGGCACCGGCTATCCGGTCGGCGATCCCCGGCCCGAGGCGGCCCGCGCGCTCGACCGCATCGCCGAGCTGGTGGCGCGGCGCCAGGCGCCGGCGCGGGCCTACGTCGAGAAGGTCGGCGCGACCATCCTGTCGACCTACGACGCGGCGACCAACGGCTTCCTGGTCGACGCGACGCGCGCCCAGGTGCGGGCGCTGACGCGGACGCCCGGCCTGCGGTCGATCTACCGCGCGCCGCTTTACTATCCGGACCTCGCCCGCGCCGTGCCGACCATCGGCGCGAACCGGGTGATCAGCGACCTGGGCTTCACCGGCAAGGGCGTCAACGTCGGCATCATCGACACGGGCATCGACTACAACCATGCCTCGCTCGGCGGCAGCGGCGACCCCAGCGACTTCACCAACAACGATCCGGGCCGGCCCGAGCCGGGCACCTTCCCGACCGAGAAGGTGGTCGGCGGCTACGACTTCGTCGGCGGCGCCTACACCGGCGGCAACCCGCCCGCGCCCGACGGCGACCCGCGCGACGAAGCCGGGCACGGCACGCATGTCTCCGGCATCGTCGCCGGCACCAGCGCCAGCTCGGCCGTGCCGCACGGCGTCGCGCCGGGGGCCAGCCTGGTGGGCCTGAAGGTCTTCGGCGCGCGCGGCGGCACCAACCACTACATCAACGCCATCGAGTGGGCGATCGAGTCCAACCTGGGCCGGCCGATCCCCGGCAGCCGGGTGCGGGTCGACGTGATCAACATGAGCCTGGGGTCCTCGTTCGGCATCGGCGTCACCGAGGCGATCGGCGTCACGCGCCGCGCGGTCGAGACCGGGATCGTCGTCGTCGCCTCGGCCGGCAACTCCGGCAACGCCGCCTTCGTCACCGGCTCGCCGGCGGCGGCCGGCTACGCGGTGTCGGTGGCCAGCACCTTCGCCAGCGGCCAGCGCGGCGACAAGATCCAGGCGATCCACGACGGCACCACCGAGGACATTGAGGCGGTCGAGGCCGACCCCCTGTTCACCGTGCAGATCTCCAACATCGGCGAGCGGCGCGCCCCGCTGGTCTGGTTCGGCAAGGGCTGCGACATCAACGCCCCCCATCCCGACGCCACGGACAAGATCGCGCTCGTCGAGTACGGCGACTGCTACGAGGACCAGAAGCTGAAGAACGCCGCCAGCATGGGCGCGATCGGCGTGGTGGTGTTCAACCCCTCCGGCGGGCTGAACACGCTGGGCGTGGACTGGAAGGACGCGCCGCTGGCGGTGCCGGCCTTCATGATCGGCGGGGCGGATGGGACCCGGCTGCGCGGGCTGGTCGAGGCGGGCAAGACGGTCGAGGCGCGGCTGGCGGCGGAGTTCAAGGGCAGCATCGAGCGCGATCGGCTGGCCGACGTGATCTCGCCCTTTAGCAGCCGCGGGCCGGGGCGCAACGGCGAGTTCAAGCCCAACGTCGCCGCGCCGGGCTCCAACATCGTCGCGCCGCGCATGGGCGGCGGCGACCAGCCGGTGACGCTGTCGGGGACGTCCATGGCCGGGCCGATGGTCGCCGGCGTCGCGGCGCTGCTCATCGAGCGGCTGCGCAAGGACGGCCTGGTGCCGGAGGATCGGCCGATCTCGGCGGCCGAGGGCCTCAGTGCGGCCGAGGTGGCGATGATGCTGATCAACTACGCCGACGCGACGGTGTGGCAGGACAGCAACGGCGGCACGCCCGTGCCGCTGGCCTGGGGCGGCTCGGGCCGGGTCAACGCCTACCGCACGGTGCGCGCGGGCACCATCGTCGGCGCCGGCATCCCCGACAGCTCGGACCTCAAGTTCAGCTTCAACTATGGCGTCGAAGCCTACAACCAGGTGACCACCGACCAGCGGCCGTTCACGATCAAGAACCTCTCCGGCGCACCCAAGCGCTACCGGATCGGCGTGGCCTTCATGAGCCCGGGCGACGCCAACGCCGGGGTGCGCTTCTGGTCCTCGCGCGAGGAGACGGTCGTCGACCCGAAGTCGATGCGCACCCTGCAGCTCAACCTCGAGGTGACGCCGGCCCTCTTGCGGCCCTTCACCGCCACCGGCGGCGACCGCGCGATGGTGCCCGCCAACGGCCTGAACGCCGCCGAGTACGACGCCCACCTGGTCGTCACCGAGATCGACGAGGGCGGCACGCCGGTGGCGGGCGGCGACGTGGCGCGGGTGCCGATCTACATCGTGCCGCGGGCCGCCTCGGACCTGGCGCTCAAGCCGGACCCGCTGCGGGTGAGCCCGGCGACCGACAAGGGGCCGGCGGCGGTGATCAACAGCGGCGAGGGCGCCGGCCGGGCCGAGATCTTCGCCTTGCTGGGCGAGGACGGCGCCGAGACCCTGGTCGACCCGCGCTTGAACATCGACCAGGTCGGCGCGCGGGTGGTGGCCGGCGCCCAGGGCCAGCGCGCGATCGAGTTCGCGATCCACACCCGTGGCCGGCGCCTGATGCCCTTCGACAGCCGGGCGCGGGTCTTCCTGGACACCGACCGCGACGGGCGGCTGGACTACATGGTCTACAACGACGACATCGACTTCCTGCTCACCGGCGGCCGGCGCGCCAGCGGCGAGCAGTGGAACATCGTGCGCCGGGTGGTGAACAACAGCCCGATCCAGTACAACAACGTGATCTACCTGCAAGCCGGCGGCGCGCGCTATGCCGGGGTGGACCTGAACTCGCGCACGATCATCCTGCGCGCCGACGCCGGCCAGCTCGGCTACGCGGCGGGCGAGCCGATCGCCTTCGACGCCATCGCGTCGCACGACTCGCTCTTCGACGACGTGGTCGGCAGCACGCGCAACGAGCCCTTCGACGTGGTGCCGGACGGCAGCCTCGGCGTCAACGCGGGCGGCGCCCTGCAAGTCACCGGCACCGCGCGCATGAGCTTCGACGAGCGGACGCTCGGCTTCGACTTCGACCGCTGGAGCGTGCCGGCGGCCGGCGGCGCGCACGAGCTGGTGACGGTGACGCGCCGGCGCGGCGCGACCGGCCTCGCCAAGGCGCTGGCGGTCTTCCCGATGAACATCCCGGCCCGCGGCGACAGCCAGGTCCTCACCATCGTCGAAGGCGAGGTCGAGCTCTCGCCCACCCCGGTGCCGCACGACACGCCCACGCCGACCGAGCGACCGACCGATCCGCCGACGGTGCCCCCGACCTCCCCGCCGCCCCCGACCATCACGCCGACGATCGAGGCGCCGCCGACCAAGACGCCGGATCGGCGGTGGATCTACCTGCCGCTGGGGATGAAGGAGGGGGTGTTCTAGCGAAGCGAGCCACCCATCCCGACGACCGCCGCCCGAAGCTTTTCAGGTGCGATGGCGAAGTCGCGCTGCGCGGAGACGACGGGCCCGGCCAGGAAGGTGTAGCGCAAGCCGAGCCCGTTGGCCAGGAGCCAGAAGCAGTGGTTGACCTGGTCACCGGGCATCAGCTCGATCAGCGTCGCCCGGCGCGGCGCGAACAGGATGTTGGTCAGGCCCGAGCCGTGCGGGCCGACGATCAGCTCGGCCTGGGCGAGGCGGCGGATCTGCTCGGCCAGCGGCATGCCGGTCAAGGTCAGGACCTCGAAGCCCAGCGGCTCCAGCGCGGCGACGAGCTCCGCTTCGTTGACCAGCCGGCGCGTGGCGGCGTCGGCGCGGGAGATGTAGAGGCGGGTCGGGGCGGGAGTCGCGGACTGGCTGGGGGTCGGCGCGCCCGCCGCTGAGCTGGGGGTGGACGCGCGCGCCGCTCGGCTGGCAGCCGGTACATGCCCCGAGTCGCTCGCCGCCAACCCGCCCACCAGGCGCTCGCGCACCCAGCGCAGCTCGGGCGGGGAGAAGCTGCCGATTGACGGGAAGACCAAGGTCTCGAACCGCCAGTCGCTCTCGTCGAACGGCAGCCGCCGCGCTTCGGGCAGACCGAGGAGGTCCAGCGACTCGCGCTGGAAGGGCGCAAGGTTCGCTGGGATGATCACCTGGCAGCCGGCCAGCTCCGGCGCCTCCAGCGCGCACCGCAGGCGGGGCAGGCATTCGATCAGCCAGTGGTGGTAGTTGAAGTGCCAGTAGTGGGTCGGCAGGACGACCGTCGCGGAGATCGATTGCGGTAGGCTGGTGCGGCGGGCCAGGGCGAAGGGCAGGCTCTGGCGCCGGCCGTCCGCCTCGACCTGCAGGGTGCGGTGCTGGAAGCGGCCGTCGATTTGGAGAATGTGGTCGCCGGAATAGGAGTCGGTGATCACATGGTGGTCGCCGGCGACGATGATCCAGCCCCGGCCGACCAGCCGGGCGCCCGGGAGGACCGCCAGGTAGGAGGCCGGGAAGGGATAGTCCAGGTTGAACGCCTCGGGTGCCTTCCCGGCGAAGAAGAAGCGTCGCTCAGCCTCGCCGTGGCCCACCCACAGCGGCGGCCGGCAGCGGAGTGATTCGGCTGGTTGCGTTTCGACGATGCCGTCCCGGTGGCAGCCTTCGAGCAGGCTGGCCAGATCGACGGCGGGCGGGCCGCCGTCCCGGCAGGCGCGCAGCGGGTGCAGGGTGTAGTCCGAGATCACGGTGCCGGCTCCGAACGGCGGGCGAGGGCGGGTCCCGGCCGGCGGGCCGGTCCGGGCACCCCGTTTCGTGGTAGTATACACGAGACCATCGCCTCCGGGATCGCGGCCATGCACGCCGCCGGTGTTGTGGACGCCCGGCGCGGGATCCGGCCCGCGGCCGCTGACAGTCGATTGAGAGACATGACCGCCATGAACCAACCCGCCGCCTTCCGCTGCATCTTCAGCCCGGGCATCCCGGAGCTCCTCGCCCGGCTGGACTGCTCGCTGGTGGTCAGCACCTACCAGG
>CAZCJG010000343.1:0-5418 GCA_964498575.1 uncultured Anaerolineales bacterium | reverse complement strand
GGGACCCCGCACCCCTGCACCCCAACGCGCCAACGGCAGGCGCGTCGGGGACCCCGCACCCCTCCCCCACGAGCGGGAGAGGGGACAGTCATGCTTCCGAGGGAACACCTGAGATTCAGGGCGCCTTTTCCGGCAGGGCAGGCTACCGTGCCCGCGTGAAACCGAATCGGATCTCGGTGCGGTTCAGACCGGGCGAGCGGAAGTTGCGCGACGTGATCTCGCGCGGCGAGGGGCTGTTCGAGCAGAGCGCGTAGCCGTTGAGCTCGCTGGTCACCAGCTTCAGGCGATAGGGCGGCGGCTCGCAGACCCGCAGGTACAGGCGCTGGTCGACGTGACCCGGGCCCGGCGCGCTGGTGCCGCGGTAGAGCAGCTTGGCGCCCGTCGCGTCGGTCAGCTCGTAGGTCAGGTCCGGCAGGCGGTAGCGCGTGCCCTCCATCCAGTCGCCCCCGTCGAACAAGATGTTGCAGCCGGTGGGGTTGCCATTGCCCTTGCCGACCGTGTCGGGGAAGCTGTGGACCATGATCGTCCAGCCGTCGGGGCGGTTGCAGGCCTGGCCCTCGCGCGGCTCGGGGTCCAGCACCGTGATCGTCGGCTTGCGGAACTCGTAGCTGCGCTTTTCGCCGTCGGCATCGGTGAAGGTGGCCAGCGCGCGGTCGTTGGTCGGGTAGACGCCGACCCTTTGAGGCTTGATCTCATAGACCCAGGTCACCCCGGAAGCGGGCACCAGGCCCGCCACCCAGGTCAGCCGCCGGCCGTTGACCACCGGCACCGGGTTGGCCGTGCCGGCGACCAGGCTGACGTCGGCGTAGAGGTCGTCGTCCAGCACCAGGTCGCGCAGCGCGAAGTCGCCGACCTGCAGCGCGATCGCGCGGTAGATCCCGACCAGGTCCTCGGCATCCGGGGAGAAGAAGTAGTTCGCGTCGTTCCCGACGATCTGCTTGAGCAGGGCCGCGTCGGTATCGCTGCCCACCCCGATGGCGAAGATCGCGGTGTCGTTCAGCCGGGCGAAGTTGGCGCTGCGCACCGCCGCCACCGAGGGCTCGTTGCCGTTGCCCGGCCGGTTGGGCGTGCCGTCGCTGATCAGGACGATCACCTTGAGCGCCCCGGCCCGACCCTGCGGCACGAGCAGGTCGTTGTAGGCCATGTCGATCGCGCCCGAGATGTTGGTGCCCGTGCCGAGCGCGATCCGGTCGATCGCCGCCTTGATCGCCGCCCGGTCCTGGCTCAGGCCGATCATCAGGTGCGGATCGCCATCGAAGCTGACCAGCCCGACCCGCTGCGGGTTCAGGGTGAAGATCGTCTCGACGAACTCCTTGGCCGCCGCCTGGGCCTGGGTGAACTTCGTGCCCTGCATCGAGCGGCTGGCGTCGAAGGCCAGCACGATGTCGGTCTCGCGGTAGGTCGCCTCCGGGCACCTCGGCGTCAGCGTCAGGCGGATCTGCGCCGTCTCGCCCAGGCGGATCTGCGCCGGTGAGACCACCTTGTCACCTTCGATCGCGCAGGGCTCGGGCTGGCTCTGACCCACCGGGGCGGCCTGGCCGACCGCCGCCCCCCCCAACCCCAGCGCGCACAGCAAGCCTGCCATCACCCAGCCTCGTCTGATCGCGGACATCGCCCTCTCCTCCTTGATCCCTGAATACTCTGGCGCATCGAACGGCTCGCCGCCAGCCGACCGTCTACCAGTATAACCCCGAATGTCAGCCTTAGGGTATATTTTGAAACCCGATTCTTACCTCCATGTGACGCGTCCACCCCATCCAACGTGATGCTGTGCCGGCGGGAAGCGCGGCTCGCGGGCGGGAAAGCTGACAATGTTCCCAAAACCGTCCCCAAGCTTGACAACCCGCTTGACAGGTCGCCGGGGGCGGGGTATAATGGGTCGAACGATCCCGGCCCACCACGCCGCGGGCCGCATTGGCCGGGCGTGGTGGCGTTCACCCTTGTCAGCTTCGGCCGCTTGACATCGTGGACGGACCGGGATACGATAGCGGCGCACCGCCGAGCGCGGTCGCCCGGCCCGGCAGGCCTCCGCTCCCCGCAAGCGCCGCCGGTGTCCGTCAACACGCTCAAAGGCTGATTGTCGAAGGAGAAACAACATGCGCCGGTTCCTTTCTCTGGGCCTGGGTCTGGTGGCCATCGCGGTGATGAGCACCGCCCTGGCCCTGCTTTCCCCGGGCCATGCCCCATCCACTGCGCGAGTGTCCGCGCAGGAAAACCCACGCGAGAGCTCGTGCATCGCGGATGGCCAGAAGCATGCCTTCCCGAAGGTGCTGCTCCTGGGCGAGACCACCACCATCACGCTGACCGCCCGCGCCGTCTGCGCGGGCGAGCAGATTCCGCTGCACATCGTGCTCGTGCTGGACGCGTCCGGCTCGATGGCGGGTGACCCGACCCGCCAGATGAAGGACGCCGCCAAGAAGCTCATCGAGAAGCTCGGAATGCGCGACAACCCCGGCACCAAGGTCGGGGTGGTCGAGTTCAACGGCACCGCGCGCGCGCTGTGCCAGCTTACCAACAACGAAGGCCAGGCCAAGGGCTGCGTCAGCCGGGTCGGCGCCACCGGTGGCACCTGCATCGACTGCGGCATCCGCGAGGGCTTGCGGGTGCTGCTCAACGGCCGCCGCCGCGAGCAGGGCGACTCGGCGCTCAACGAAGTGATGGTCGTGCTCTCCGACGGCACCAACAACGCTGGCTGCCCGCCGGTGGTCGCCGCATCGCGGCAAGCCAAGAGCCAGGGGATCATCGTGATCACGGTCTGCGTCGGCAGCGGCTGCGACGCGCAGTGCATGCGCGAAGCGGCCAGCTCGGCGCGCTACTTCTTCCAGTCCGACGATGCCGGCGGCCTGATCGCGGTCTTCGAGCGCATCCGCAAGGACATCCAGAAGATCACCCTGCGCAAGATGACGATCATCGACACCTTGCCGCCCAACATGGAGTACATCGAGAACAGCTCCGAACCGCAGGCCGACGTGTCGCCGGGCAAGGACCAGCTCACCTGGACCCAGAACTTCGTGCCCAGCGACGGCCTGACGATGTCCTTCAAGGTAAGGCCGAAGGACGTCGGCTTCTGGCCGACCAACGTGCTGGCCACCGGCGAGTTCCGCGATAACCAGGACCGCACCGGGACGATCATCTTCCAGGTGCCCTGGGTGACGGTGCTGCAGCCCTTCCCGCAGGCGACGCCGACCGACGCGCCGACGCCGACCAACACGCCGACGCTGCCGCCGACCAACACGCCGACCAACACGCCGACCACCGGCCCGACGCCGACGAACACGCCGACCCCCACGCCGACCAACACGCCGAAGCCGCCGGCCATCTACCTGCCGATCATGGTCAAGGAGCGGTGCCCGACGCGCTACCTGTACACCTTTAGCGACGTGGCGCTGGTGCTGGACATGTCGACCAGCATGGACCGCGAGAGCGCGCCGGACTCCGGCCGCTCGAAGCAGGCGGCGGTGATCGAGGCGGCCAAGATGTTCGTCGGCCAGATGCAGTTGGCGCCGAACCAGTTCGGGCAGCACGACCAGGTGTCGATCGTGTGGTTCAACAACAAGGCCGAGATCGAGCAGCAACTGACCAACGACGCGGGGGCGCTGCACGCGGCGCTGGACCGGCTGCCGATGCGGCGGGCCGAGTTCACCCGGCTGGACCTGGCCTTCGAGCGCGGCGCCGAGGCGCTGCCGGCCCACCTGCGCAAGCTCAACCAGGGCAACTACCCCAACGGCGACAAGATCCCCGACAACATCGGCGCGATCGTGATGCTGACCGACGGCTTGCCCAACCGGGTGCCGGCCGGGCCGACTCCGGGTTGCGCGCACAGCCAGAGCCAGGAAGACACGGTGCTGTGCCGGGCCGACGCGGCCAAGGCCCAGGGCTTCGTGGTCTTCACCATCGGCGTGGGCAAGCCCAAGCCGCCCATCGTCACCGACCCGCGCCAGCTCATCGACGCGGTCGACGTCCAGCTCCTCACGGAGTGCGCGACGGACCCGACGAAGTTCTACCTGGCGCCGACGGCCGAGGATGTCTCGGGCATCCTCGACCTGATCCACGACGAGCAGGTGGACACCTGCCCGCCGACCGACCTGTGGCCGAGCACGGGTTGGTAGGCGTTCCAGTCGCGCGGCCGGCGAGGGCGGCTCGCCGCGCCGGCTGCTCGCTTGCCGACTGACCAACCGAAAAATGGCGACCGGGGGTGAAGGATTGGCCCCCGGTCGCCATTTTAGGACAACGAAGGAGATCCAAGCGTATGATGGTGAGCCGTTTCCGCATGCTGATGCTGGGCCTGGTCCCGCTGGCGCTCAGCCTGGCGGCGCTGGTCGTGATGAGCACGATCGCGCCGCCAACCGGCCAGCAGTCTGTGCCGCCCGCGAGCCGGTGCAGCGCGGGCTTCCAGAAATGGGCCGACCCGACCTCGCTGCTTGTCGGCGACACCGCGCAGGTGTCGCTGGTGGTGACCCACACCTGCCCAGCCGACATCTACCCGATCGACCTGATCTTCCTGGCCGACATCTCGAACTCGATGACGCAGTCGAAAGGCGGCGGGATCGGTGATCCCGGCTCGGGCATCACGCCCGAGCCGACCGAAGGCCCGCCCACCCGCGAAACGCCCGATCCGGGCGGAACACCCGATCCGGGCGGCGCGCCGGGCGGCGGCAAGCCGAGCGACGACCCGCCGGGCTGCGGAACCGGCGACAAACCGAACCCCGGGCCGGGTCCCGGTCCTGGTCCCGGTCCTGGCCCCGGCCCCGGTCCTGGTCCCGGCCCCGGCGGCGGACTCTTCGGCGCGCTGGCCGCGCTGGCCGGTATCGATCAGCCGCCCGGCCCCGGCCCGGAGCCGACCAAGGATCCGGGCGAGGAGCCGGACGACAGCGTGGAGCCGGCCGGCAGCGAGGACCTGGTCCGCGAGGTGCAGCGCACGATCCGCGAGATCCTGGATCGACCGGAGGTCCAGCGCGACACCGCCAACGGCAAGCTGCGCGTCGGGCTGGCCTCGTTCAACGACCGTGGCAGCAAGCTGGTCGACTTGACCAACCAGGTCCAAAAGGTCCGGACGCGGGTCGCCAGCCTGCGCGGCAGCGGCCATTCGCGCATCGACCTGGGCCTGCGCGTCGCGCAGACGATGTTCATCCAGAAGGACGCGCAGGGGCGGATCATCCAGGACGACGACCGCGTCAAGGTGCTGGTGGTGCTGTCCGACGGCCGCTTCTGCCGGCGCGACTTCCGGCCCAACGGCCAGGCGGGCGAGGAGATCCGGATCGTCACGATGGCCGCCGGGCGCGGCGCCGACATCCAGAAGCTGCGCCTGCTCGCCAGCGAGACCGAGTACGCGCTGCGGCTGGACGACGTGCCGGAGCTGATGTACCTGTACGATCAGATCCTGCCGCGCAGCCGGCCGATGACGATCGATACGGCGAC
>CAZCJG010000342.1:0-5419 GCA_964498575.1 uncultured Anaerolineales bacterium | reverse complement strand
TCATCCCTAGTTTGGCTGTTTTCTACACCCCGCAGCGCTTATCTCCAAATGTCTGTCATCGCCCCCCGCCGCTTGACTCCGCCCCCCCGCCGTGTATCGTTATGCGCGCCGCCGGTGCCGCCGGAAGCTGCCCGCCCGGCCGAGCCGGCCGGCGGACGGGATCCCCGCGGGCCACGGCCCCATTGCCCGAAACGACAGGCCTCGCGTGACCATCGCCGCGCGACGTGCCGCGGATGCCGCAAACGCCCGAGATTCACGGCCCTCAGCCCCTCAGTCAGGAAGCCCTAGCCTTGAGCACACATCCGAACGTCCTCTTCGAGATCTCCTGGGAGGTCTGCAACATGGTGGGCGGGATCCACACGGTCCTGGCCACCAAGATCGCCAACATGCAGGCCGAATACGGCAACCGCTACATCACCATCGGCCCGGACCTGGCGCGTATCGACGGCGCGCGGCCGGTGTTCCGCGAGGAGATCTGGCACGCCGGCTTGCACGAGGCGCTGGCGGACCTTGCGGTCGGCTGCCGGATGGGGCGCTGGCTGGTGCCCGGCGAGCCGCGCTGCGTCCTGGTCAACTTCGCCCAGCTCATCGGCCAGCGCGACGCGATCCTGGCCCGCTACTGGGAGTGGTACCAGCTTGACTCGATTACCGGCGGCTGGGACTACCACGAGCCGGTGCTGTTCAGCCACGCGGCGGGGATGGTCGTCGAGCGGCTGGCCTCGGCCTACTACCTGCCGCGCCGGTCCAGCGTCGTCGCCCACGCCCACGAGTGGCTGGCCGGCGCCGCGGTGCTGTACCTGCGCCAGACGATGCCCGAGATCGGGACCGTGTTCACCACCCACGCCACGACCCTCGGCCGCGCCCTGGCCGCCAACCGGCCGGACGTCGACATGTACCGCAAGCTGGACCAGATCGAGCCCGACACCACCGCGCGCCAGCTCGGGGTGATGGCCAAGCACTCGATGGAGTCCCTCACCGCCCGCCACGCGGACCAGTTCACCACGGTCAGCGAGATCACCGCCCTGGAATGCGAGCACTTCCTGGGGCGCAAGCCCGACGGGGTGCTGACCAACGGCATGGCGGACGACTTTCCGCCGCCCCCGCTGGGCGATCCCCACGCCGTCCACACCGCGCGCGATCGACTGTTCGCGCTGGCGACGCTGGCCACCGGCACCGAGTACGACCGCGACCAGACCGACATCCTCGTCAGCTCGGGGCGCTACGAGTACGGCAACAAGGGCATCGACGTCTTCCTCGACGCGCTCGGCGCGCTGGACTATGCCCTGCGCCGCCAGCCCGGCCGGCGGGTGCTGGCCTTCGGCCTCTATCTGGCCGGACACACGGGCCCCAAGCGGGCGCTGCTCCAGGCCCAGGCCTCCGGCGAGCCGACCGGGGCGGTCCACCTGTGCACCCACGACCTCCAGGACGAAGCGCACGATCCGCTCCTGGCCAAGCTGCAAGCCGAAGGCCTGGCCAACCGCCCCGAGAACCCGGTCCACGTGATCTTCGTGCCCGCCAACCTCGACGGCAACGATCCGCTGATCCGCGAGACCTACTACGAGCTCCTGGTCGGCGCCGATCTCAGCGTCTTCCCGTCCTTCTACGAGCCCTGGGGCTATACCCCGATGGAGAGCATCACGCTGGGCGTGCCGACCATCACCAGCGACCTGGCCGGCTTCGGGCGCTGGGCCGCGGCGCGCGGCGACTGGCGCGCGACGGGCATCGACGTCCTGCCGCGCGACGGCCGGCCCTTCGAGGTGGCCAGCCAGGACCTGGCCGATCGACTGCAGCGCTATCTGGACCTGACGCCCGAGGACTGCCACGCCTTGTCTTCCGCGGCGCGCAGGGCGAGCGAGGACTGCCGCTGGCGCAGCTTCGGCGCGGCTTACTTCGCCGCCCATGCCCAGGCCGCCGCCGTGGCTGAAGAGCGCGCGCGCACCATGCCCCGCGGGCGCCTGGCCGCCCTGTCGCACCTCAAGGTCGTCGCGGCGCCGGCGGGGCCGGACCTGGCGGCGCACCTGCATGCCTTCACGGTGCAAAACGCGCTCCCGGCGGGGCTGGCCGGGCTGCGCGATCTCGCCGCGAACCTCGCGTGGAGCTGGCATCCCGGCGCGGCGGCGCTGTTCGAGCGGCTCGATCCGGCGCTGTGGGGTGCCCTGGGCCAGAACCCGGTGCTGTTCCTGGAGCGCGTGCCGGGTGAGCACCTGGACCAGGCGGCCGAGGACCCGGACTACCTCGACCACCTGCGGGCGGTCGAGACCCAGCTCGAACCCTTGCACGAACGCCCGGGTCAGCCGGACATCGCCTACTTCTGCATGGAATACGGCCTGGTCGATTGCCTCAGGCTGTACTCGGGCGGGCTGGGCGTGCTGGCCGGCGACCACCTCAAGACCGCCAGCGACCAGGGGCTGGCGCTCTGCGCCGTCGGCCTGGCCTATCGCCAGGGCTATTTCCGCCAGCGCATCCGCCAGGACGGCGCGCAGGAGGCGCTGCGCGAGACCCAGGGCTACCAGGATCTGCCGCTGACGCTGGTGACCGACGCCGGCGGCCGGCCGGTGACGGTCGAGATCGCCTTCCCCGGCGGACCCGTGCACCTGCGCGCCTGGCGCGTGGCGGTGGGGCGGATCGACCTCTACCTGCTGGACACCCACCTCGAGGCCAACAGCGCCGCCGACCGGGCGATCACCGACGGGCTGTACAGTGGGGACCAGCGCCACCGCGCCCGCCAGGAGCTGGTGCTCGGCCTGGGCGGGTTCAAGCTGCTCCAGGCGTTGGGGATCCGGCCGCGCGTCTTCCACATGAACGAGGGCCACAGCGCCTTCCTGGTGGTCGCGCGGCTGGTGGACCTGGTCCAGCGCGGCCTGAACTGGGACGAGGCGCTGCAGCTCGTGCAACACACCACCGCCTTCACCACCCATACCCCGGTCGCCGCCGGGCACGACGCCTTCCCGGACGACCTGCTGCGCCCCTTCCTCGCGCCCTACGAGGCGGTCTTGCATCAGGAGCCGGGCGCCCTGCTCGCCCTCGGCAAGGCCGGGCGCTCAGAGCGCGAGCCGATCTTCTCGATGACCGCGCTGGCGGTCAACGGCAGCGCGCGGGTCAACGGCGTAAGCCGCATCCACGGCGAGGTCTCGCGCGAGCTCTTCCGCGACCTCTATCCGGGGCTGTCGCCACATGAGGTGCCGGTCGGGGCGATCACCAACGGCGTGCACGTGCCGACCTGGCTCGCGCCGGAGTGGCACGCGCTCTTCGACACCCGGCTGGAGGGCGATTGGCGGGCTCACCTGGCGGACGAAGGCTACTGGGATGCCCTGCGCCATCTGGACGCGCGCGAGTTCTGGCAGGTGCGGCTGGCCTGCAAGCGCCGGCTGGTCGCCTGGCTGGGGCGCCACATCCGCGAGACCTGGGTCGCCCGGCGCGAGCACCCGGCCGCGCTGGAGGAGATCCGGCGCCGCCTGGGCGAGGAAACCCTGCTCGTCGGCTTCGCGCGGCGCTTCGCGCCCTACAAACGGGCGGGCCTGCTCTTCCGCGACCTGGAGCGGCTGGAAGCGCTCTTGACCGGTCCCGTGCCGGTGATGGTGCTCTTCGCCGGCAAGGCGCATCCCTACGACGGCCTGGGGACCGCCCTGGTCCGCGAGGTCGTCGAGCAGACGCGCCGGCCGGGTATCGCCGGGCGGGTGCTGTTCCTGGAGGACTACGGGATGCACATGGCGAGCCTGCTGGTCGCCGGCTGCGACCTCTGGCTCAACACGCCGACCCGGCCGCTGGAGGCGAGCGGGACGTCCGGCATCAAGGCGGCGATCAACGGCTGCCTGAACCTCAGCGTGCGCGACGGCTGGTGGGCCGAGGGCTACAACGGCCGTAACGGCTGGACCATCGACGACGTCGCGCCGGACGAGGACCGCGAGTATCAGGACCAGGTTGACAGCGCGACGCTGTACGCCCTGCTCGAAGCCGAAGTGATCCCGCGCTACGCCGGCCGCGCCTCGGGCGGGCTGCCGTTCGAGTGGGTGGAGATGGCCAAGGAGTCGATGGCTTCGATCATCCCGCGCTTCTCCTCGGTGCGGATGCTGGACGAGTACCGGCGGCGGGTCTACCAGCCAGCGGCGCATGACGCCGACGTGCTGGCGGCGGACGGCTACGAGCGGCTGTTCGATCTCGCCGAGTTCACCCAGCGGCTGCGGCGGCATTGGGAGTCGGTCACCTTCGCCGACCTGCACGTGGAGGGCCTGGAGGGCGACACCGTCCCGGTCGACCAGGCGATCCAGCTCCAGGTCGAGCTGCGCCACCCCTGCCTGCGCCCGGAAGAGCTGATCGTCCAGGCGATCGTCGCGCGCGTGCCGGTAAACGGTCGGATCGACGACTTGGTCGCGCACGACATGACCCTGTTGGAGATCCACAAGACCGACAGCGCCGACGCGGCCAGCGCCTGGCGCGCGACCATCACCTGCGAGGAGACCGGCGCGCACTCGCTGGGCGTGCGGGTGATCCCGGCGCGGGTGCTGCCGGGAGATGACGGGATCGCGACCTTCCTGCCGCTGGTGAAGTGGTTGTGAGCCGCATGCCCTGTGGATGGCGCGGATGACGCGAAGCTGGTCGCTTCCCTACGCGCGAGATCGTGCGGCTGGAGACGGCCCTCAACGAATCGGCACGTCCGGCTGATCAATCTCTCACCCCCTCCCGTATCTTCCCCCCAATTCTCCCGTTAAATACAGTGCATCCCGCCCGCGCCCAACCGCCGGCGCGGGTGTAGCCTGCCCTGAGACTCGCCGAGGAGCCCGCCCCATGTCCGACCACATCCCGCCGACCGATCCCACACCCGCCCCCGACCTCAGGCAAGACGAGATCGGTGCCCGCGACGAAGCCCCCCTCGATCCGCACACCCTAGCCGCCTTGCGAGCCGAGCTCGCCAGCGCCGCGCGCGACCCCTGGCGTGCCAGCCTGCTCATGGCTCGCCTGGACGGGCTGCGGGCGCGGCTGGACCGCCTGCGCGGTTGGCTACTCGGCCTCACGCGCGCGCAGCGGCGGGTCTGGGCGCGGCGGCTGGCGCTGGCGAGCCCGGCGGCGCTCCTGGCGGTGGCGCTCTCGGCCAGCCCACCTGCTCACGCGGCGAACATCTCGGTGGCCGCGGGGGTGGTGGTCATCGCGGCGGACGGCGACTGCTCGCTGCGCGAGGCGATCATCAACGCCAACGACGACGCGGCCACGCACGCCGACTGCACGGCGGGCAGCGGGCCGGACACGATCATCCTGCCGGCGGTGAGCACCTTCACCGTGCCGGACGTGGACAATACCACCTACGGCGAGAACGGCCTGCCGTCGATCACGACCGAGATCACGATCGACGGCAACGGGTCGATCATCGAACGCAGTCCGGCGGATCCGGATACCTTCCGGCTCTTCCACGTGGCGGCGACCG
>CAZCJG010000341.1:0-5425 GCA_964498575.1 uncultured Anaerolineales bacterium | reverse complement strand
GTCCGACAGGTCGTTGAAGTCGACGCGCACCTCGCTGGCCTGGGCCGCGCCGCGCAGGCCGGCCGCGCCGTAGCGGTCGTAGGCGGCGCGCTTCTGCGGGTCGCGCAGCACCTCGTAGGCCTCGTTGATCGCCTTGAAGCGCGCGTCGGCCTCGGGATCGTCGGGGTGCAGGTCGGGATGATGCGTCTTGGCGATCTGGCGGTAGGCGCGGCGGATGTCGTCCGCGTCGGCGCCGCGCGCGACGCCGAGAACCTGGTAGTAGTCGAGTGTCATGGTCTCAAGCTTCCCGCAGTTCGGTCAGGCCAAGCCGCTGGTCGGTCCAGGGGGGGCGCCGCTCGGCCAGGCTGCGCCGCTGGTCCAGGCTAGACCGCCTGGCTGGCGATGAGCTGGTTCATCAGCCCGGAGACGAAGCCGACGGTCGAGACCGCCCGCTGGTAGGCCAGCCGCGTCGGGCCGACCACGCCGAGCACCCCCGAGAAGCCCGGCGGCCGGCCGAAGCGCGCCAGCACCAGAGTGAGGTAGGGCGTGCGCTCCAGGAGCGGCTCGCCGCCGATGATCACCTGCACCCCGGTCTCGGGCAAGCGGTCGATGATCGGCTCGAGGCCGTGGCCGTACTCCAAGAGCTCGACCACCCCGCGCAGCCGGTCGCTGTCGGCGAACTCCGGCACGTACAGGATCTCGACCAGGCCGGCGTGATACAGGCGCGGCCGGCCCGCGCCGCTGGCCTCGGCCACCAGGCCCGCCGCCCCGGAGATGCGCGCGACCACCGCCGCCGACAGGCTCATCCAGTGCTCGCCGTCCCAGCCCGCCTGGTGGAACTGGTGGCGGATCATGCGCCGTTCCTCGGGCGAGAGCACGGCCGAGCGCATCAAGTGCTCGACGAAGTAGCGATAGCCGGCCACCGTCGGCACCCGCCCCGCCGAGGTATGCGGCTGTTCGAGCAGGCCCAGCGCCTCGAGGCTGGCCAGCTCGTGGCGCACCGTCGCCGTGCTCACCCCCAGCCCGTGCTGGCGCACCAGGGCGCCCGAGGCCACCGGTTGGGCGGTCCGGACGTAGTCCTGGATCAGCATGGCCAGGATCAGGCGCTGGCGTTCGGTCAGTTGGCTGTCGATCGCTTCCATCGCTCGCGCGCTCCATCGCATCTCGCTCAATGTTAGCGGGCAGGCCGGGCCGGGTCAATACGCGTTGGGGTCGCGGAAGCCCGCGACCAGGGTTTTCAGCATGATCTTGAGGTCCAGGAGCAGCGACCAGTTCTCGATGTAGTAGAGGTCGTACTTGGTGCGCTCCTCGATCGAGGTGTTGCCGCGCAGGCCGTTGATCTGGGCCCAGCCGGTGATGCCGCCCTTCTCGCGGTGGCGTTCCATATAGCGCGGCATGGCGCGCCG
Source organism: uncultured Anaerolineales bacterium (assembly GCA_964498575.1). Lineage (GTDB taxonomy): Bacteria > Chloroflexota > Anaerolineae > Epilineales > Epilineaceae > CAZCJG01. The sequence continues at coordinate 4,040 of CAZCJG010000341.1, read as the reverse complement.
GAACTCGGCCACGAACTCCGGGCGCTCGGGCCGTGGGCCGACGATGCTCATGTGGCCGACCAGCACGTTGATAAGCTGGGGCAGCTCGTCGAGGTTGTGCTCGCGCATGAAGCGCCCGATCCGCGTGCGCCGGGGATCGTCGCGCGCCGCCCACACCGCGCCGGTCGCGTCCTCGGCACCCGCGCGCATCGAGCGGAGCTTGAGCATCGGGAAGGACCGCCCGTCCAGGCCCATGCGCTCCTGCACGAAGAACGCCGGGCCGCGCGACTCGAGCTTGACCAGGAGCGCCAGCGCCATCAGCAAGGGCGACAACACGGTGAGGGCCAGCGCGCTGACCGCGAGGTCGAACATGCGCTTGACGGTCAGGCGCCAGCCGCGCAGGACCACGTCGCGCACGCCCAGGAGCGGCAGGCCGTCCAGCGCGGTGATCTGCACGTCGGCGGTGATGAGCTGGAACACGTCGGGGAAGATGCGGATCGACAGGCCCTCGCGCTGGCATTGGTTGACCAGGTCGAGGATTTGCAGGCGGCTGGCCTCCGGCAGGGCGATGAACACCTCGTCGACCGCGAGGTCGTCGACCAGGCGCCCGAGCTCGGCGGGGCGCCCGACGATCGGCACGCCGCGCGCCCGCGCCAGGCCGGGGGTGTCGTCGACCAGGCCGACGATGACATAGCCCAGCCTTGGGCGCCGGCTGATGCGCGCGACGAGATCCTGCCCGGCCTGGCCGGCGCCCACGATCAGCACCCGCACGCGGCCCACGCCGGCCTTGTGCAAGCTCTCCCAGACCTCCCTGTGCAGCAGGCGCAGGGCCATCACGCAGACGAAGGTCGTGCCCCAGTCGTAGATCGGTACGCGCCGCGCGTAGGCCAGGTTCGGGAACAAGAAGCTGGTACAGGCATAGGTCAGGATCACGCCGATCGACACCGCGCGCAAGACCTGCAGCGTCAGGTCGACGCGCGAGGTACCGCGCGGCAGATGGTAGAGGCGGGCGAAGAAGAAGACGGCGGTCAGGACGATCACCTGCACCAGGAGCAGCTCGCCCCAGGCGGTAAACTGCGGCGGGCGCGCCAAGACCGGGCTGGCGCGGGTCCAATCGACATACAGCGTGTGCGCCAGCCGCAGGCCGGCCGCGAAGGCCGCCAGGTCCAGCGCCACCAGCGAGATGCGCTCCGGCCACTCGCGGCGGATCCTGACCCGTGCCGCGCTCCGCTCCGCCCCCACACTGTTCGCGGCGGTCTGGTCGACCAGCGGTAGCGGATTCACGCCGCCCCTCCCGCCGCCCGCATGTCGCGCACCAGCCGCGGGCCGCCGCGCAGCGCCAGGCCGAGCATCACCAGGCCGTGGACCAGCCGCGGCGTGGTCGCCGCGTAATGCTTCTGGTAAAACAGCCACATCGCGCGCTGAAACTCGTAGCGCGCCTGCGGGCTGGCGCGGCTGGCGGCGCGCTTGACATGGTGGATCACCACGTGCGGCCGGTAGGCGACCCGCCAGCCGGCGCGCCGAACGCGCAGCGCGAGGTCGAGGTCCTCGCCGTACATCCAAAAGCGCTCGTCGAGCAGCCCGACCGCCGCCAGCGCCGCGCCGCGCACGAGCATGCAGGCGCCGACCACCGCGTCGACGTCGGCCGGCAGATCGGGGTCCAGGTAGGTCATGTTGTAGCGCCCGAAGCGCGGGCTGGACGGGAAGAGCCGGGCCAGCCCGCTGAAGCGGTAGAACGACACCGCCGGCGTCGGGAAGGCGCGCCGGCACGCCAGGTCCAGCGAGCCGTCGGCGAGCACCAGCTTCGGCCCGACCACGCCGAGGTCGGGCTCCGCCTCCAGCGCGCGGACCAGCCCGGCGATCGCCCCGGCCGGTACGACGGTGTCGGGGTTGAGCAGCAGGGCGTGGCGGCAGGTCGGGGCCGGCGGCGCGGGCGTCCGTTGACCTTGTTCAGGCCGACTTTCCGGATGGCGCGCGTCGCCCTGCGCAGGTGTGCCGGCGACCCCCACCTCCGGCCGATCCCGGAAGCCCGCCGCCCGCAGCGCCAGGTTGTTGGCCGCGGCGAAGCCGAGGTTTTCGGCGTTGGCGATCAGGCGCACCCAGGGGAAGCGGCGGCGCACCATGGCCACGCTGTCGTCGCGGGAAGCGTTGTCGACCACCCACACCTCGGCGCGCAGGCCGGCCAGGCCGCCGGCTTCCAGGGACGCCAGGCAAGCATCGAGGTGGCCGGCGGTGTTGTGGTTGACGATCACCACCGCGAGGTCGCAGGAGAGTCCAGCCTGAGCTGCCGACACCTGAGCCTGGTCCGTCCGAGCCGCCTTCCCCATCCCCCACCTCACCGATCCACCGCGACCGGCAGCGCCGCGGCCTCGGCGCCCGCCGTCAGCCGCACCCGCGCGTCGCCGACGCGCCGGGTGACGCGGATGCGATCCAGGTGCTCGAGCATCGCCAGGGCATACTTGCGGCTGGTGCCGAAACGGTCGCGCAGGTCCGCCACCGTGATCTCGGGCCGCGTGGCCAGGTGCGCCAGCACCCCGTCGAGCATCGCCTGGTAGCCCGCGCGATCGAACAGCACCTCGCCCGACACCTGCACCAGGTCGCCGCCGGCGATCAGCGCCGCCAGCACCGCCGGCCCGACCGCCGCCTCGGCGTCCTTGCGCGACGGGCCCATGAACGGGTCGTCCCTGTAGCGCGCCCGCAGCGTCGCCGCCGCTTCCGCCTCCGCCGGCGAGAAGCGCACGCGGTGGCCCGGCAGGCGCAGCACCTCGCCGTCCCTGGCCAGCCAGCCCGCGGCGCAGGCGGCCTGGACGACGGCGGGGAAGGCTTCGCCCGCCAGCCCGACCCGCTCGCGCAGCTCCTCGGGCGGCGCGCCGCGGCGCAAGGGGTAGCGCGTGTGATAACGCTCCAGCACGGCGACGATGCGCCCGCGCAGCCTCTCCCAACCCGTGCCGGTCATCCACAGGCTCCCCAGCCGGACGACCTCCCCGCGCGCCGCCAGCGCCGCCAGCACCCGGTCGCGCTCGGCGGCCTCGACCCCGGTGTCGGCCGGCGCCAGCGCCTCGGCCGGGCAAGGCTCGCGCGCCGCCAGCATCTGCAGGACCACCGCCGCCGGCTCGCGCGTGGCGAGCGCCTGGAAGCGCGACGTGACCTCGGCCCGGAAGCGCCGGCGCCGGCCGCTGGGGTGCGGGTCGAGCACCGTTCCGCCGCCGATGGTCCGCGGCGGCGAGGGCTGGCGCAGCACGAAGCGATCGCCCGCCACCAGCACCGCCGGCCGTTCGAGGCGGAGCTGGGCCGGCCCGGCCGTGCCGGGCGGGATCGCCCGCGCGCCGATCACCCGCACCCGCGCGGGCAGCTCGGCCGCGGCGTGGAAGACGTGGACCTCGGCGTCGTGGCCCAGGCCGGCGGGGGCGTCGGGTAGCAGGCGCAGCGTCACGTCGGCCAGCCGGGTCGGATGATACAAGCCGGGCGGCGCGACGACCATGCCGCGCGCGATCTCGCCCGCGTCCGCCCCGACCAGGTTGAGCGCGATGCGGGTGCCGGGCCGGGCGAGGTCGACCCGCTCGCCGTAGGACTGGACGCCGCGCGCGCGGACCCGCAGGCCGTCGGGCAGGACCACCAGCCCGTCGCCCGGCCGGATCGCGCCGTCGCGCAGGGTGCCGGTGACGATGGTGCCGAAGCCGGCCAGGCTGAACGACCGGTCGACGGAAAGGCGTGGCCGGCCGAAATCGGTAGCCGGCGGCAGACCCGCGACCTGGGCCTCGATGGCGGCGAGCAGCGCTTCCAGCCCGCGCCCGCCGACCGTGCTGGTCGGGATGATCGGCGCGGCCGCGAGGCCGGTCGGGGCGAGCAGCGCGCGCACCTCGTCGGCCACCAGCGCCAGCCAGTCGGCGTCGACCAAGTCGGCCTTGGACAGCGCGACCACGCCGTGCGCGATCCCCAGCAGGTCGAGGATCGCCACGTGCTCGCGCGTCTGGGGCATCGGACCCTCGTCGGCGGCGACGACCACCAGGGCCGCGTCGACCGCGCCCGCGCCGGCCAGCATGTTACGGATGAAGTCCTCG